>NZ_LZDE01000211.1 GCF_002009015.1 Microbulbifer mangrovi | reverse complement strand
TTGCGACGCTCCTGAAAACCCACCCCCGGCACTTGCCCTTAACGTCACCCTCTGCCCTCTCTCACCACCAGCCAAATCCGTTCATATTGATGAAACGCATATCCTCAAACCGAAGGTAAAGCGCTTCATCTAAGCGGAGCCACAACGCTCAGCTACCGTGCCTCTTTTGATGGTCAAGTAAAGGTTTTATCAAATCCATCGGCAGCGGAAACACGATCGTGGAATTTTGCTCCCCGGCAATATCGATCAACGTCTGCATATAACGCAACGTAATCGCATTTGAGTTTTTGGAGAGCTGATCCGCGGCCTCGGTAAGCTTTGCCGCCGCCTGGGCTTCCCCCTCTGCATGAATCACCTTCGCCCGCCGCGAACGCTCTGCCTCGGCCTGCTGGGCAATGGCGCGGATCATGCTCTCGTCCAGGTCGATATGCTTGATCTCCACGTTGGTAACCTTCACGCCCCAGGCATCAGTCTGCTCGTCGAGAATTTTCTGGATATCCACATTGAGCTTGTCCCGCTCGGACAGCATCTCGTCCAGTTCATGCTTACCCAGCACCGAACGCAGGGTCGTTTGCGACAGCTGACTCACCGCCTCGTGATAGTTTTCCACATTGATGATCGCAGACTGTGGATCGATTACCCGGTAATACACAACGGCATTCACCTTGACCGAAACATTGTCCCGGCTGATGACATCCTGTGTGGGTACATCCATCACCACCGTGCGCAAATCCACACGCTCCATGGTCTGGATGATGGGAATGATAATGATCAGCCCAGGGCCCTTTACCGCCTGGAAGCGGCCCAGAAAAAACACCACCGCGCGCTCGTACTCCCGCAGCACCCGGATGGCATACATCACCAGCAGCACAACCGCCAGCGCTAATAGACTCGCAAAATAGCTCACCATAAACCTGCTCCCGTTATTCCCTATTCCGGTTGTACCTGCAAGACCAGTCCCTGCTCTGCCACTACCTGCACCAGCTGCCCTTCCGTCAGCAGGTTATCGCAGTGGGCGTTCCAGATTTCTCCATCAATTTTCACCAGCAAACTGGGCTCGACCTCTGACACTACAGCAGTGCGCCCCACCATCGCCTGATTTGCCGCGACCTTCGGTTTGCGCAGGCTGTTGCCTACCGCATACAGAATCCCAAGCAGCGCCAGTCCACTGACACCCGCAATACCGCCAATCAAGCCTTTGGAAACCTGCATGCCCGGTACGTCACTGTCGATCAACAACACGGAGCCGATCACCAGTGCCACTACGCCACCAATTCCGAGCGCACCGAAGCTGGGAACAAACAGTTCCGCGGCAATCAACAATGCACCGACCACAATCAATGCCAATCCTGCATAGTTGATCGGCAGGACCTGTAACGCGTAAAAGGCCAGCAGCAGACAAATGACGCCAACCACCCCCGGCACAATGGCACCCGGGCTGTAGCCCTCGAAAATCAGCCCGTAGATACCGACCAATAACAGGATGTAAGCCACCTGAGGGTTGGTGATCAGGGATAACAGTTCGTTGCGCCAGTCAGGCTCGTAGGCCACTACCGGAAGCTTTGTGGTTGCCGCGGTGATTTTCTTTTTACCCGAGGCCATCACCACCTCGCGACCGGCCAACTGCACAAGCAATTGCTGCCGGTTGTCGGCAACCACATCAATGACATTGTCCGCCAGCGCCTCTTTCGCGGTCAGGGTGGCCGCATCGCGCACCGCCTTTTCTGCCCAGTCGGCATTCCGATTATGGCGGTTGGCCAGTCCGCGGATATAAGCCACCGAATCATTGATGACTTTACGCTCCATCGCGGTACCGCCCTGCTTTTCGGGCTTGCTCTCCCCAGTCTTATCCTTTGAGTCCGCCTGCTCGGACTCTTGCGATGTCTTTTCCGGTTTCTGCTCTGGCGCTTGTTGCGGCTCCTGCTGCCCTGGCATGCCGCCTATCTGCACCGGTGTAGCGGCACCCAAGGTGGTCGAGGGCGTCATGGCGGCAACATGACTGGCGTAAAGAATATAGGTGCCAGCACTGGCAGCGCGGGCACCTGCGGGAGTGACGTAGGTTACATAAGGAATATCCGAGGCAAGAATATGCTGGATAATGTCGCGGGTGGCGGCATCCAGCCCGCCCGGCGTATCCATATTCACAACTATAAGACGAGCGCCATTTTCGCGGGCCGCTTCGCTGGTGCGGACCAGGTAATCCGTAGTGGCTGGACCAATAGGACCATTGATCGAGAGCTGTGCAATGTGCGGCTGATCCAGCTCACCGGATTCGGTAGCGTCTTCCACTTCTTGCGCGAAACCAGAAATAGAAAACACCTGCGCCAAAATCAGCAGCAGGACAGCGATGACTACTTTCGGACACCACTGTTTCATAGAAGTTATCCCGGGTGCGAAAGGACAGGAAACACAAGCGTAACAGACCAGAAGATTGCCGAAGGGAAAGCTGCGCCGGATGTCCTGACAAATTCGATATCCGCCTGCAGGACCCGCGGAGGAACCAAGTCGCTATCGCGTTTTCAAAATATCACTCTGAATCCGATAAACTGTTGATATATACGCCTCGTGTCACCGGCTACTCTTCCCTCTTCTACGTCCCTATCCCGCGGCGACCAACGGCCACTAATTACAGGGTTGATAAAAGTGGAGCGAAGTCTCGCTCGACCGTATTCGATCCGGAGCTGTTGAGACAGCTGGAAAATGAGCGCAACAGGGTGCACAAGTTTGAATCCCGGGATACAGAATTCACGACCAATACCGGAACCTTCTTCCAGAGAGGGGATCGTTGCTGGGAAGAAAAGCAACTGCTGCCGGGGGATATCGACAGCGCTTCCAAATCAAATGCTCGATTAGAAGTCGATCAAGAGAAGATATCGATCGGCTCGCCAAGAAATACGGAATCCCTTAAACCAGCCGATCACTCTCGGTTTCAATGCGATACCAGGTAACGCTTGGCAAACCTGGGATCCATTTTTTCCAGATCCACCACGACCAGGCCATCTACCGAATCGCAGAAATCCGGATCAATATTGAATGCGTGAAAACTGGTACCACCGGGAGTAGTAACAGCGGTGTACTTCTTGAAAAGCGGGGGCAAGACTACGCCCTCTTGCTTCAGGACTTGCTTCAGCTGCAGCATATCGTCAGTCGCATCACCGGAAAGTTCCGGCAGATCCGCGCGAGCTTCGATAAATGGTAAACGCGCGTTACCCATGGGTTGCCGGGTAGCGAAGTGATGCAGGAAGTAACGCACGATGGCGGATTTAGCGCGGCGGGAGAAGTTACCGGGCATGGAAACTGGGCCGAACAGGTAGCGACGGTTATTGCGTAGAATCCACTGACCGATGCCGCACCACAACAGGTCCAATCCGCGGCTACGCCAGTACTCCGGCATCAGAAAGCTGCGCCCCAGCTCCGCTGAGGCCGGCAGACATTCCTCTGGAGAGCGGGAGTAATTGAACAGGGTGGTGCTGTAGATTTTGTCCGCAGTCAGCCCATCGGTACTCACCAGGCGATAGGCACCGGCCAGTTTCTGGCGCTCTCTGTCCCACAGCAACAGATGGTCGTACCAGGCATCAAACGCATCCCAGTCGCGACTGTTGCCGGTACCCTCCCCCACTGCGCGAAAGGCGATTTCACGCTGGCGCGAGAGTTCACGCATGACAGGGCAATCAGATTTCTGGCGATAGAGTTTCACCTCAAACTCACTCTGGGCCACCAGCGTCTCACACTCCCCAAGTACAGCAGCGACTTCCGATGCGACTTCCGCGCCGGCGATCGGCTCTGGAGCCAGACCCTGGGGATTTTTATGCAGGCGGTAAACCTGCTTTTTCCACAATTTGGCCTTGGCGCGCGGCGCCATGGGCCAGCTGCGATAATGCTCCGGTGTCACCGGCGAACCGATGCGAATATCGATCCCTTTACGCACCTGTTTGAACATCTCTCGGATCAACCACAGGGTGGACAGTGGCTTGTTGACCATGGACAGGCCGTACCACCACAGGGAATTTCTGCCACGCACCTGTACCGGTAAAATGGGGGCATTGGTCTTATCGGCGAAGCGAATAAAGCCCGGGTTCCAAGTGCCGTCGCGCACCCCTTGCGGGCTCAGGCGGGACACCTCTCCTGCGGGAAATACAACGATCGCGCCGCCGGCGTGCAGATGACTGTATATGCCCTCGACATCTTCACGGCGCGTGCGACCATTAAAGTTATCCACCGGGAGCAGGTAGCCTCGCAGCGGTTCAATATTCCACAGCAGCTGACTAGCCACGGCTTTCACGTCTTTTCGAACCCGAGCCACCATATCGATCAGTGCCAGCCCGTCGAGACTGCCCAGCGGATGATTGGAAACGATCACCAGTGGACCGCTGACAGGTATACGCTCCAGCTCTGCAGGTGTTACGTCATAACGAAAATCGAAAGAGCGGAATACCTGACGGACAAAATCAAGCCCGCCCAGATGGGGGAATTCTCGACCGAACTGCTGCAGTTGTTGTTCACAGCAGATCTTCTTAACCGTCGCCGATACCAGGCGCCGAGCCGGGCTTTCGGGTGCCGCACTGTACCAGGGGTTTTTCTGCAACAGGTTTTCCAGTTGAATCATGCGGCTACCGCCTCTGTCATGATGCGGGCAATTTTGGGCGTGCGATGCCAGTGCAGAATATTCAGTGCTCCGCTTTTTTCTTCCACTACCGCAGTCATTGAATCCACCCAATCCCCGCAGTTGGCATAAGTAACGGCGCTTTTCTGCACCGCGCTGTGCCGGATACCGGCGCGGTGGATATGCCCACAGATAATGCCGTCAAAACCACGCCGGCCAGTCTCGCGAATCGCTACCTCCTCAAACTTGTGCATCATCCGGCGCGCCGCATTTACGCGATTCTTTACATGGTTGGCGAGAGACCACCAAGGCTTGTCAAAGCGGCTGCGCCAGTAATTGATCCAGCGATTGAAGCGCAGCATCAGGTAATAACTCTGATCCCCTATGTGGTAACTGACCGGATTGATCTGGATGTGGTGTTCGAACTGGTCGCCGTGGGTTACCCAGTAGCGTTTACCGTCAGCAGCGGTGTGTATCCACTCACGCTCCACACGGATATTGCCCAGGCGTTTGCCGGCCCAGCTGCGCATGGGCGCATCGTGGTTGCCGGGGACGTAAATAACTTCAGGGGTATTGCAGCTGATTTCAGAAAGCATACTGAGCAGCAGGCTGGAGGCGTGGCACCAGCTGCCCTTGCCCTGGGAGAGCGCTTTCATATCGAAGATATCGCCCACCAGGTACACCGTGTCTGCCGTATTCTGGGCGAGGAAGTCCGCCAGCCGTTGCGGCTCGCTGTCCCGGCTGCCCAGGTGAACATCGGAAATCCACAGTGCGCGATAGCGGTTACTCATTGGCAAGTCCCATCATTGGTTGTGGCCATGTTGATGGGGGAAACTTTGCTTGAGTTTTTTTACAAAGCGGCGGCTGTTTCTTGAAGCTTCTGTTTCAGAAGGGCGCAGGAGAGGATGTCGGTGACATTCTCCGGAGAAACCGGGAACCAGATTCTAATCCCGCACCCGCTGTATCCGCTCCAGGCGGGAAACACTGCCCAGGTAATCCTGCCAGCTGGCCTCCAGTTCTGCGGTCTGGTAGCGCTGGTACTTTTCCCGATCCAGCCAGAACACACGGGTCTGGGCGCGGCGCAGGTCGATTAATGGCAATTGGTCGATGGCCGCCGATCCGCGCTTGAAGACCGATCCGGCGCGGGAATTCTGGATCATGTCGCTGACAATGGTGAGGTGGACATTCTCCGCCGCGGGGTCGAAGTGATTCAGCGCGGCCACATCAGAAAGCGCCTCATAGATCGGCGAGACCGGCTGCTCCCCCGCGGATACCGCGCGCGCAATGGCCTGGTCCAGCGGCTGTTCAAAACGCTCTCGATAGAGCGCCTGCACAAATTGCTGGTTTGCGGTCAGCGCACTGACATCCTCACCTGCACGAGGCTTGCACATGTCCACCACGGGTTCAGACAAGCCGTTGTAATGCTCATCCAGTACAAAGATCGAGAAGCGATCATTGACTGCCGCGGACGCCAGCAAGCCCGAGAGGTGCGTATCCAGGAAGTGGGTCTGGTGCGGCGAGAGCGTATCGGAAGCGTCGATCACCACAATATGCTGGGCGAACCGCGGCAGGTGCGGGTTGCACAGGGTAACCTTGTCGTAATCCCGCTCCGGGGCCCGCACCACCTGCAGTGTGAAGATGCCGAGCGCCACCAGGGCTGCGGCGCACAGGGAGAAAACGGCAATGCCCTTTCTATCCTCGCCGGAAAGCCCGCCGCGACGTCCCGATGCGCGGCGCTTGCGCGCGCGTCTCCAAATTGTCATTACGCCCTCCGCAGGCCGTAATCCAGCTCGAGCTTGTCCACCAGGGTAGCGAGTGACTCCTGCGCTGATTCACAGCGTGCATTCACCGTATCAATCGCCCCGGTGTACACTTCGTCCAGCTCATCCATCAATGCTTCAAAGGCGGCGAGATCGCGCTGGTGCTGCTCCAATCCGGTGGTATTCAGGCGCGGCAGCTTGTCCAGCTCAAACCGCAGCAACTCACCAAAATACGCCGCGCGCCGGTTCAACATACGCGCGGAGTAGGACTGGTAGTAGCGGATCAATTCATCCAGTAACCCCTGAGCCTTGACGATATCTTCGTGGTAATGGCGATGGATTTCCTCGCTGCGCTCGATACTGGCCTTAAACTGGATAAACTGCGCGCGGATTGTCTTTTCCTTTTCCGCCAGCACTTCGTGAATATCTTCGGCAAGCTCGTTGGCGCTTTCAATGGCATCCTCGAAGGCTTCTCCCCAAGCTTTTTGCAGCGTCCGTACACGGCGGGTAATTGCGGTGTATCCCGGGTAACGGTCATCCACCACGAAAAACTTCGCCGTGAGCAATACCAGAGCGATGCCGCTCACCACTACCATGATCCAGGAATTGAAGTCCTGAATACCGAGGGGTTGACTCCAGAGGCTGCTCATTGCCAGCTGCGATGCAGTAAACGGATTCTGTTCCAGCGCTTCTCGATAGTGCCCAACACCCAGTACGAAGGTAACAGCCGCGGCCAGCACTGCGGTACACAGCAATATCGCACCCGTTTTCCTCAACAAGTTCTGGTGAAAACAGTTGCGCAGGGAGAATGCCATAAATGCGGCAAAACCCAGATTGATCAAAGAGATGATCAATGCCTGAAAGAACCCTCCCACGAGCCCCAGATCACTGCCCTTGGACAGGAAAAACGCGTTAAGCACGGTTTCAAGAATAACGATAAAGAAGATCACCGAGTGGTGCAGAATCCGGGATTCCCGATATACCGCCTCGCGGGTCAGGCCGTTGCGGTGGCGGAATATTTCCAGATCCATACGCACCGCCGAGTAGTCCTGCGCGCTGCGCTTGAGGCCACTTACCAGATTCGCCATCCGGCTACTGATTTTTTTATCCACCAGTGCATCGGTGTTTTTCAGCTCCTGGAACAACTGGCGGATTTCCACCTCGCTCCGGTCGGCGAGCTCCTTGTCCAGCTCATTCTGGCGATTTTCATGGACCCGACCGATGATTTCGCGCACCACGTACGAGCGCAGTCCCTCTTCGCTCTCTGTATGGTTGCGACGATCGTGTTCCGGAATGCCCGCTTTCACATCGCGCTCTACGCGCTGCTCGATTTTGAGGGCAGAGATGGCGGCTTTGGTGGCCGGTATTGAAGTCATGCTGTCACCTAAAAACTTCCACTACATTTTAGGTTTGGCGTTTCCCCTACTCCGTGGCGCGAAAGGCACCAGACAGAGTTCAGTCCAGTGTTGGAGAAACCCTTACTTGAGAATAGCTCCCCACTTGCCCGTTTGTTGTCGATGCGACGAAGCGTTATCCATTCGCTCAAACAGGCGCCACAATCTCACCCATTCCTGTCATAACCTACTTTCCACCCGACCTGCTCACCCAGCATCGTGGCAATTCGCGCCAACCCATAAAAAGATATTGCACCCAAAGTAAAGTTAACCCTAAGATTTAAATGCTTTGGCATGCAATAACAATCAAGGCCTGCACTCGCGCCGCAACTGGCGCCTCCTGCGAATAAACGATAACAACGGGAAAACCACCATGCTCCACTCTCGACTGATCGCCCTGACTTCACTATGCGTACTGACGGTCTCTGCCGCCGTACATGTCTCCGCTGCCGATATCGATCAGGTATTGCCGATCCAGCACAGCTGTAGCAGCACCCTCAAAATTCGCGCCCAGGATATGACCGGCAGTCAGTTAAACGCCACCTGTGCGGACCTGTCCGCGGAAGAAGCGCTCTTTCACCAGCGCCTGCAAACCAACCAGATCCCCGTGCCCGATGACTACAACACCGACCTGCGGGTAGTGGTGTTTGACGATTACAACCAGTACGACACCTACGGCTACGACCTGTTTGGCATTAACACCAACAATGGCGGTATGTATATCGAAGGCACGCCCTCCAACCCGGGTAACCAGGCCAGCTTCTACGCCCACGAAGCCTCCTGGCTGCGCCCCGAGTTTTCAATCTGGAACCTGGAGCACGAATATGTGCACTATCTGGACGGGCGCTT
>NZ_LZDE01000210.1 GCF_002009015.1 Microbulbifer mangrovi | reverse complement strand
CCAGGGATGGGTTTACAGCGGTCTTGAAGCCCTTCACCCGATGACCGATCGCCACAGTACCCAGAACAGAGCACCCAAATAAAGGAAGCTACGGAGCACAAAACCATGGGACACGAACCCCAAAATCCCAACCAAAAACTGAACATCGCGGTTCTGACCGTCTCCGATACCAGAACCGAAGAAAACGATACTTCCGGTAAATACCTCGTCGAAGCCCTGCAGGCAGACGGCCACAACCTCGCCGACAAAGCCATCGTCATCGACGACAAATACCTGCTGCGCGCCAAAGTGTCCGAGTGGATCGCCGACCCCGAAATTCAGGTCATCCTCACCACCGGCGGCACCGGCTTCGCCGGGCGCGACTCCACCCCCGAAGCCCTCGCCCCCCTGTTCGACAAACACATCGACGGCTTCGGCGAAATCTTCCGTGCAGTGAGCTACGAAGAAATCGGCTCCTCCACCATCCAGTCCCGCGCCCTCGCCGGACTCGCCAACCGCACGCTAATCGCCTGCCTGCCCGGCTCCACCGGTGCATGTAAAACCGGCTGGAGCAAACTGCTCCAGGAACAGCTCACCGCCTCGCACATGCCGTGTAACTTTGTCGGCTACTTAACAAAGTAATCAGCACTATGACCCTCACACACCTCAACCAGCAGGGCGAAGCCAGCATGGTCGATGTCACCGACAAAGACATCACCGACCGCTCCGCCCGCGCCCAATCCGCCGTTGCCATGTCCGCAGAAGCCTTCGCGCAACTGCAGGCCGGCAACAACAAGAAAGGCGATGTCCTCGCCACTGCGCGTATCGCCGGCATCCAGGCCGCCAAGAAAACGTCGGACCTGATACCCCTGTGTCACCCTATGGCACTGACCAAAGTGCAGGTCGATTTCGAACTGGATGACGCAGCCAATACCGTGCATATCGCCAGCTACTGCCGACTCGCCGGGCGCACCGGTGTGGAAATGGAAGCCCTCACCGCCGCCAGCGTGGCCGCGCTCACCATCTACGATATGTGCAAAGCCGTCGACCCGGCCATGGTCATCGGGCCCACCCAGCTGCAGGAGAAGACCGGCGGCAAGCGCGGCCACTGGACACCTGAAAAGTCGGAGTCCGCATCGTGATCAAGGTATTGTTCTTTGCCAGCCTGCGGGAGCAGCTTGGTTGTGATGCGGTAGATGTGGCCGCAGACCAGCTTGGCAGCGTGGCCGAGCTGCGCAGCAGTCTGGCAACTAAGGGCGAAGCCTGGCATGTGGCGCTGTCCAACGAACAGTTGCAGGTGGCGGTCAATCAAGAGCTGTGCGATATGCAGGCGGCGATCAGTGATGGCGACGAAGTGGCTTTCTTTCCTCCGGTAACCGGAGGCTGATATGGCTGTGGATATCTCCATCTCGGTGCAGGCGGAAGGGTTTGATCCCGGTGCGGAATACAATCGGCTGCGCAGCGACAACTATTCCGACGGGGCCACAGCCATGTTTGTGGGCAACGTGCGGGATTTTTATGTGGCCGACTCGGAAGAGGGCGCGGCACAAAAGAAAAGTGTCAGCGTACTGGAGCTGGAACATTATCCCGGCATGGCCGAATCCGCACTCGCCGGGATCGCCCGCGAGGCCGCCGAGCGCTGGCCGCTGGGGCGCATTCGGGTGATCCACCGGTTTGGTCCCCTCGCCGCGGGAGACGAAATTGTTTTTGTCGGCACCACCTCCGCACACCGGCAGGCATCGCTGGATGCCTGTGCCTTCATCATGGATTTCCTGAAGAGCCGCGCCCCTTTTTGGAAGAAAGAAGTGGGGGTGGGAGACGATGGTAAAACTCAGAGTAGCTGGGTAGAAGCGCGCAGCAGTGATGAGAGCGCGTTGAAAAAATGGTGAGTGATCACTCGTCTAAAAACATCGCTGGCTGAGAAAAATACAACTGACTAAAAATAGCTAACCGTGTGAAAACAGTAATCGCTTGCTTACAAGTAGTAAGTGCTTGCTGTCGCTACAGCGCAGTCTTTATGTGATCTGTCGCATTAAATTTGTACAAAGTTTGATGTGTTTCTCCGAATAATCGGGCCTTTGTGATTTTCATCGCACTTTGCCCCGGTGCAGTCGCCGTGATACCTGTCACATTATCTAGATATATACGCTTGTCCTTTGAATTTTAAGAAAAAATTCTTATCCAACTCTCTGCGCTAGTTTTGAAGCGCCTCACATATCACAATAGCGTCCTTGCCATACAATCCCTTGGCGAGTCACTCCTGTGTCCATTGCAGTAGCGACCAATAAAAACAGGGGCGGGGTTGAGGTATTAGGGATATGTGCAGAATTCTGATCACTCTGACAACAGCAGTGCTGATGTCACTGTCCGTTCTGGCGAATGCGCAGAACGTTAGCCGCGAAGAGATCCGCGGTCTCGATGAACAGATCCAGGACGTCAAGAAAGACGTTATCAGCCTGACTTCCGAGCTTAACCGGCTGGAAGAAAAGCTCCTGTTCCCGTCCAATACCCAGGCCGCGTTCTTTATCTCCCTGGCCGGCAGTGCCAGTGGCGAAGAGTTCAGCCTCGAGTCCGTCGAGGTCAAGCTCGGCAATCAGGTGGTTGCGCACCATCTCTATACCTATCGCGAAATTGAAGCCCTGCAGCAGGGTGGTGTGCAGCGTATCCACACCGCCAACGTGCAGACCGGCGCTCATCCGCTGGTGGTCAGTTACCACGGCAAATCCAAGTCTGGCAAAGAGTACAGCGGTACCGCCAGCTTCAGCGTGGAAAAGGCGGTAGGGCCCAAATTTGTTGAAATCCAGATCGCCGGAACCCAGTCAGCCATCAATTTCAAGGACTGGTAAGCATGTTTCCCCGTCTGGCCTGCGCAATTGCCGGCGTTACGCTGTCGGCACTGACCTCGCTGCACAGTATTCCTGTGCAGGCCAAAGCGCCCGTGGATCCGGGCGCGCTGCATACCGATGAGCTCAAAGACCTGTTCTTTGGTGAGGCGTTGTTCAATGCCTACCAGGACAACTACGTCGATGCCATCTCTGCCCTCGATACCGAAATCAAGCAACACCGGCTGCTGGATGATCCCGAGCTGGATCCGTTCAGTGTGCACTTCGGTCAGGCGGAATTCGCCGTGGGCGACCTGGAGCTCTCCTACCGCATGCACCAGGAAGCTGGGCGGGCCATGGAGCAGGTGCTGCAGGGCAATGTTGCACAGCCGATCAAGAACGAAGCCGCCTACCGCCTGGCAAAAATCCATTACCAGAAGCAGCAGTTCGCCAATGCATTGCATGCGCTTGAGCTGATTCAGGGGCGGGTGCCGGAGCGGGTGCGCGCGAAAGAGCAGTTCCTGCGCGCGCGGGTGTATATGCAGCTGGGCCGTTTTAGCGAAGCGGTAGAGCTGCTTGAAGACCTGAAGGGCGAAAAATCCCTGCAGGGCTTTGTCGAGTACAACCTCGGTATCGCACTGCTGAAAGCTGGCGAAACGGAAAAAGGCGTGCTGGTGCTGGATGGCCTGGGGCGCAATGCCGGTAGCGGTGCAGCCAGGCAGGCGCTGCAGGACAAGACCAACTTGCTGCTGGGCAACCAGCTGATGAAGGAAGAGCAGTTCGACCGTGCGCGCCAGTACTTTGACCGCGTGCAGCTCTCCGGACCATTTTCCGATCAGGCCCTGCTGGGAGCTGGCTGGGTAGAGGCCAATGCGGGTCGCTACGACCGCGCACTGGTGCCCTGGCAGATGCTCAAGCAGCGTCGCGCTACCGATGCCGCGGTGCACGAGGCCATGCTGGCGGTGCCCTATGCCTACGGCAAGTTGGATGTGCACAGTACTGCGGCGGTGAATTACGGCCAGGCGCTGGACGCGTTCGGCGAGCAGGTGGATGTGCTCTCCCAGTCCATCACCAGCATTCGTGAAGGCAAGCTGCTGGAAGCACTGCGCCGCAAAGAAGCCAGCCAGGTAAAAAACTGGGTGGTGGAGCTGCGCAAACTGCCGGGCGCACCGGAAACCCATTACCTGCTGGACCTGATGGCGTCCAACGACTATCAGGAGTTCCTGCGCAATTACCAGGACCTGAACAATCTGTTCGAGCGCAACCGCGACTGGCTGCAGAGCCTGGATGCGTTCGAGGAAATCATCGCCCTGCGTCGCAGCTATTACGAGCCGATCCTGCCGGGCCTCGATGTGGCTTTCCGCCAGATCGACGCCCGTATCAAGATGCGTCTGGAGCAGCGTCAGCGCCTCGCCGCGCGTATCGATAACCTGCTGGTCAACCGTCGCCCGGAATTACTGGCCAAAAGTGATGAAACCGAAGCGCGCCTGATTCTCGAGCAGATGCGCGAGATTCTCGAATTCAACCCGAACCTCAGCAGTGAAGAGACTACCGACCGCATCGCGCGCCTCGAGGGTGTACTGAAGTTCCGCCTGTCCCGCGAATTCGATGACCGTCTCACCAAAGCCTACAAAAACCTGCGGGAGCTGGACGGCGTGATCGCCACTTTGCAGGAGACTTACCAGCGTTATGTGCGTACTCGCCAGGCGGCGACCCACAGCTACGAGGGTTACACCGACCAGATCGCCTCTTTGCGCGGTGGCCTTAACCGTGCCCAGGACCGTATCGATCAGTTGATGGCGCGGCAGGGCAGCATGCTCGAGCAGCTCGCCATCAACGAGCTCGACGAGCGTCGCGCACAGCTGGAGAGCTACCAGATCAAAGCTCGCTTTGCCCTTGCCGACAGCTACGACCGCGCCAACGAGCTGCAGGAGCAGCGCGAGGATGAGCGCAAGGTCGAACAGTACCGCGTGCAGGTAGAGCAGATGCAGGAAGCGGAGCCAGCGGCAAACCCCGATGGCGAGCCGCTGCCCACGGATAATCCGCCGGAGCTGGAAGCGCCCGAAGCAGAAGGCGGGGCCGAATCGGCAGAGGCGGCTGACGATGAATAAGCGCAAAATGGATAAACGACCGCTCAGCCTGAAGATTAATCGTATTGTGATGGTGTCCGCCGCATCGGCGGCCATACTGCTCAGTGCCTGTGCCAGTAACAACGGCAAGACCATTGGCAGCCTGCAGAAGGTGGATATCGAGATCCGGGAAACCCGTATCGACGGCAGCCTGGAGAAGGCCCTGGCCAGCTATCAGAAATACCTGCAGGAAACCCCCGAAACCGCGCTGACGCCGGAAGCCATCCGCCGTATTGCGGACCTCAAGATCAAGCAGGCTCACCGGGCGGAAGAGGGTGCTTACCGGCCCTCCACCGAAACCCGTATTCTTTCTGAAGAGGAAGTCGCGTCTGCGGTGGATACGGCGCGCGTGCGTAAAGCAGCCGGTACCAATGCCGACCTGGATGCGCCCGAAGCCGCTGCGGTGGCGGCGGCAACCCCGGCGGCGGAAGCGGCGCTGGACAGCGTTGCCCGCACCGGCGACGAGAGCCGGGCGGACTTCGAGGCCCGCGCTACCGCGTCAGTGGCTATTGAGGGTGCGGACGTCGGAGGAGTCCTGCCGGGAGACGATCCGGATGCATTGCTTGCCGCCAATGCCCGCGAAGCCATCGCCCTGTATAAAAAGCTGCTGGTGCAGTATCCGCAGTACGAGCGCAACGACCAGGTAATGTATCAGCTGTCCCGCGCTCATGAAGAGATTGGCCAGATTGAAGAAGCGGTCAATGTCCTGCGTCAGCTGGTCGCCAAGTACCCGGCCTCCCGTCATCTGGACGAAGCGTTTTTCCGGCTTGGCGAATACTACTTTACCCGCAAGAAATTCCTCGATGCCGAAGAGTCCTACGGTCGCGTCATCGATATGGGCGAGACCTCCAGCTTTTACGAGCTGGCGCTGTACAAGCGCGGCTGGGCCCTGTTCAAGCAGGATATGTACGAAATGGCCCTGGACGATTTCGTGCGCATGCTCGACCACAAGGTGGGGCAGGGCTACGACTTCGAACAGCAGACCAACGAGACCGAGCGCAAGCATATCGAGGATACTTTCCGCGTTATCAGCCTGAGCTTTTCCTATCTCGGCGGGGCGGATTCCATCGTCGATTACTTCACCCGCAAGGGTGCGCGGGATTACGAGTCCTACGTATACAGCCACCTGGGTGAATACTATCTCGACAAGCGTCGCTACCAGGACGCGGCGAAATCCTACAATACCTTTGTGGAGCGCAACCCGCTGCACCGGGTTTCTCCTGACTTCTCCATTCGTGTAATCGAGATCTACCAGAAGGGCGGCTTCCCCCGTCTGGTACTGGAAGCGAAAAAAGACTTTGCCAATACCTACGCTCTGGACGCGAAGTACTGGACCGTATTCGATATCCAGGAGTACGCCACCGTGGTGGAATTCCTGCAGACCAACCTGATCGACCTGGCGAGCCACTACCATGCGGCTTACCAGAATGTGAAGCCCAAGGATAAAGAATTCGCGAAGAAGCGCGGTGAGAACTACGCGGAAGCCATTCACTGGTATCGCCGTTATCTCAAGTCCTTCGCCGACCAGCCGAAAGCACCGGAAATCAACTACCAGCTCGCAGGCCTGATGCTGGAAAACAAGGATTTCCTCAACGCGGCGCAGGAATACGAGCGCACTGCCTACCAGTACGACACGCATAAAGATGCGAGTGAAGCCGGTTACGCCGCGGTATTCGCCTATCGCGAGCACCTGAAGAATGACCTGGCCAAGGGCAGCACCGCACAGAAGACCGCGATCCAGAAAGAAATCATTCGCTCCTCGCTGACCTTTGCGGAAACCTTCCCGCAACACGGCAAGGCGCCGCAGGTGTTGCTGGGTGCGGTGGACGACCTGTACAAGCTGAAGAGCTTTGCGGAAACCATCCAGAACGGTCGCCTGTTACTGGAGAAATTCCCCGCGGCAGAACACGAGATCCGCCGCTCTGCCTGGTTGCTGGTGGCCCACGCCTCGTTTGATACCGAAGCCTACGTGGATGCCGAAGCCGGCTACCGCCAGGCTCTGGGCATGACCGCCGCAGATGCCAAGGACCGCGCTGATCTGGTCGACAACCTGGCCGGTGCGATTTACCAGCAGGGTGACGTAGCGCGCCGTGCGGAAGACCACCTGGCTGCGGCCGAACACTTCCTGCGAATTCGCAATGCAGCGCCCGGCGCGAGTATTCTCGCCACCGCCGAATACGATGCGGCGGCGTCCCTGATCCAGCTGGAAAACTGGAGCCGCGCGGCGGATGTGCTCAAAGCCTTCCGTACCAACCACCCGGAACACGAGCTGCAAAAGGAAGTCACCAAAAAGCTCGCGGTGGTTTACCAGGAAAGCGGCCAGTTGTTGCTGGCCGGTGCCGAGTTTGAGCGCATCGAACGCGAGTCTGACGACGAAGACGTGCGGCGTGAAGCGCTCACCCAGGCCGCAGATCTGTACAGCGCAGCCAAGAGCTATGACAAAGCGCTCACCGTCCTCAACCGTTACGTCAAACTGTTCCCGAGCCCAATGGAGCCGGCGCTGGAGACGCGGCAGCGAATTGCCGATATCTACAACAACAGCGGCAACCGTAAGGCCTACTTCCGAACGCTGGAAGACATCGTGCGTATCGAGGCCCGCGGTGGCGAAGAGCGCAACGACCGCACCCGCTATCTGGCAGGTAGCGCGGCCCTGCAGCTGGCAGAGCCCAAGTACGAGGCGTTCCGGGAGATTGCGCTGGTCGCGCCACTGGAGCAGAACCTCAACACCAAGCGCACGCGTATGAAAGCCGCGGTCAACGCCTTCAGTGACCTGATCGATTACCAGGTCGCCGATGTTACTGCCGCAGCTACTTTCTATCTGGGTGAGATCTACCTGCACTTCAGCCGTGCACTTAAAGACTCCGAGCGTCCTACCAACCTGAGTGCCATGGAGCTCGAAGAATACGAACTGGCGCTGGAAGAACAGATCTACCCGTTCGAAGAGCGCGCGATTTCCGTACATGAGAAAAACATCGACCTGATGGCCGCCGGTATCTACAACCGCTGGGTTGGCAAAAGTATCGGTCAGCTCGCAGGGCTGGTGCCTGCGCGTTACGACCGTCCGGAAGATGCGGGCAACGTTGTGACCACTATCGTTCCGGTACCGGAAGCGCCAGAGGAAGTTGCCGAGGCACCAGCGGAACCAGTTGTGGAAGCTCCCCAGGAGAATCCTGCGGAGACTCTGGAAGAAGAGGCGGTCGCGGAACCCGAGTCTGCTGAAGAGCCGCCCGTAATCGCCGAACTGGAAACCGAGGAGGATAAAGGATGATGAACTGCAAACGCCTCCTCACCGCGGTGGCCTGCGTGGCGATATTGTTGCTAAGCGCCTGTGCCAGCGGTCCCAAAACCTCCAATCGTCCGGTTGACCCCATGAACGTCAAGGTCGCCGGCGGCGTTAACCGCGACTTTCTGCAGGCCGTGGAGTACATCCAGGGTGAGCGCTACCCGGAAGCTATCGAGCTGCTGCAGAGTGTTATCACCCGCGAGCAGCGTCTGTCTGCACCTTATGTGAACCTCGGTATTGCCTACTTCCGTACCGGTGACGAAAAGCACGCGGAAGAATCTTTCCTCGAAGCCCTGCGCGCAGCCCCGCTGGACCCGGTTGCCAGCAACGAATTGGCCGTGCTCTACCGCCATCAGGGCCGCTTTGACGAAGCG
>NZ_LZDE01000209.1 GCF_002009015.1 Microbulbifer mangrovi | reverse complement strand
TGCGGCCAGGACGGCCGCATCCGCCCCCCCAGGGATGGGTACACGGCGTGTCTCGCAAACAGTTACCGGCAGTAGCGCCGCCACAAGATCTCTTACAAAGCGCCAAAGACCACAACACCAGACGCACCAAAACAATAAATTCAAACAACGAGAAGGCGATGAAAAGAATAATCCTGAGCCTAACCCTCAGCTCAATCCTAGTTTCCGGCTGCTCACAGCAAGAGCCCACCCAGCCATACGAGATGGAGACTTTCCCTCTCGACCAGGTGCGCCTGTTAAAGAGCCCGTTCAAATACGCTCAGGACACCAATATCCAGTATATATTGGCGATGGATCCAGATCGCCTCTTAGCGCCCTATCTCAAAGAAGCAGGCATCGAACCCAAAGCGAACAACTACGGCAACTGGGAAAACACCGGTCTCGACGGGCATATTGGTGGCCACTACCTCACCGCGCTCAGTCTTGCCTGGGCCGCCACTGGTAATCAGGACGTAAAACAGCGCCTGGACTACATGCTCAACGAGCTAAAGCGGGCTCAGGACAAAAGCGGCGATGGCTATCTGAGCGGCGTGCCCGGTGGCAAGGCCATGTGGAGCGAGCTAGCCGAAGGCGATATCCGCTCGGACCTGTTCACCCTCAACGACAAATGGGTACCGCTCTACAACATCCACAAAATCTACGCCGGCCTGCGCGATGCCTATATCCATGCAGACAGTCAGCAGGCGCTGGAGATGCTGGTCGCCCTGTCCGACTGGGGAGCGCAATTGATTGCCAATCTGTCTGACAAACAGGTGCAGCTGATTCTGAAAAGCGAGCACGGCGGCCTGAACGAAGTCTACGCAGACGTTGCCGAGATCACCGGCAAGCAGAAATACCTCGATATCGCCAAACGCCTCTCCCACCGGGAGATCCTCGAGCCGCTGGAACAACACCAGGACAAACTGACCGGCCTGCATGCCAACACCCAGATTCCCAAGGTAATCGGCTACAAACGCGTGGGCGACCTGGCGGGGAATGCACAGTGGCAGGACGCGGCGGAATATTTTTGGAATGAAGTGGTCGAGCATCGCACCGTCGCCATCGGCGGCAACAGCGTACGCGAACACTTCCACCCCACCGACGACTTCGCCCCCATGGTCGAGGATGTAGAGGGGCCCGAGACCTGCAATACCTACAACATGCTGAAACTCACCCAGATGTTGTACCTGACCGATCCGGAAACCCGCTATATCCGCTACTACGAGCGGGCACTCTACAACCATATTCTCTCGTCCCAGAACCCGGACAACGGCGGCCTGGTGTACTTCACCCCGATGCGTCCAAATCACTACCGCATGTACTCGCAGCCGGAAGATGCCATGTGGTGCTGCGTGGGCTCGGGTATCGAGAACCACAGCAAATACGGAGAGATGATTTACGCCCACCGCGGCGACGAGCTGTTCGTGAACCTGTTTATTCCATCCACTCTCGACTGGGAAGAAAAGGGCATTAAAGTCAAACAGGAAAACCATATCCCGGATACGGAAAGTACGGCGCTGACGGTGAGTGGTAACGGTGAATTCAGCCTGAAATTGCGCTACCCGGTGTGGGTCAGCGACGGCGAACTGAGCATGTCGATTAACGGCGAACCTGTCACCGTGCAGGCCAATCCCGGCAGCTACATCACTGTCGAGCGCGATTGGAGTGATGGCGACCGTATCGAGATTAATCTGCCGATGCACCCGGAGGCGGAACAACTGCCGGACAAGTCAGACTACTACGCCCTCACCTACGGTCCGGTGGTGCTCGCGGCCAAGACCCAGCCATTCGCTGATGAAAATCTGAATTTCCTCGCCGACGACAGCCGCATGGGACATATCGCCCAGGGCCCCATGTGCCCACAGGAGCTGACACCGATGTTTGTCAGTGACGACCGGAACTTTGTCAGCGGCCTTAAACGCCTGCCCGGTGAGGAACTGCGCTTCGCGGCGCCGGACAGTCTGCAGAGTGCTGATTTCCAGGCCCTGAAAATAGATACCACCGCCGCGGGTTTACCGGCACTGAATCCCAAGGCCGGCAGCGGACTGGAACTGATTCCATTCTTCCGCGTGCACGAGTCGCGCTACAGCATTTACTGGCCCTACAGCACGCCACAAGGCCTGGCGGCCAAACAACAACAGCGCGAAGCCGAGGATCGTGCGCGCCTGGCGCTGGCCCGTCAGACCATCGACAAGGTGGCCCCCGGGGAACAGCAACCAGAGGCGGACCACTTCTTTGCCGGCGCCGGCACCGAAGCGGGGGTTCACCGCGGCCGCCACTGGCGCCACGCCAGCGACTGGTTCAGCTATCAGCTGAAGGATCCGGAGCAGGAAGCGCAAACCCTGCGCATCACCTACTTCGGCCTGGATAACGGGCGCCGTTTCCGCATCCTGGCCAACAATATCGAGCTGGCACAGGTGAATCTCGATGGCAGCCGCGGAGACGATTTCTTCACCGTGGATTACCCGATTCCCGCCAGCGTGCAGCAGAAAGCGGAAGGCGGCCTGATCGAACTGCGTTTCGAAGCGGCGGAGAATTCTGTAGCCGGCGGTATCTACGGCGTGCGCCTGCTGCGCGACGACAGCAGCGCAAGCGGCGGCTGACCAGCAAATCCGTAGACATTAGCAAGAACACCCTTGTTGCCCGGCGCGGACCCTGTTCGTCGCCGGGCTTTTTTTGGCTCTCACCGGGGCGGCCCAGACACATAAAAAAATCCCCGCGCGGCCAGGCCGGGCGGGGATTTCTTACGCGATTGCGTTCAGCTAATACCGGCTACTTTCAGGCCGGTTCCGCGATCTTGTCCAGCAGTTGGGTAGTGCTAAAGCGGAAGCCCATAATACCCTTGAACGGGGTCTGGAATACGAACAGGTTACCCGCCTGCCACTCCCGATCCAGGGTCCACTCATTGAGGGATTCCTTGGCCGTGGTCACAAACATCATGTCCATGTTCGGGCCACCAAAGGTCACACAGGTGGGCTGGCTGACAGGCACCGGCACAGCACCGGCGAGTTTGCCATCCGGTGCGTAACGCTGTACCCGGGCGCCGCGCCACTGCGCAGACCATAAATAACCGTCGGCATCGACGGTGGCACCGTCCGGGTAGATACCGAACATGGTACGGGCGAAGAGTTCACGTTCGCCGATATCTCCACGGCGCGCGTCGAATTTGTAGCGGTAGATACTGCGACGGGGGGAGTCGGCAAAGTAGAAGTGGCTGGAGTTCACATCCCAGCAGCAACCATTGGAGATGAACACATCTTTCTGCTGCTCGCTGACCACGCCGTTGGGTTCCAGGCAGTAAAGGATTCCGTCAGCGTCTTCGCGGCCGTCTTCCGCCATGGTACCCGCCCAGAAGCGGCCCTGACGATCGATCTTGCCATCGTTAAAACGCAGGCCTGAGCCTTTTTCCAGCAGGGTTTTCTGCCACAGGATCTTGCCGCGGCGGTAATCAAACAGTGCAAAGCCGGTTTCAAACGCGGCCACGATGCAGTCGTCACGATCGGTGAAGCCAAATGCGCACAGTCGTTCAGGGGTATCGAACACTTCCAGCTCGCGCCCCGGCCAGGTGAGCCGGTAAAGTTTGCACTCGTGGATATCGGTCCACCAGACACTCTGGTCTTTGTGGTTCCACAACACCCCCTCGCCAAGGGTATTGCCCACTTCGATCGCGTCTATGCGCTGTACTTCAAGCATCAGTGTCCTCTCTTACTCTGTGCGCGCTCGGTTTTATTCTAGTCTCAACGTCAGTTGGAGGCTCTTGATTCAAATCAGGCGGTCACACTCTGCCGCTAGTGGCCCGCGACACGGACCTGACGCCGGGTCAGCAATCGCTGCATACCGATAAACACAAACAGCAGCAGGCCGATCACGATTTTGGTCCACCAGCTGTTGAGGGTGCCATCAAATGAGATGTAGGTCTGGATGACGCCCATGATCAGCACACCAATGAGGGTGCCCACCACATAGCCAGAACCGCCAGTCAACAGGGTACCACCGATCACCACGGCTGCAATGGCATCCAGTTCCATCCCCACCGCTGCCAGAGAATATCCTGAGAATGTGTAGAAGGAGTAGACGATTCCACCAAGCGCGGACAGGAATCCGCTGATTGCGTAAATACTGATGGTGGTGCGGGCTACCGGTACCCCCATCAGCTGCGCGGACTGGGCACTGCCACCGAGGGCATAGATAAAACCACCGAGACGGCTGAAATGCGCCAGCAGGATTGCACCGATCAGTACCGCGAACAGAATCAGTGTGGAAGCCCCTACCCAGGCACCACCGGGCAGCAACATGCCGAAATCAGCCACCGTATCGTAGAAAGGGTGATCGATTGGGATCGACTCTTCACTCAGTGTGGTGGCCAGACCGCGGGCGAGGAACATGCCCGCAAGGGTGACGATAAACGGCTGCAGCTTGTAAAAATGAATCAGTGCGCCCATGGAAGCACCAAACAGTCCACCACCAATCAGTACCAGCGGGAACACAATCAGCGGATGCATCTGGATCTCGCCGATCAGCAGGCCGCAGACCACACCGGTCAGTGCAATCACCGCGCCCACGGAAAGATCGATACCCCCGGAAATGATCACGAAGGTCATGCCGATCGCGGTGATCACCAGAAACGCATTATCGGAGAACAGATTAGCCACCACGCGGGTGCTGCCAAAACCTTCAAACTGGAAGGCGCCAACCAGAAACAGCAGCACAAACAGTGCGCTCGTTACATACAGGGAGGTGAACCGGGAATTAGCCAGGGAGTGCATCATGCCTGCGCCCCTCCATTGTCTTTCTTGTTAATCGCGGCAAACAGGGCTGACATCTGCTTCTGGAACAGTGGCGATTGCAATAACAGCACAAAGATCACCACCACCGCTTTGATCAGCAGGTTAAATTTCGCCGGCAGGCCACTCATGATGATGGTGGTGCTCAGGCACTGGATTACCAGCACACCGATGATCGACAACAGAATGGAGAAACGCCCACCCATCAACGAGGCACCGCCGATGACCACCGCCAGAATGGCATCCAGCTCCAGCCACAGACCGGCGTTGTTGGCATCGGCACCCTGGATATCCGCCGCGGCGATCATGCCCGCCAGTGCCGCGCAAACGCCGGCAATGCAGTACACCATCATTTTCACCGCACGCTGGTTGATCCCCAGGTAATAGCTGGCACCCGCGTTACAACCGACACTTTCCACAAACAAGCCCAGCGCGGTTTTGCGCATCAGCAGCTGCACCACCGCAAACATGATCAGTACAAGCACGATGGGGAACGGCAGACCGAGGAAAGAACCGGTACCGAGAAACGCGAACGCATCATTCTGGAAAGTGACAATCTGTCCGGAGTTGATCAGCTGCGCGATGCCGCGACCTGCCACCATCAGGATCAGCGTTGCCACAATCGGCTGAATGCCCATATAGCTCACCAGCCCGCCGTTGACCGCTCCGGCCACCAGACCGGCGGCGAGACCCGCGGCGATCAACAGGAATATGTTATCCACACCGCCCACGATCAGGTTGGCGCAGACTGCACCGGCGATGGCCATGGTGGCACCGACGGACAAGTCGATACCGCCGGTGGCAATCACCAGGGTCATGCCGATGGCCAGCAGTGCCACCGGGGCACTGCGGTTCAGCACGTCAATCAGGCTGCCGTAAAGACGGCCGTCCTGGATTTCGATATGGAAGAACTCCGGGGCCATCACCAGGTTGATCGCCAGCAGGCTGAACAACCCCAGCAGCGGCCACAGGTAACGCCCGGAAATCCGGGGGAATTTTTTCACTTTTTCTGCCGGGACAGGCTGTCCCACCGCAGCGGATTGAAGATTACTCACGTTACGCCTCCGCAATCGCCTGCATGATGTTGCCTTCGGTAATATCGTCGGCCTCGATCTCTGCCACCTTGCGGCGGTCGCGCATCACCGCGACACGATCGGAGAAGGCCACCAGTTCATCCAGTTCGGAGGAGGTCACCAGCAGGGACATACCTTCACTGCAGAATTTTTTGATCAGTTTCAGGATTTCGGCGTGCGCGCCGATATCCACACCGCGGGTGGGCTCATCCAGCACCAACAGTTGCGGGTTGGTGGCGAGCCAGCGGGCGAGAATCACCTTCTGCTGGTTGCCGCCACTCAACTGCTCGATCGGCTTTTCCGCATCCGGCGTGGCAATCTGTAGCTCGGCGATAAACTTGTCAGCCAGTTGCTGCTGCTCCGCCCGATTCATGGGGCGCCACCAGCCGCGACGGGCCTGCAGCGCCAGCGCAATGTTTTCGCGAATAGATAGAGGTCCGACAATTCCGCTGGTCTTGCGGTCTTCCGGACACAGCGCCAGCCCTTCGGCAATCGCCTCCGCCGGCTGCCGGAAATTCTGTTCACTGTTTTTAAACGTGAGTGTGCCGTCGGTCTTTTTATCCACACCGAATACCGCACGGCAGACTTCACTGCGACCTGAGCCCAGTAGCCCCGCCAGGCCCACGGCTTCGCCGCGACGCACGGTCAGTGAAGTGGGATGCAGGGAGCCGCGCACTGCCACATCGTCCATTTCCAGCAGGGTTTCACTCAGCGCCTTGTCATTCCGCGCCTCGCCTTCCTGTACCTTGGTTTCGGCCTGCAGTTCCTTGCCGAGCATATGCCCAACCAGTTCACTGCGCGGCAACGTCGCCGCTTCGAATTCACCAACCAGCTGACCGTTGCGAAGAATCGTGATGCGATCGCACACCGCATACACCTGGTCGAGGAAGTGGGTGATAAACACAATGCCGATACCCTTGGCTTTCAGCTCGCGCATCACGCCAAACAGCTGCTCGCACTCGTCGGCGTCAAGACTCGCGGTGGGCTCGTCCAGCACCAGTACCTTCGCGGACATATCCACACCGCGAGCGATGGCGATCAGCTGCTGCACAGCAACGGAAAAGGTGGACAAGGGGCGGGTCACGTCGATATCGAGGTCGAAGCGTTTCAGCACGTCCCTGGACTGGCGATTGATTCGCTTCCAGTCAATCAGCCCGAACTTTTTCGGCTCCCGTCCCAGGTAAAGGTTCTGCGCCACGGTAAGGTTGGGCAGCAGGTTCACTTCCTGGTATACGGTGCTGATGCCCACGGTTTGTGCGTGGGCGGTGCTTTTCAGTTTCAGCGGCTCGCCGAGGTAGGTCATGCTGCCGCCGTCGCCTTCCAGCGCACCGGTCATGACCTTTACCAGCGTGGACTTGCCCGCTCCGTTTTCACCCAGCAGCGCGTGGACTTCGCCCTCGCGCAACTGGAAGTCGACGCCGTCCAGTGCCTTGACACCGGGATAGCGCTTTTCGACTTTGCTCAGACTTAACAACGTCATGACTCAAACCCGCTTATTCTCTTGACCGCAACTTAGCTGCCGGCGCGCTTGGCGTATTCTTCGGCGGCAGTTTCCTGAGTGAACAGGTCACCGGTGGTGGTGATCAGCTTCTCTACCTTGCGGTCGCCCTTCAGGTAGGCTTCGATCACGTCAAATGCCGGCGCACCCAGGTGCGGATTGAGTTCAACGGTGGCATTGGCTTCGCCGTCGGCCATGGCCTTGAAGTAGTCCGGCACACCGTCTACGGAAACCACCAGCATGTCCTCACCGGGCTTCAGGCCGGCTTCCTTGATGGCCTGGATGGCACCAATGGCCATTTCGTCGTTGTGAGACCAGAGCGCGCAGATTTCCTTGCCGCTGTTCTCTGCCTTGAGCATGGCTTCCATGACTTCTTTACCCTTGGTACGGGTAAATTCGCCGGTCTGGCTGCGTACGATGCTGGCGTCGGGGTATTTGGCGATCACCTCGTTAAAGCCTTTCATACGATCGATGGCGGCGGTGGCACCCACGGTACCCTGGAGCTCGAGGATGGCGCAGTTACCGTCAGTTTCGTCCATCAGCCACTGTGCTGCGCGACGACCTTCTTCAACGAAGTCGGATGCGATACGGGTGAGGAACAGGGATTTATTTTTCACGTCGATATTGCGGTCGAGAATGACCACGGGGATACGTGCGCGCTTGGCTTCGCGCAGTACCGGCTTCCAGCCGGTTTCCACGACCGGGGCGATCATGATGGCGTCGACACCCTGGGCGATAAAGCTGCGCACGGCCTTGATCTGGTTTTCCTGCTTTTGCTGCGCATCGGAAAACTTTAGGTTGATACCGCGTTTTTCAGCTTCGGCTTTGACGGACTCACTGAAGCTGGTACGCCAGCCACTTTCCGAGCCAACCTGGGAAAAACCAATGGTAGTTGCGAGAACGCTCTGGCTGGCACACAGGGCCAGGGCAAAAGCGCCGGATAGGATTCGAGAGATCTTCATTATCGGACTCCTCATCACTTTGGATTGTTTATATTTATTGTTGGGAGCGTTGCTCCCTTTTTGATCCACCCACAAACTGTGAGCGAACACTAAATACCTTGATGCGAAGTTCCGCTTGCGGGGAACTGTTCGCGAGACCTTCGAAAACAGGGATGTTTTCGAAGAGCCCCCAGGGATG
>NZ_LZDE01000208.1 GCF_002009015.1 Microbulbifer mangrovi | reverse complement strand
GCAGCGAGGGCGCGAACTATACGGAGAGGCCCAACGGGGTGCAAGCACTTTTTCAGAAAAACTTTTGCCGCACTCGAGCCGCCTCTGCAGGCGGTAAAAAAATTCAAAACATGCGGGAAAAGTGAAACAGTTTCCCAGCGCCGTTACTTTGTATCCAGCCGGGTACCGTTGCGGGAATGCCGCCAGCCTGAAAACAAGTCGCTGCATTCAGGAATACGGCCTCCGAAGAGGCCGTAGCGGATGAATCAGGAGGCCTGCTCGACAACCTGCTCGATACGGCCGAAGATGGACTGACCATCCCGATCCAGCATTTCAATGGCAATCCGATCACCGAACTGCATAAAGGAGGTGGTCGGTTTACCTTCCTCAATGGTTTCGATCATGCGAATCTCGGCAATACAACTGTAGCCAACTCCACCCTCGTTTACCGGCTTGCCAGGGCCACCGTCGAGTTTGTTGGATACGGTACCGGAACCGATGATGGTACCGGCACCCAGCGGACGGGTCTTGGCCGCGTGGGCAATCAGCTGACCAAAGTGGAAGGTCATATCGATACCCGCGTTCGGCTCGCCAAACTTGTCGCCATTCAGTTCTGAAATCAATGGCAGGTGGAGCTTGCCCTCTTTCCAGCTATCACCCAGTTGCGCCGGAGTGACACATACCGGGGAGAACGCACTGGAAGGCTTGGACTGGTAAAACCCGAATCCTTTGCCCAGTTCGTTCGGGATCAGCCCGCGCAGGGATACATCGTTTACCAGCATCACCAGCTTGATGTGCTTCAGGGCCTGCTCCGGGGAAACGCCCATCGGTACGTCATCGGTAATGACTGCGATTTCCGCTTCGAAGTCGATACCGAAGCCCTCGCTCTGGGGCATCACAATAGGCTCGCGCGGGGCGAGAAAGGTATCGGAACCACCCTGATACATCAGCGGGTCGGTCCAGAAGCTCTCGGGCATCTCCGCATTGCGCGCCTTGCGCACGAGTTCCACGTGGTTCACATAGGCGCTGCCATCCGCCCAGTGGTAGGCCCGGGGTAGCGGGGAGTGACACTGACTCTGATCGAAGGGCTCGCCTGCGATCTCCCCGCTGTTCAGTTTCGCCTGGAGCTCTTCCAGCTGGGCAGATTTCTTGTCCCAGTTATCCAAGGCGCTCTGTAGGGTACGCGCAATATTGGCCGCTGACTCCATGCGGGTCAGGTCATCACTGACCACAACCAGCTTGCCGTCGCGTCCACTTTTCAAGGTGGCTAACTTCACTGTGCCTTCCTCTCAATTGAATCGTTGGTTTTGGATCTCAGTTTTAAGGATCCAGTGCTTTGAACTCTTCGTCACCATGCATCCACGCGGCATGGCGCGGCGCCTTCTTGGTGCGGGACCACTCTTCCAGCATGTCTTCTGCAACACGCTTGAGCTCTTTATGCATACCGGGCTTGGCGGTATTGGCTGCGAGCTCAATGCGGTGGCCGTTGGGATCGAAAAAATAGATGGACTTAAAGATGGTGTGATCGGTAGGCCCGAGCACATCGATACCCGCATCTTCGAGCTTTTGCTTCATCGCCAGCAGCTCGTCCATGCTCTCCACTTCCAGGGCGATGTGCTGCACCCACAACGGAGTGTTTTCGTCGCGGCCCATATCCGGGGAATTGGGCAGCTCAAAGAAAGCGAGCACGTTGCCCTGTCCCGCATCCATAAAGATATGCATGTAGGGATCCGGTGCCCCCGTCGAGGGCACCTTGTCTTCGGCAATGGCGAGCTGAAAGTCCATGCCCAGGAGATCGCGGTAGAACTCCACGGTCTCCTTGGCATCGCGGCAGCGGTAGGCCACGTGGTGGATACGCTGTATAGCCATGGTTGGCCTCCGGTTTAGATGAATGGATCAGGCTGCGTCTTCTTTGCCCTGATCCCCGCCTTCTTTACCGCCGATTACACCGCGCTTGAGCTGGTCGCGCTCGATGGATTCGAACAGTGCCTTGAAGTTGCCTTCACCAAAGCCTTCGTCTTCCTTGCGCTGGATAAACTCGAAGAATACCGGGCCGAGCATATTGGCAGAGAAGATCTGCAGCAGCAGGCGCGGCTGACCGCCTTCGGTGGTACCGTCCAGCAGCAGACCGCGCTTCTTCAGCTCGTCGGTGGGCTCACCGTGACCGGGCAGGCGCTCTTCCAGCATTTCATAGTAAGTTTCCGGAGGCGGGGTCATGAATTCCATACCCTGCTTCTTGAGGCGGTCCCAGCAGGCCACCAGGTCGTCACAGGCAAATGCGATGTGCTGGATGCCTTCACCGTTGTACTTCATCAGAAATTCTTCGATCTGGCCGCCGCCACCAGCCGCTTCTTCGTTCAACGGGATACGGATTTTGCCGTCCGGCGCAGTCATCGCCTTGGACAGCAGGCCGGTGTACTCGCCCTTGATGTCGAAGTAGCGGATCTCACGGAAGTTGAACAGGTCCTCGTAGTACTTGGCCCAGAAGTCCATGCGACCGCGGTACACGTTGTGGGTCAGGTGGTCCAGGGTGTGGAAACCACAGCCTTCCGGATGCTTGTCCACGCCTTCCAGCCAGTGGAAGTCGATATCGTAGATAGACTCACCTTCCTTATAGCGGTCGATCAGGTACAGGGTGGCACCACCGATACCCTTGATGGCCGGCAGACGCAGCTCCATGGGGCCAGTTTCCACTTCCACCGGCTGCGCACCCTTCTTGAGGGCTTCGTTGTAGGCAAAGGTCGCATCCTTTACGCGGAACGCCAGGCCACAGGCGGAGGGGCCGTGCTCGCGCGCGTAGTAGTCCGCGTGGCTGCCCGGCTCGTAGTTGGTGATGAAGTTGATATCACCCTGACGCCACAGCTCAACGTCTTTGGTGCGGTGACGGGCGACCTTGGTGAAGCCCATGGCCTCGAAAACAGTCTCCAGAATGCCCTTCTCCGGCGCGGTGAATTCCACGAACTCGAAGCCGTCCAGGCCCATGGGGTTCTCAAATAAATCGGCCATGTGATCCTCCTATGCGGGATTTTTTATGGTGGCCCGGGGTACCGCTTGTGGCGGCGCAGGCCTACTTGGTTTCAGGTGCAACGAATTTAGTTACGCGTGTAACCAATGTCAAGCACTGGACTCAGACGGTTTGAAACGGCTCTAAAGTAATAGGCCCAAAAATAGGAAATAACCGGTAAAGAAATGACCAGACAGAGGAAATGGGTGCAAGAAAGTCTTGAGAAGGGATAACTCCCGACCGCATTGCGCGGCCAGGAGTCTATTTACAGTCAGGCTTCGGTTTCGACCACCTTGGAGAGGTCGCCGACACCGGCTTCCTTCAGTAGGGAATCTACCAGCGGCGCCATGGCGCGGTGCTTCAGCGCGCTGCCCACCAGAGCCTCAGGCAGGCTCTGGCTGCCGGATTCGCCCTCACTGTCGACGATGCCGCCGCTGGCGCGACCGCCAACACCGTTCAGGCCCTCCACAGAGATGATCTTCATACCCTCGATCTTCTCCAGCGGACGCACGCTCTCGCGCACGATGCCCGGCAGGTTCTCGTGCAGGCTGAGTACCCGCTTGAGTGCGATCTGTGCATCGCTGAGGCTGTTCATGGCCTCGTTCATCAGACGCTGACCCTCTGCGTCCACCGCGTACTTTTCACGATCGGCCTCGACCTTGATGCGCACAGCCTCAGCTTCTGCGGACGCCTGCAGGCGCAGCGCTTCCGCCTTGTCTTCCGCGGCAGCTTTTTCCGCTTCTGCGGCAACCTTGATGGAGGTCGCCTGACGCTCGGCTTCTTTCTGCGCTTCGATAATCTCGATACGCTTGTCACGCTCGGCCGCTTCCACGTCTTTCGCAGTCTGCACCAGCTCTTCCGCCTTCACCGCTTCCGCGCGCGCCACGTTAGCCTGCTGATCGGCAACGGACTGCTCTTTGGATTTTTCGGCAACCGCAATGGCGCGTTCCTGCTCGGCAATTTCCAGCGACTTCTGCTTGGAGATACGCTGCTCATCGAGTACGCGTTCGCGCTCGATTTCCTGCTCCTGCAGACGTTTTTCTTTTTCAATTTCCAGCAGGCGGGTGGCCTGTTCCGCGGCGATACGGGCCTGGTCCACTTCGCGTTCGGCTTCAATCTCTGCCTGGCGGGCCGCACGTTCCTGGGCGGCGGTTTCCTTGGCCATATCCGCCTTCTGCGCTGCCTCGCGGTTTTCCAACTCGCGTTGCTGCTCCAGGTAGGCGTAGCGTTTTTCCTTTTCGATCTCCAGACGCTGACGTTCCGCTTCCAGGTTCTTGGTTTCAATCTGAACCCGGGTTTCCTGCTCCACATCATTCACTTCTTTGCGACGCGCCTCAATGGAACGGGTCATGCTGGCAAGACCCTCGGCATCGAACACGTTGTCCTGATTAAAGAACTCCTTGTGCGTCTGGTCGAGACCAGTCAGGGACACGGATTCCAGTTCCAGACCGTTTTTCAGCAGGTCTTCGGAGACTACTTGCTGTACTTTCTGCACGAACTGGCTGCGCTGCTCATGCAGCTCTGCCATTTCCATTTCCGCCGCTACCGAGCGCAGGGCATCGACAAATTTACCCTCGATCATTTCCTTGAGCGCTTCCGGATCCAGAGTGCGCACACCCAGGGTCTGGGCCGCATTGGCAATGGCATCGGTATCCGGCTTCACGCGCAGGTAGAACTCCGCAAGCACGTCGACGCGCATACGATCTTTGGTAATCAGCGCCTGATGCTCCTTGCGCGAAACAGCCAGGCGCAGCGTGTTCATGTTTACCGGGATGATTTCATGCAGCACCGGCAACACCAGCGCGCCGCCGTTCATAATGACCTTCTGGCCACCCATACCGGTACGGACAAAAGAGCGCTCCTTGGAAGCGCGGGTATACAGTCGCGCGAAAATGGTACCGATGACGATCAGGCCAATCAGTACTGCCCCTGCCATAATCCCTATGTTGGAAAGATTCTGAATCACTAACGCATTCTCCAATTTAATTGTTTTCAGTCAGGTTTTTGTTGGTGGGCTTGATCACGCGGAAATTAGCTCCGCGCTCTTCCACCAACAACACCTGCTGTCCCTGTGTAAAGGTTTCCCCATCATCCGGCTCCACCATCACGTAGTGGGTGGTACCAAATTCGTCCCTGAGCCGCGCTTCTGCCGGCGAGCCGGCGACGGCTTCACCAATGGTGATGACCGCAACCCGGCCGATAAAAGATGCACGGCCAACTGCTTCCGTTTCATCGCCGACAGCAAACTTGCGCAGTACATTACCGACAAAGCGCACCTGTGGCAGTGCCAGCATCAGCACCGGAATCACCAGCAACCAGCCGGGCAACAAAATACCCACCAGCGATTCCGTGAACATTTGGATCAGCAGGCCGGTAACACCGAAGCTGACCAGGAAAGCCACCAGCAAAATCAGCGCGGGCACCTCGCCAAAGCGCAGCCAGCCCAACAGCTTGGTGAGCACACCGCCTGCCTCGGTATCGGGGGCGTCCAGATCGATATCCATATCCGGCAGCAGGTTGTCCAGCATGTCCGAGATACCGACACCGATCAGCATCATCACCCCCTCGAGTACGGCAATCATCAGCATCAATACCAGTGCACCGGTAAACAGCTGGTTGCCGTCTTGCAGAAAGAAAGCCATCAAGCCTCCGTCTGGGATTTGATTTTGGCCAGGCGTTCCTTGATGCGATTGCCGCGCGCCAGTTCTTCAAGTTCGGCGAGTTTGCTGGCGTCAGCACTGGATTCAGAAGTGGGGACACCCGCCTGTTCCAGAATGCGATTGAAGGCACCGGTGGCCTGGTCCACCTTGTCGGCGGTAGCACGACTGTTGCCCTGCTGCTCTCCCGCCGGCCCATTGCTTACATGTTCACTGGCCTTGATGAACTCGCGCAGCTGCTCGCGCATTTCGCGCTTCTTGCCCTGCAGTGCACCGATATAGGAATTCAGCTCGTTGATTTCCTGATCGGTTTCCGCAATCGCTTTTTCCAGTACGGGGATCTGCGCTTCGATATCCATCTGCTTGGCGATGGCGGCCTCGGCGAGATCATCGCGCCCCTCCTGCACGGCCACTTCGATCTGCGCACTGAGCGTGGCATGACGGCTGTTTTCATCATTGAGCGTTTTGCTGCTCAGGTATTTGGCCGCCTCTGCCTTGCCGAGCTGATCGCGTACGTCGGCAATGGCATCATCAATTTCGCGGATGGCCTGCTCCATCACCAGCTGCGGTGTGGCGTTTTCCACAGAGTCCACCACCGCGTTGGCCGAGGCAGAGATGATGCGGGAGATACGTTTTATCAGTCCTTCTTTCATTACTTTTCCTTCCTCTTGTCGATCTGTTTGGGTTGGTGGGGGATCAACGATGCATAAGATCCCGCAGTCGCTGCTGTATTTTTTTTGCCGCATCCGGATTCACCACACGGGGATCCTCCTGCACCGCAACCAGCAGAATTTTTTCCAGGAATGTCTCGATAGCCGGCAGCGCCTTTTGCTCGAGCGCCGGTGCCAGTGCCTCCTGATCGGAACAGGCCTGTATCGCCGCCGCCCCTTCTGTCACCAGTTCCAGCAGGGCCTCTACCAGCAGACTGCGCTGGTTTTCATCCACGTACCTGGCCCTGGTGGGCAGCATGGTTTCTGCGGAAGCGAGATAAGCGCGCGCAAAACTCTCGACCCCCACGGCTTCACGGGCCATGGCGATCAGCTCGCGCACTTTTTCGCTCTGGGTGACGGCGCCATTGCGGTCAATGGACATCAGGTAGGTGTAGTCCTCTGACGAAAGTCGCGCCGAGATGGATTGGGTTTTGTTGAGCATGGCATTCCCTGTCTTGCGATGTATACAAAAGTACACACGAACCCGTTTACGGTCAATTACACGAGATTACAGGCGCGGAGCCGGGGCAAAAGCGCGCCAAAACAAGTTAGATAGTCACGAAATCATGCAAATTCCGCATTCTTTATGCCAATGGCATAACACCGCTGAGGCGCCCAGGCCGCATCGGCACACCTTCCCGGCGGGATCTCACCAATTGGGGGCACGCGGCGACTGATTGCGCCAGCAAAGTGCGCGCAACCGTTCAGCCTTGCCATCAGTCATTTCAACGAGTTAACGCTTTACAAAAACCCGCGCGCGCGATTTCCTGTAGGGCTTACCCGCCGCGATCCGGCGGCAATAACAATAAACAGTCTTCCGGTTCCCCCACTTATCCAAGGCGGGTTCCGGACCGGGAGCCCGGGGAGGACAATGGACAGACGACAATTCATCAAGCTCGGGGGCGTTGGTGCCAGTGGCATACTGCTTCCGGTATCCGGTATTGCGGTTTCCGCGGAACAACTCACCGGTAACGGTATGGATGCGGGGCAGAAAAAAGTCCTCGCCGATATCGTCCTCAATGCCGCGCGCAAAGCTGGTGCTTCCTATACCGATGTACGCATCGGCCGCTATCTCAACCAGTTCGTCATCACCCGCGAGACAAACGTCGAGAATATCGTCAATACCGAATCCTTCGGTGCCGGTATCCGTGTCATTGCCAACGGTACCTGGGGCTTCGCCGCCACCAATGACCTGAGCAGAGACGGTATCGCCAAGGCTGCGCGACAGGCTGTTGCAGTAGCCAAGGCCAACGCCAAATACCAGAGCGAACCGGTACAGCTGGCACCAGTAAAGGGCGTGGGCGAGGTTTCGTGGCAGACCCCGATTCAGAAAAACGCCATCGAGGTACCCATCAGTGAAAAGGTGGAGTTCCTGATGGACGTCAACAACGGGGCGCTGGAGGCCGGCGCAAGTTTCATCAATTCTTCCCTTTACCTGGTCAACGAACAGAAATATTTTGCTTCCAGTGACGGTTCCTATATCGACCAGGATGTGCACCGTCTGTGGGCACCGATGCAGGTCACCGTGGTCGACAAGAAAACCGGGGTGTTCAAAACCCGCAACGGTCTCAGCGACCCGGTGGGGCGCGGCTACGAATATCTGGACGGGCGTGAGGAAGACAAAATCCACGGCCAGACCACCCTGTACAAGAATTCCTACGATATGGCCGAGGATGCGCGCCTCGCTGCGGAACAGGCAAAAGCCAAACTGACCGCAAAATCCATTGAACCGGGCAAATACGATCTGGTGCTCGAGCCTTCGCACCTGATGCTGACCATTCACGAGTCCGTGGGCCACCCGCTGGAGCTCGACCGCGTGCTCGGCTACGAGGCCAATTACGCGGGCACTTCTTTTGCAACCCTGGATAAATGGCGCAGCGGCAAGTTCAAGTACGGCAGCGACAAGGT
>NZ_LZDE01000207.1 GCF_002009015.1 Microbulbifer mangrovi | reverse complement strand
GGATGTTCCGCCGGAATTGATGGCGGGCGTCGATGTGTACAAAAACCAGAGCGCCGATCTTATTGAAGGTGGTCTGGGCGGCACGGTGAACCTGCGCACCAAAAAACCATTTGATTACGAAGGCTCCGAAATGGCGTTTACCGCCGAAGGTAACTACGGCGATTTCGTTGAGAAAACCAGCCCTTCTGCATCCGCTTTGGTCAGCAATCGCTGGAACGTGGGTCAGGGAGAGGTTGGTGTTTTACTCGATTTCGCCTATTCCGAAGCGGCAACCCGCACCGACGGTGTTTACACCCGAGCGCTATTTCCCCGCGACAATATTGTGGACGGGCAAACGGTTTACATCCCCCGTGGTGCCGACTGGCGCAGTTACGAATTCGACCGCGAACGCCAGGGCGCTTACGGCGTGGTGCAGTGGCGTCTAAACGACACCGCAGAAATGTCTTTCCAGGTATTCAACAGCCAATATGCCGAATTCTGGGATGAAAGCTCGATCTTCGTCGACAACTGGCCTCTGGACATCATTCCCGCCGACGGTACTGAATTCACCTACGACGACAACGGAGTCTTCCGGAAAGGCAGACTGGCCTCTACCTCCGGCGCTATTCCCATGGGCGCCGCAGCGCGCTTTCAAGACCGGGAATCAGAGACCACTGATATTTCCTATAACTTCATCTGGCAACCCAATGACAGCTGGAATGTAAATTTCGACCTGCAACATGTCATGGCGGACACCAGGAGCCTGGACGCCACCGTTGCCACTGGTATCGAACTGGATTACCTGGAAGTAGACCTCACCGGGGGACGCCCCCAGATGTCGACCAATTCCGAGCTGTTGGGCGATCCTTCGAACTACTACATGGCATTCACCATGGACAACCGCACCCAGAACGAGGCGGAAGAAACCGCGGTGCGACTGGATGCCACGTATGATTTCGATGCCGGTCCGATCCGGGGCACCAAATTCGGCGTTCGCTTTACCGACACGACTTCTGAAAACCACGATACCGGCTACGACTGGCAGCCCATCTACCAGCAGTGGATGCGCTGGTGGGCACTGGATGGTATGGCAGCAATGCCCTCTGCCGATGCAAGCCAGCTCTCCCTCAATACCCTGGATAATTTTTATCGCGGAAAAGGCGCGCACCCCGGTGTTTTCATGACGCCGAATATCAGCCTCGCCGCCGGTTTCCCGCAATCCTTCCTCGACCTGCACCAGCAGGCCGCGGATTCCGGAAACTTCCTGTGCCCCGATCGCTGCGGTCAGGGCCTGCGCGAAATCCGGGATATCAATGATATCGCTTACACCAATCTGCAGGACGAAAAGACCAGTGCGGTCTACGCAATGACCTATTTTGGCTGGGATGAACTTCAATACCCCGTCAGCGGTAACCTGGGTGTACGCGTGGTGACTACGGATATGTCAACTGACGGTTCCATCATTTATCCATCGACCGTCACTGACATCGCGGGCAACCAGGGCTTTTATCGCGACCCCGAGCCCCTGGCCGTGGATAACAAATACACCCGTGCACTGCCAAGCCTCAATGTGAAGATGGAGTTGAGCGAAGAACTGCAATTGCGCTTCGCCGCCGCCAGAGCCATGACCCGCCCCGCCTTTGGCGAGCTCCAGGCTTACCAGCAATTGAGCGCGAATCTTCCTAACGGTATCGGTATGGAAGACGAGCCGCAGATGAGTGACTTCCTGCTGACCGCCGATCTTTACGACAACCCGAATCTAAAGCCGACCATGGCCGATCAATTCGATCTGTCCCTCGAGTGGTATTTCAATGAGCACGGCGGCATGGCCCACATGAACGTGTTCTACAAAGATATCACCGACCTCATCAGTCGCGAGTTCGTACAGGAGGAGTACAACGGCTGGACATACAGTGTTGCACGGCCCACCAATAATGGCGACGGCACACTGCGTGGGGCCGAGTTGGGCTGGAAGAAATTCTTCGACCAGTTACCGGAACCGTTTAACGGCCTCGGCATTGATGCCACTTACACCTATATCGACAGCAAAATGGCGCTGGAAGACATCTCACAGCCGGTGGATACAGACTTCTCCAATTACGCCGACCTGCCGTTTACCGGTATCTCGCGCAATGCCTATAACGTGACCGGGATGTATGAATACGGCCCCTTCTCCGCCCGTCTCGCTTACAACTGGCGCAGTAAATTCCTTATGGGTGTGGGACAAAACGGCTTCAACGGGGACGTCAATGGTCAGTGGCGCCTGCCGGTGTACAACGATGACTACGGTCAGCTGGATGCCTCGGTTGAATATCGAATCAACGACAACCTGGCCCTCAGCCTTCAGGCCATCAATATTGCCAATGCAGAGACAGTGCTGATTGCTGACCAGAATGCGGCCGGAGATCATCAGAGTTCCTACGTCAACGACACTACTTACATCATGCGAATGACAGCGACCTTCTGACCCTGCTCGCTGATGCAATCCTGGGGGTTCGCCAGAGCCCCCGTTTTTCCGTAACACCAAGTAGATGTGACGTTGATAGCATGAAAAAAACCATTTTCCGGTTACTGACCGCCGCTTTCTTTTGTATCACCGGTGTATTCCAGAGTGTGAACGCCGCCGAGCTGCCAAAGATTATCGAGCGCGATGGTCGCCACGCACTGACGGTCGATGGCAAACCCTACCTGCTGCTGGCCGCCCAAACCAACAACTCCGCCAACTATCCCGCCGCTTTGCCCGACGTATGGCCGGTAGTGGAGCAGATGCACGCAAATACCCTGGTTATTCCAGTGGCCTGGGAACAGGTAGAACCTGATGAGGGAGAGTTTGATTTCTCCTTTGTGGATACCCTGATCAAGCAGGCGCGGGAAAAAGAAGTACGTCTGGTATTGCTGTGGTTTGCCACCTGGAAAAACAATGCGCCCCACTACGCGCCGTCTTGGGTAAAGCTCGATAACCGGCGTTTCCCCCGGGTAAAGACCGAGGACGGGAAAACCCTGAACTCGCTGTCACCGCACCACCGCAGTACCTTGGAGGCAGACAAGAAAGCATTTGTGCAGCTGATGCGTCACCTGAAAAAAGTCGACCGCCAGCGCACCGTGATCATGGTACAGGTGCAGAACGAAGTGGGTACCTACGGCTCCGCCCGAGATTACTCCGATGCCGCACAGAAGGTATTCCAGCAGCCAGTGCCACAAAAACTGCTGGACAATACAGGAAAAAAACCGGGTAACTGGCGTGAGGTGTTTGGCAAAGATGCGGACGAATTCTTTCACGCCTGGCATATCGGCCGCTTTGTGGATGAGATTGCCGAGGCCGGCAAACAGGAATATCCGCTCCCCATGTATGTGAATGTGGCCCTGCGCAACCCGTACCACCCCGGTGAACCCGGGCAGTATTCCAGCGGCGGCGCCACCGACAATGTAATCCATATCTGGAAAGCCGCCGCGCCGCATATCGATATGATTTCGCCGGATATTTATTTCCGCGACCACAAGACCGCCACCCGGGTGATGGATCTCTACGCCCGTGAGGACAACCCCCTGTATATCGCCGAGATCGGCAACGACCAGCCCTACGTGCGCTACTTCTTCGATGCGATGGGCCACGGCGCCCTCGGCTTCGCCCCTTTCGGTATGGACAACACCAAATACTCCAATTTTCCGCTGGGTGCGGAAACCATGGACGAGAAAGTCATCAAGCCCTTCGCCGATCTCTACCGGGTGTTCGGCGCTATGGGATCCGAGTGGGCAGAGATCAGTCTGAACCATCGCACCTGGGGCTTTTCCGAACCCGTGGATACCTTCGCGCCAGACAAGGAACTGTGGAATGCCAGGGGCAGCGACGGCGAGGAGAAAACAGAAAAGGACCCCGAGGACTATACCCAGCGCCAAAATCTGGGTGACTGGAGCGCGGAAATCACCTACGGCCGCCCGGCATTCTGGATTGATCCCCCCAAGGGTAATAACCCCGCCTCCGGCGGCGCGGTGATCGCGGAACTGGGTAAGAACGAATACCTGGTAGTGGGCTACCACGCGCGGGTGAGTTTCTCCCCGAGCAAAGAATTGGAAGGTGAGCAATTCACCTTTGATCGAGTGGAAGAAGGACACTTTAACGATGGTGAGTGGGTCTTCGAGCGCGTATGGAATGGCGACCAGACCGACTGGGGACTGAACTTTATCTACCGTCCCCATGTACTCAAGGTAAAACTCGCCACCTATGAAATCGACTGACCGACCATCGACATCAACAATAACGACGGAAAAGACCATGAAAAATTTCAACCCCAAAAGCACCCTGCTTGCCCTGGCACTTTTTCCCGCACTCTATGCCTGCGATGGCCAACAAGACGCACACAAAACCACACCAGTAACACACGCCAGCTGGGAGAAAACCGCGCACGGAGCTGTGATTGCTCTCAAAGACAGTGAATTCAAAAAAGTCCGTGTGCAGGTAATCGACGAGGAAATCATCCGGGTCACGGCCACGCCCCAGCAGGATTTCAGCAACCTGCCAGACACCTTGATGGTCACAGCACAACCGAAGGGAATTGACTTTAGCGTCGCCGAGGAAAACGGCGAGCTGCTGGTCAAGACCTCGCAAGTGTCCGCGGAGGTCTCACTGGAGAACGGTTCAGTAGAGTTCAAAGACGCCGCAGGCAAAACCCTGCTCGCAGAAGCCGGCCGCAGCATGGGCCGGGTGATCAATGAGCCCGGGAAACCAGATGCGGACTCTCACTCGTTTCGCCAGCGCTTCCAGCCGCAACCGGATGAGGCCTTCTACGGCCTCGGCCAGCAACAGGATGGACGGGTAAATTACCGCGGTGAGAATATCGAGCTCACCACCTACAATCTGGAAATCAGCATTCCCTACCTGGTTTCCAGCCGCAACTACGGCCTGCTGTGGAACAACACCGGTATCAGTCGCCTGGGCGATCCGCTGCCGCCGCAGCCACTGCCGGAAGGCTTCAAACTGTACAACGCGCAGGGTGAGCCCGGTGGCCTTACCGCGCGTTATTACGACGGCGACGAACTGAAACTGGAGCGCTCCGAATCCGACCTCAACTACCAGTTCCTGTCCCACGCCAGCGTGCGTGAAGTCCCACTGCCGGAAGAGGTGGCGGACGCAGAGGACCTGCGCATTCAGTGGTCCGGCACTATTGAACCAACCACCAGTGGCGAACACGAATTCAAAATGTACTCCAGCGGTTACGCCAGCCTGTCACTGGATGGCGAAGAACTGTTGAACCGCTGGCGCATGAACTGGAACCCCTGGTACCACAACGCCGAGGTGGATCTGGAAGCCGGAGAGAAATATCAGCTGGACCTCGACTGGCAGCCCCAGGGTGGTTACATGCGCCTGTTGCAGCACGGGCCACTGCCGGAGAAGGAACAACAGGAACTGTCCTTTACCGCGGATACCGGCAAAGCGGTGGATTACTACTTTGTGGCCGGCGACAACAAAGACGACGTGGTTTCCGGCTACCGCGAGCTCACCGGCAAGGCCACCATGCTGCCCAAGTGGGCTTTCGGTTTCTGGCAGAGCCGCGAGCGCTATAAATCCCAGGACGAATTGCTGGGTGCACTGGAAGAGTATCGCGAGCGCAAGATCCCCATCGACAATATCGTGCTCGACTGGTCTTACTGGCCGGAAGACGCCTGGGGCAGCCACGACTTCGACAAAACCTACTTCCCCGACGCCAAGGCCATGGTGGATCGCGTCCACGAACTGGATGCAAACATCATGATTTCCGTGTGGCCGAAGTTTTACCCCACCACGGAAAACTACACCGAGCTCAACGCCAAGGGCTGTATGTTCAACAAAAATATCGAAGAGAAAAACCTGGACTGGATCGGCGGCGGCTACCTGAACACCTTCTACGACACCTACAATCCCGAGTGTCGGGAAATCTACTGGGGCCAGATCCGCGACAAGCTCAATACCGTCGGCTTCGATGCCTGGTGGCTGGATGCGGTAGAGCCGGACATTCACTCCAACCTGAGCTTCAAACACCGCAAAGACCTGATTACTCCGAATGCCATGGGCACCGGCGCGGAGATGTTCAACGCCTACGCCCTGCCGCATGCAGAAACCGTGTATCAGGGTGAACGCAAAACCGACGGTGACAAGCGGGCGTTTATCCTCACCCGCTCCGGCTTCGGCGGTATCCAGCGCACCGCATCTGCCATCTGGAGTGGCGATGTGGTTTCCCGCTGGTCCAACCTGGAGGAACAGATTGCGGCGGGTATTGGTGTCGGTATGGCGGGCATGCCGTACTGGACCTTCGACATCGGTGGTTTCACCCCGGAGGATCGCTACCGCTACAACGGCGACGTGGTGGTGGGGAACTACAAGGAGATGGCGGAAAGTGAACAAGAAGAGTGGCAGGAACTGAACCTGCGCTGGTTCCAGTTCGGTGCCTTTACCCCGCTGTTCCGCGCCCACGGGCAGAATCCTTACCGCGAAATCTTCAACTTGGCTGACGAGGGCAGCGATACCTACAACAGCATGGTGGAGTACACCAGGCTGCGCTATCGCCTGATGCCCTACATCTACACCCTGGCCGGTGACGCGCACCACAAGGACGGCACCATGATGCGCGGCCTGGCAATGGACTTCGACTCGGATCCCAAGGTAAGCGACATCAACACCCAGTACATGTTCGGACCATCACTGCTGGTGAACCCGGTAACGGAATTCGGTGCGCGCGCCCGCGATGTTTACCTGCCGGCGGGTAGCGACTGGTACGACTTCTACAGCGGCGAGAAATTCAGCGGAGGCCAGACCATCGATGCGGATGCGCCTTATACCCAGATGCCCCTGTTCGTAAAGGCGGGCAGCATTGTGCCCACCGGCCCGGAAATCCAGAGCACCGCGGATAGCCTCAACACCCCGCTGACACTGAACGTATTTACCGGGGCCGATGGCAGCTTCGAAATCTATGAGGACGATGGCAAGAGCTACGCCTACGAACAGGGCCAGTGGTCGCGGATTCCGGTCAGATACAGCGAAGCCAGCGGTGAAGTCACCATCGGTGAACGTATCGGCAGTTTCGACGGTATGGCGGAAGAGCGCGAGATTCAGGTGCGCTGGATCGACCGCGGTGACAAACCTTTTACCCTTGATGGCGATACAGGAAAAACCGTGCAGTACAGCGGTAACCACATCACTCTCAAACGGAGCTGAGATCAGGGAAGGCACAGGTCTTCCCAACCATGGGTGGGGAGGCCACTGGTGCGAAATTTCAAAAGCACAGATTACCCGAGAGTATCTCATTGTGAATAATGCGAATTATGCTGATCCGCGCGGCAAACCGCTTTTTATGAGCGGCAGGGTTTCCGTCATCCGCGCCATCCAAATGGTCGCGGCACAATCGGTGGCTGTAGACGGAGAGCCAGGCTGATGCAACGCATCGTGGTGGATTGGGGCACAACCAATCTACGCGCATATCTGGTAGACGATAGCGGATCCATTGCAGACACTCGTGTTGCGCCGCGCGGGGTGCACAACTGTCATGGCAACTACAGCGAAGTGCTGCGGGAGTTCTGCGGTGACTGGCAGCAGCAGTGGCCCGGTATCCCGGTATACCTGTGCGGCATGATTGGCAGCCGTACCGGCTGGCACGAGGCGCCCTATGTGGAGAGCCCGGCAACTCCGGATGCGCTGTATCGCGGACTACTCCCTATTCCCTCCGAAGCCAACGTGTTTGCAGTACCCGGTATGCGCTGTGTTACCCCCGCGGGTGCGCCGGATGTAATGCGCGGAGAAGAGTGTCAGGTACTCGGCGCCCTGGCGGAAACCGGGGCGAGCGATGCCCTGATTATTTTGCCCGGCACCCACAGCAAGTGGGTACGGGTCACCGATGGACGCATTTACGATTTTGCGACGTTTTTTACCGGGGAGATGTACGCACTGCTACACCAGCACAGTTCCATCGGTGCGGTGCTGAACCTGAAACATCAACATACCGGAAGCTTCCATCGCGGGCTGTCCGAGAGCGTCGGCCCCGGCGGCCTGCTGAACCAGATATTTTCCGCGCGCACCCGCACCCTGTGTGAAGACACCGATGGCCAGTCTATGTCTGCGTATCTCTCCGGCATCCTGATCGGCAGTGAATTCATTCATGGACGTCAGCTTTTTGCCCCCGAAGACAGAGTTTTTCTGGTGAGTGATCCGCACCTTGCGGTGCTATATCAGATAGCGGCGGACCACTTTGGACTGGAACTGTGTGCGCTGGATCCAGCGCACA
>NZ_LZDE01000206.1 GCF_002009015.1 Microbulbifer mangrovi | reverse complement strand
GTTTTACCGGAGCCGGTGGGACCCGTCACCAGCACGATGCCGTTGGGGCGGCCGAGCATTTTGTGCCAGCGCGCCAGATCGTCACCGGCGAGGCCCAGATCGTGGTAGGAGCGCGCCAGTACTTCCGGATCGAAAATCCGCATCACCAGTTTTTCGCCAAAGGCAGTGGGCAAAGTGGAGAGGCGCAGCTCCACCTCGCTGCCGTCCGGGCGCTTGGTCTTGATACGGCCATCCTGGGGCTTGCGCTTCTCCGCCACATTCATGCGGCCGAGAATTTTGAGGCGACTGGTGACCGCGGCGTTGACCTGATCGGGCAGCTCGTGAATCGGGTGCAGGACACCGTCGATGCGGAAACGGATACGGCCAATACCGCGGCGCGGCTCGATATGTATATCACTGGCGCGCTGATCGAAGGCGTGCTGCAGCAGCCAGTCGACAATATTGACGATATGCTGGTCGTTGGCCTCCGGGTCTTTCAGGTTACCCAGCTCCAGCAGCTGCTCGAAGTTGCCCGCTGCGGAACTGCCCTTGAGCCCGCTGGCACCGGATATGGAATTGGCGAGGGAGTAGAATTCGGTGCCGTAGCGCTTGATATCCGCCGGATCCGCGACCACCCGCTGTACGGTGCGGCCACTGGTGTGTTCCAGCTGCTCTTCCCAACCGCTGGTATAGGGCTGTGCGGTGGCCACCAGCAGCATTTCTTTGGAAGCTTCCACGCACAGGATCTGGTGGCGCTTGGCAAACTGGAAGCTCATCACTTCGGTGACTTCCGCCACATTCACCTTAAGCGGATCGATATGGTAGAGGCCATGGGAGGAAATATCCGCCAGCCACTGGGTCAAAATAGAGGCATCCAGCACCTTGCCGGGCTTTTTCTGGTTCTCCAGCTCACAGCTGGCGATATAGGTAAGCGGGTGCATTTGCGCCTGTTCGGCGCTGCGCGGGGTGCCAATCAGGCGGTTGGCGTCCAGTCGGCTCACATAGCCCTGACTCACCAGATCTTCCAGCAATCCCGACAGATCGAGAACCCGGTCCGCAACTCTGCCCAAAGCCATATCCTTGCACCCGTCTACGCTTAAGTGAAGGCGCATTGTAGCTCTTATAGCGAGCGGCAACAGTGCACCGCGTCAACGGATCGGCACCGAAACCGAACCGTCACTGTGACCTGCGCACAGGTTGGGGTACCATGCCGCCCAATTTGGCTGCCTCTGATTAAACCGAGAGGCTTTCCATTCAACTGTCAGGACCGGAAAAAGGAACAGACCATGCCCCTGTCCAATATCGCCAACCTGTTCGGCCGCTCGCCGATCAAGCCGATCAAGGAGCACATGGCGACTGCCCACGAGGCGTCAGCGGATCTGGTGCCCTTCTTTGACGCCCTTATGAAGGGCGACTTCAGCACTGCCAAAACCGTTCAGCAGCGTATCTCCGCCAGTGAGAACCGCGCCGATGACATCAAGAAAGACCTGCGCCTGCATCTGCCGGACAGCCTGTTCATGCCGGTTTCCCGTACCGACCTGCTGGAGCTACTGCACGTCCAGGACAAGGTCGCCAACAAGGCCCAGGATATCGCCGGCCTCGCCATTGGCCGCCAGATGGAAGTTCCCGCATCCATGCAAACCATGATGGGCACCTTTGTGGAGAGCGCCGTCGCCGCTTCCGCGCAGGCGCTGACCGCCATCAACGAGCTGGACGAACTGCTGGAATCCGGCTTTGCCGGGCGCGAGGTGGATATCACCCGCCGCATGACCGAAGAGCTGGATGAGCTGGAACGCAAGTCCGACAAGCTCGAGGTGGAAGTACGCGCCGCTCTGTTCAAATTAGAAAAAGACCTGCCGCCGGTAGACGTGATCTTCCTCTACCGGGTAATCGAGTGGGTCGGTGACCTCGCAGATGAGGCCCACGGCGTGGGCAACCGATTGCAGCTGTTGCTGGCGCGATAACGGGAGAGAGAAAACGTGGATATCATTGCTCAGTACGGCCATATCTTCCTGATCCTGGCCTGCGTATTCGGATTCTTCATGGCCTGGGGTGTGGGTGCCAACGACGTGGCCAACGCCATGGGCACGTCCGTTGGCTCCCGCGCACTGACGATCAAACAGGCGATCGTGATCGCCATGATCTTTGAATTCGCTGGCGCCTATTTAGCCGGTGGAGAAGTGACCTCGACCATCCGCAAGGGCATCATCGCTCCGGACCTGTTCAACGACGCACCGGAACTGCTGGTTTACGGCATGCTCTCCGCACTGCTGGCGGCGGGCACCTGGCTGATGATCGCCAGTATCCTCGGTTGGCCGGTTTCCACTACCCACTCCATCGTCGGCGCCATCGTCGGTTTCTCCGCCGTGGGTATCTCCGTGGATGCGGTGGCCTGGGGCAAGGTGGCGAGCATCGTCGCCAGCTGGGTGGTGTCGCCGGTACTCGCGGGCACCATATCGTTCCTTCTGTTCCGGAGTGTGCAGCGGCTGATCCTGAACACCGAAGATCCGTTCACCAACGCCAAGCGTTACATCCCGATGTACATGTTCGCGGTGGGCTGGATGATCTCCATGGTGACCCTCACCAAAGGCCTCAAGCACGTGTTCAAAGACGCGGGCATTTCCCTGTCCTTCTGGCAGGATGCGCTGATTGCAGGCGTCATGGGCCTGATCGTGATGGGTGTCGGCATCGTATTGCTGAAACGCATCAAGCGCGATCCGTCGATGGAAAAAGACAATCGCTTCGCCAATGTCGAACGCGTGTTCGCCATCCTTATGATCTTTACCGCCTGCGCCATGGCGTTTGCCCACGGCTCTAACGACGTGGCCAACGCAGTGGGTCCACTGGCTGCCGTAGTAAATACCGTGCAGCAGGGTGCAGTAACCGCCAAGGCAGTGATGCCACCGTGGATCCTGCTGCTGGGGGGCGCGGGTATCGTAGTCGGTCTCGCCACCTATGGCTTTAAGGTGATGGCCACCATCGGTCGCAAGATCACCGAGCTGACCCCGAGCCGCGGCTTTGCTGCCGAACTGGGCGCCGCTGCTACCGTGGTTCTGGCCTCCGGCACCGGCCTGCCCATTTCCACCACCCACACCCTGGTGGGTGCGGTACTGGGGGTTGGCCTGGCGCGGGGTATCGGCGCGCTCAACCTGCGTATGATTACCACCATTGCCGCGTCCTGGATTGTTACCCTGCCGGCGGGCGCCGGCCTGGCCATCCTGTTCTTCTTCTTCTTCAAGGGTGTCTTTGGCTGGTAATAGCAATTACCCACCGCACTTGTTAAAAAGGGAGAGCTATTCAGCTCTCCCTTTTTTATTTGTGCTGATAATGTGAGAAGGACCCCTCCATGCAAAGACCCATGCAACTGCCCATCTACCAGGCCGACGCCTTCACCTCCGAACTGTTCAAAGGCAATCCCGCCGCATACGTGCCACTCACCCGCTGGCTGGACGACGCCCTCATGCAGCAGATTGCCGCAGAGAACAACGTGGCGGAAACCGCGTTTACGGTAGCCGCCGGCAACGGCTTCGAACTGCGCTGGTTTACCCCGGGAGAAGAAGTGCCCCTGTGCGGGCACGCCACTCTGGTAACCGCGCACCTGCTGTGGACGGAACTGGGCTGTACCGATGATGAGATTCATTTTTTCACCCGCAGCGGTGAACTGATCGTGCGCAGGGACGGCGAGCTTCTCGCGCTGGACTTCCCGGCACAGACAAATTCGGAAATTGCGCTCACGGACAAATACACCCACGCCCTGAACGCACAACCGCTGCGCGCACTGGAGGTTGCTGGATCGGACGATCAGTTACTGGTGGAATTTGCCAGTGCGGCAGAAGTGGCAGCGCTGGCACCGGATATGCGCGCCGTCGCCGCCCTTCCGTACAAGGGATTGATCTGCACCGCACCGGGAGAGGGATTCGACTGCGATTTCGTCAGCCGTTTTTTTGCCCCCGCCATCGGTATCGACGAGGACCCGGTAACCGGTTCTGCACACACCCGGCTGGTCCCCATGTGGGCAGAAAAACTCGATAAAACTGACCTGAAAGCCAGACAGATCTCCGCCCGCGGCGGCGAACTGGACTGCTCCCTGCAGCGCGACAGGGTGATCATGCGCGGATATGCGACGACCTACCTGCGCGGGCAGATTAGCCTGTAGCGATCACCAGCGTCCTATAAGTGATCGCTAAACGGGCCCTCTCGGAAAGTTGGGGCCCGTCGCTTACCCCAATTTTCCGAGAGGGCTGGTGAGGCTCACCGGCGGCTCGGTAAACCAGGCAGGTCCATCTTCGGTCATATAGAGACAGTCTTCGATACGCACGCCGAATTCACCGGGAAGGTACAGACCAGGCTCATTGGAGAAGCACATGCCCGGTGCGAGTCTGGTTTTCTCGCCGCGTACAAAATTGACAGGCTCATGCCCTTCCATGCCGATTCCGTGTCCGGTGCGGTGGGAAAGCCCCGGCAGCCGGTAGTCCGGCCCGAAGCCGTTTTTCAGATAGAAGGCGCGCACCGCATCATCCACGGAGCCCGCCGAAGCGCCGATTTTGGCCGCGTCGAAGGCGACATTCTGACCTTCGCGCACCAGGCTCCAGATCTTCCGCTGTTTCTTGCTCGGCTCGCCGTACACAAAGGTACGGGAAATATCCGACTGATAACCTTCCACGCTGCAACCGCAGTCCATCAGTACGATCTGCCCTTCACGGATCTGTTGCGGCTGCCCACTGCCGTGGGGATAGGCACTGGCCTCGCCAAACAGGGCCATGGTCCACACCCCCTGCCCGCCGAGAGCAGTCTGCGCCTCGCGCATCATCTGGTTGACGTCGTCCGGGGTCATCCCCGGGCGCAATCCCTTGTACACCTTGCCGTAGGACGCGAGGGTAATCTCATTGGCCTTTTTCATCAGCGCCAGCTCCGCGGGACTTTTGATCATCCGGCAGCCGCGGGTGACCGGGTCTGCGCTGACCAGCTTGAATCCGGGGAGCGCCTCGCGGATACCGTCGGCGACAAACCAGCGCACCGATGCTTCCAGCCCGATGGCGCCGGACTTGATACCGCGGTCCTTGAGCACACCGGCCACCCGCGCAAACGGGCTCTCGTGTTCATGCCAAGTGCGCACGTCCTCGCCGAACGTCATTGACTCGCGTACCGAGGGTTCCTCGAAAAATGGCGTGACCACTGCCAGCTCGCCGCGGCGCGGGATGATCACACAGGTCAATCGCTCAGAGCGCCACCAGCGGATACCGGTGAAATACAACATGGCTGCACCGGGCTCGAGCACCATTGCGTCGATCCCGTTTTTTGCCATCAACTCCTGCGCTCGCGTCACCCTGGCCTCACGCTCGGACACACTGATCGGTTGCACGCCCGCGAGCAGGGTTTCGGTTTTTTTATCGGTACCGGCGCTTGTAGCCGCGCGCAGTGGCAGCGCTGGTGCGACAGCCAGTAAAGCGGCGGCTTTCAACAGATGGCGTTTGCTCGGCATGGCGGTTTTTCTCCTGGATTTGATCTGTGGTGTATCTTACCAGCAGTACATTATCCAGAAGAGCGGCTTACCGAAAACGCGGCTTACCAGTAGTGATAGTGCAGTCGCTCGTTCTTACGCGGCCCGTGAATCTGCCAGATCAACTCGATTTCATCATTGTGCAGCAACAGCTCTGCGGTATAGGTATCATCGCCGCAAAGATGGGGCGATTGATGGCGAAACCCATGTTCGGTCACCGGAACCAGGTTAAACAGCATCACGGGTTCCTCGCGGCGCAGGTGCTCGAGGCGGACAAATTCGACACAGCGTGTCCAGCGGTAGCGGTTGCGCAATTCGATCTTATTACCATCGCCATCGGTAAATTGAGCGTGCTCGGCAAACAAGATATGCGCACCACTGCGCGTAACCGCCACTTCCCCACGACCGTGACCGCGCCAGTTGGTTTGCGACCCCGGCCCGTTGCTGGCGTTGAAGCTGAAAGCGCGCACTTTTTCCAGACGCGTACACAGTTGCGCCAGCGCCGTCAGGGGTTTGTAATCCATCCTTAAATTCACTGAGCCATTCCGAATTCATGATTCTGCTGTTACTTGTGACCCTGCTGTGGGCGTTCTCCTTCAGCCTGATCGGCGTCTACCTGGCGGGCCAGGTAGACAGTTATTTCTCTGTACTCACCCGGGTGCTGCTCGCCACCCTGGTATTCCTGCCATTTCTCAACTGGCGCACCCCGCCGCGCAGCGCCCTGATCCTGATGGCCATCGGTGCGGTGCAGCTCGGGCTGATGTACCTGTTTTACTACCAGTCGTTCCTGCTCCTGAGCGTACCCGAAGTATTGCTGTTTACCATTTTCACCCCGGTTTACATTGCCCTGATCTACGACCTGATGGCGCGACGTTTTTCACTGCGGGACTCCCTGTGGAACCTGTCCGTGGCAAGTATCGCAGTGGCCGGCGCAGCGATCATCCGCTGGGGTGATCTGAGTGACGATTACTGGCGCGGCTTCTTTGTAGTTCAGGGCGCCAATCTGTGCTTTGCCACCGGCCAGGTTGCCTACAGGCAGTTTATGCAATCTGCGGGCGCCCGGGGCGAGACACTGGCCCCGCGCCAGACATTCGGCTGGTTTTTTATCGGAGCCAGTATCGTGGCACTGCTCGCCTGGGCAATACTGGGCAAACCCCACTACCCGGACAGCCCGCTGCAATGGGGCGTGTTACTCTGGCTGGGCGCGGCCGCCTCGGGACTGGGCTACTTTCTGTGGAACAAGGGAGCCACCCGCGTTTCACCGGGCACCCTCGCGGCGATGAACAACGCGCTAATACCGGCAGGGCTGCTGGTTAACCTGCTGATCTGGAATCGAGACGCAGACCTGCCGCGTCTAGTGGGTGGCGGCCTGCTGATTGCCGCGGCAGTTGCCCTGAGTGAATGGCATAGTAAGCGTCGCCCCAGAAGAACCTAACAGATACAAGGATTGTCATCATGAGCACCCACACGCTGCCCTCCCTGCACAGCCAGCTGCAACAACTGGTTGCCAGCCCCAGCGTCAGCGCAACAAATCCGAAACTGGATATGGGTAACCGCGGCGTAATCGACCTGCTTGCCGCGTGGCTGGAAACCCTCGGCTTTGCCATACAGATCCTGCCCATCGATGGCCAGCCTCACAAAGCCAATCTGATTGCCACCCTGGGCAGCGGCGACGGCGGCCTGGTACTGGCCGGGCACACGGACACCGTGCCCTACGATGACAATCGCTGGCAATCGGATCCATTCAAACTCAGCGAGCGGGACAACCGTCTTTACGGCCTCGGCAGCACCGACATGAAAGGCTTCTTTCCGCTGGCCATTGAGGCCGCGAAAAGTTTTGCCGACAAGCCGCTACAGCACCCCTTGATCATTCTCGCCACCGCTGACGAGGAAACTTCCATGTCCGGCGCCCGCGCCCTGGTAAAGGCGGGGATGCCCAAAGCGCGCTACGCAGTGATCGGAGAACCCACCGGGCTCAAGCCCATCCGCATGCACAAGGGCATGATGATGGAGCGCCTGCGTATTACCGGCCAGGCCGGACATTCTTCCAATCCGGCGTATGGTGCCAGCGCACTGGAGGCCATGCACTCGGCCATGAGCGAGATACTGAAACTGCGTGGCGAGTGGCAACAGCGCTACCAGAACCCCGGTTTTGCGGTGCAGGTACCGACGCTGAATCTCGGCTGCATTCACGGCGGCGACAATCCCAACCGGATTTGTGGCCACACCGAATTGCAGTTCGACCTGCGCCCGTTGCCAGGGATGCCGATGGACGATCTGCGCAGCGAATTACATCAGCGCCTGAAAAACACGATCGGTAGTGAAAAAATCAGCTTGGAAATGGATTCGCTGATCGGCGGCGTCGAGGCGTTTGAAGAGCCGGCCCAATCGGATCTGGTCAAGGCAGCGGAGAAGCTTACCGGGCACAGTGCCGAGAGCGTCGCCTTCGCCACCGAAGCGCCATTCCTGCAGAAGCTGGGCATGCAGACCATCGTACTCGGCCCCGGCGATATCGATCAGGCACATCAGCCGGATGAGTATCTGGGACTGGAGCGAATTGATCCGATGGTGGAAATTCTGCGCGGGCTGATCGGGCGTTTTTGCCTCTAACAAAGTGAAAACTCTACGAGAAGGTATCGATACCGGGGTGGCCTCGCGAGACCTTCGAAAAAAGGGACTT
>NZ_LZDE01000205.1 GCF_002009015.1 Microbulbifer mangrovi | reverse complement strand
CGCCGGGTAAGCCTTTGCGGGACACGCTACGAGTTCATCCATGAACGCTCGGCTGTGGCCATCCATGGCCACAGACGGTCCCGCAAAGGCTTACCCGGCGTCAGCGCCTTCGCATCCAACTGAAATACTTCGTAGCCGGCGGCAGCAAGTTGTTGTCGTTCGGGAGTTTGAGATTTACCCATGTCTGATCTGGAAAACCGCCGCGAGCGGCTGGAATTCAACAAGCTGCAAAAGCGCCTGCGCCGCAATGTGGGCAAGGCGATCGCTGACTTCAATATGATTGAAGAGGGCGACAAGGTGATGGTGTGCCTGTCTGGCGGTAAGGATTCCTACGCGATGCTGGAAATCCTGATGAACCTGCAGAAGACGGCACCGGTGCACTTTGAGCTGGTGGCGGTGAATATGGATCAGAAGCAGCCGGGTTTCCCGGAGCACATCCTGCCGGAGTACCTGCAGTCTGTGGGGGTGCCTTATCACATTGTGAACAAGGACACTTACAGTGTGGTGAAAGAGGTGGTGCCGGAAGGGAAGACGACCTGTGGTCTCTGCTCCCGCCTGCGTCGCGGTACGCTGTACGGCTTCGCGGAGGAGATCGGTGCGACCAAGGTTGCGCTGGGCCACCACAAGGACGATATCGTTGAGACGCTGTTCCTGAATATGTTTTACGGTGGCCGCCTGAAGGCGATGCCGCCGAAGCTGCGTGCCGATGATGGGCGCAATATTGTGATTCGTCCGCTGGCTTATTGCCGCGAGTCGGATCTGGTGGCGTTTGCGGAGCACAAGAATTTCCCGATTATTCCGTGCAACCTGTGCGGTAGTCAGGAGAACCTGCAGCGTCAGGCGATCAAGGGCATGTTGAACGATTGGGACAAGAAATTCCCCGGGCGCAGCGATAATATTTTTGCCGCGCTCACCCGGGTTTCTCCGTCACAGCTGGCGGACCGGGATCTGTATGATTTCGAGAGTCTGGAACTCGACCGCTCTAAACCCGCGCCTGAGGTGGACGCGCGTTCGATCGAGCAGTCGGTGGATTCTTGGATTCCCGAAGATGCCCGTGAGGAGGAGACGGTTCAGGCTGCCCAGCCGATGTATATCGAGGCGCGGAATCTGTAGATTCCTCTTCGATAAGCAGTGTATCGTTCTTCACAGCCGTGGCATTTGCCGCGGCTGTTTCGTTTTCGGCGGATGATGCGGGGCTGGGATTTTTGTCCGGCTTGATCAGTGCGCTGTAGCTTTCGACAAAATCCCGCAATCGGGCGCTGGGGCCGTGGTGGAAATGCTTTTTCCACAGGCGTGCCATTTTCGGCAGGTTTTCACTTTCCACCGTTTCGACACCGGCAGCGCGGTAGATCAGCCAGGCGATAGCGGTGGCGTAGCGCAGGTTGGTGGCGAGTTCTGCGTGGGGGTGTTGCAGGAAATCCCGTTGGCTGGCGAGCCCGCGGACTTTGGAAGCGAGTGCTGGGAAATTGATCAGGTACTTGTCCCAGATCTGTCGATGGGTGCTGGGGAGTATCTGGAAGATGCCCATACCGTGGCGATGCCCGGTCTTGAGGTGGAACCCCAGCTCGGACTCCTGTGCGGCGGTTCCCAGTAGAAGGGCTTCCATCCCCGGGGACCAGGCGCGCAACTGTTTTAGCGTGGGACGAACCACTAGTAGACGCAGCTCGTCGAGACAAATACCCATAGTGTTTTGATATTCCCTTACTGCTCAGTGTGAAAATGCCGCTCCCTGGCATTTTCGAATGTATGCTTTAGCGCAACTTACACCCTTGGTTTAGTTTGCCGATTGAGCTCTCGCCAGCAAATGGGTAGATTTACGCGCAATAAAGACCAATAACGACGGATTCAGCCTATTCTTTCGCCAAAGGAGGCTTTGTCTGCCAATTCTGACGGGGAATCCCACATGTCCGGACAATGGCTTGTCGCCCTTACATTCATCGCGTATCTCGCGTTGATTCTTGCCATCGGTGTTTACGCCTACCAGCGCACCAAAAATGCCAGTGATTACTTTCTCGGCGGCCGCTCTTTGCCGCCAGCGGTAGCGGCGCTCAGTGCCGGGGCCTCGGACATGAGCGGCTGGTTGTTGCTCGGGTTGCCGGGGGCGGCCTATGCGTCCGGTCTGTCCTCTGCCTGGATTGCGATCGGGCTGTTCAGTGGGATCGTTCTGAGCTGGACAACCATGGCGCGGCGTCTGCGGATCTACACCTATGCACTGGATGATGCACTCACCGTGCCGGCGTATCTGCACCGGCGGTTTAATCTTGAGCACCCCTACCTGCGCACAGTTTGCGCGATATTCATCCTGCTGTTTTTCCTGTTCTATGTGGCTTCGGGACTGATCGCCGGCGGTAAGCTGTTTGAGACGGTATTTGGTTGGGATTATCAGTGGGCGGTAGTGATAGGCGCCATCGCGGTGATTTCCTACACTCTGTTCGGCGGCTTCCTCGCGGTCAGTTGGACAGATGTATTCCAGGGGTTGCTGATGAGTCTGGCACTGGTAATCGTGCCGGTGATGGTGATTTCCGATGAGGGTGGTCTGGGCAATGCCGTAAACCTGATGCGGGAGCAGCACCCGGAATTGATGCACTGGATGAGCGACAGTACCGGAGCCACCTTGGGAGTCGCTGCCATATTGAGTTCACTGGCCTGGGGCCTCGGGTACTTCGGACAGCCGCATATCCTCGCGCGTTTCAAGGCCCTGCGGCACCCCGATGACATGCCTGCCGCCGCCACTGTGGCTGCGGTGTGGTCTCTGGCGGGCTTTCTTGGCGCTATGTGTGTCGGTTTGTTTGGCCACCTGGAACTGGCCCAGACACTGCCGGATGGCGAACGCATCTTCATGGCCCTGGTGGAATCCCTGTTCCACCCCCTCGTTGCAGGTATCCTGCTCGCGGCCATTCTGTCTGCGATCATGAGTACCGCGGATTCCCAGTTGCTGGTTTCGTCCGCCGCGTTGGCGGAGGATATCTATCACGTCTGGTTCGGTAAGAAAGTCACCTCCGAGAGCCTGGTGAATGTCGGGCGCTGGGCCGTGGTGGCACTGTCGCTGATTGCAGTGGGTGTGGCGATGGATCCGGACTCCAAGGTGCTGGATGTGGTGGCTTACGCTTGGGCCGGTTTGGGTGCGGCGTTTGGACCGACGATACTGATCAGCCTCTACTGGTCGCGGATGACCGGCACCGGCGCCATCGCAGGGGTGCTGGTCGGGGGTATAACCGTATTGGTATGGAAACAGCTTTCGGGTGGTATCTTTGATATATACGAGCTGTTACCGGGCTTTGTGCTCTCCGCAGCTGCTATTGTTTTAGTAAGTGCTTTGACGCATTGCCCCGAGGAAATATCAACGCGCCACCGTCAGTTACTTGGGCAAAAGCAGTAATCGATCAGAGCACGCGCACAGGAATGTGCGTCTGACCGGTGGTGCCTGTGGTTGGAGTATAGAGAGTGATCGAAGTACACCTCGGTGATATCACTCGGTTGCACGTGGATGTAATCGTCAATGCAGCCAACCAGAGGCTCCAGGGTGGTGGCGGAGTCGATGGCGCTATCCATCGCGCCGCAGGTCCGGAATTGCTGGAAGCCTGTCGTCGTATCGGCGGCTGTCCGGTAGGGGATGTGCGATCCACACCGGGCTACCGTCTGCCGGTCAAGCGTATATACCATACGGTCGGGCCGGTTTGGCGCGGTGGAAATCTGGGCGAGCCTGAGCTGCTCGCCGGGTGTTACCGTCAATGTCTGGCGCTGGCGCGCCGCGATAATTTCCATTCCATTGCCTTCCCCGCCATCAGCTGTGGCGTTTACGACTACCCTCCGGAGCTTGCTGTAGAAATTGCTGTAGATCAGGTGCAAAACCATCTCGATAGGGACGATGGCCCGCGCCATGTAATTTTCTGTTGTATCGACGATGATATGGCCGAGCTGTACAGGATGCAGCTGGACGCCTGCGTGCGACGATAGCTGGTAAACCATCTGGAATGGCGCGGGCTGACTCCGGTCGGCCCGCGCCGCTTGTCGCTTTTTCTACACGCCTCTCCGCGATATTTTTCCTTTTCCTTCGCCACACACCACTAATCCGATGCCGATATTTCCATGGCAGAGGACTCCAGACGCCAGTGTTTTCCCGATTGCCCGGCAGGCCGTGTATGAGTTGCTATCCTCTCGTAACTGAAACCGTACGGTTACACGGTAAAAATAGGTAAGAATAAAGACAACCGGGAGCTCCCATGCGAAAGCCTTCGCACACTTCAACATCCAAAAAGCGTGTATTGATACTGGGTATCGGCAATTTGCTGTGGGCCGATGAAGGTTTTGGTGTGCGCTGCGTTGAACACATGCATGCAGTCTGCGACTTTTCTCGCTGCAATGCCGAAGTCACCCTGATGGATGGTGGCACGCAGTGCATTTACCTGATGCACCATATCCAGCAGGCCGATGCACTTATTGTGTTCGATGCAGTGGACTACGGCCTCGAGCCCGGCACCATAAAACTGGTGCGCGATGACGAGGTGCCGCAGTTTCTAGGTGCCAAGCAGATGAGCCTACACCAGACTGGGTTCCAAGATGTACTGGCTATCGCCCAGCTTACCGGTCATTACCCGCGGGAAATTCTGCTGATTGGTGCACAGCCACAACAGTTGGAAGAATTTGGCGGCGGCCTGACCCCCATCGTAAAAAACTGCATAGAGCCCGCGGTTGAAGCTGCGCTCGCATTCCTTGTGTTGCGCGGGATCAAGCCCGTGCTGCGCCGCGATGCAATGGAGTCCCTGCTGGCGCTGCCGTGCTCCCAGGATACGATTGACGACGGCGGTTCTGAGGAACCCTTCTCCTACCGGAATGGAGACACCCGATTTTTTCCTTCGCGGAGTTTCCAGCGAGGTTGAAACTCCCCTGACATTCCGCGTTGGCTCTCAGGAAAATACCAAGCTTTCGCCTTCTCTGTGCAATCATTGCCAGAATTGAAACTTTACCTCTCCTGATAAGGTACTTCCGTACCAGTCAGGAGAGGGTTCCCAGATATTTCCCGAATTTTTTCCAATATTTGGAATTATTCCCCCTGTCCGGCTTTGCGGGTATCTACTCTTCTTTTAGAATTCTTCCCTTATGGATTTACGCAGATATTTCATTCTCTGATCTGCGTTTGGAAAGGGATATTTCATGCATATTTACGTTGAAAATCAACGCGGTGAGCGCTTTCTGGTCAGTGAAGGCTGGTCCTCGTCACCGACTGTTTTTGACAATGACTTTTCCGCGGATCTGCTCGCGACCTTCCCCCCCGCAGTACTTGACCAGATTTTTGATCGCTTTCTCGCCCACGGTGCCCTAGTCACTTCGTTCGGCCACGCCGAAGTAACACAGGATCTGTTGCATACCCAGCAGTTCCCGGGCTTACCGGCACACTTCTCCCGCGACCATATTGAGGTCTACACCGCGGTACGCCAGCGCAGAATATTGGTCGAAGAGGCCCCCCTGGGTGAGCCAGTACTGGATGAGCGACAGACCAGCCTGCGCAGCCGTATCCGAATGGCCCTGCAGAAGATTATTGCCGAGGAACGTGCAGAAGCGGCGCGTATTGACGCCGTACACCAGAAGCGCAACGAGCTTGAAAAGCTGGGCGCCCAGGTGAGCCAGGTGGCCAAAGGGCTGGGGCAGGCCGGATGGGACCTGGTGGTGTGGACCAAAGATATCGCCGAAGTGGCATTACTGGTCAACCCGATCCGCATGCAAACCCAGCTGGCGAGCGCTACCTACGATTACTATGCACACGATAAAAGCTTTGAAGACTCATCCCGTGAATATATGGGAAAAGTTAAAAAAGAAATTGTCGACGTACTCGGGTTCGATCCGAGCACCATTACGGTAGAGCAACTGGAACAGGCGTTCGAAGTCGCACACTTGGTCTATGACGACGATGGCCTGCGCAGTGACATTTCCCGGTTTGCCAAGGATTACGTCAAGGCCCAGCACAGCCTGGAGATTTCAGAGTTTGCCGGCGGCGGTGTATTTGAAATTATTCTCACCATCGTACTGGCCGCGTTTACTGGCGGCGTCGGTGGTGCCGCAGCCATGGCCAAAAATGCGCGCTTGATGTTCCGCTTCAAGGATGTGGGCGATCTGATTCTGGATTTTGCCAAGTACCAGAAGCAACGCCGACGCCTGAGTAAGACCCGCGGTGCAAAATCGGAAGGCACCTCTTTCAAAACCCTGAAATCCGAAGAAGTATCGGTACCCCAGTCTCCGGCCTCAGATGCCCCCGCATCGAAACCTGCGGGCGCTAAAAAAGCCAAGGAAAATGACAAGGGCGCTAAGGATAAAGACGCCGAAAAGAAATCCAAACCGACTAACGCGAAAGACCGCTCGAACGAAGACACCGGTGTAAACGGTGACGGCAAGGCAACCCAGTGCAACGGCAAAGCCTGTGAAAGTGGCGAGCCGATTAACCTGAAAACCGGTGAGGAACGCCTGACTCTGGTGGACGCCGTGCTGGATGGTCCGCTGCCGCTTACTGTCGCCCGAACTTACCGTAGCAGTAACCACACAGATTCCGGTCTGGGTGTGGGCTGGTCCCATACCCTCGGTGAAAAACTGGTGGTGCAGAAGGGAAAAGGCATTGTCGAGTTGCACGATGCCGAGGGCCGGCGGATATCACTGCCGCTGCCCGGAGAGAGTGATCGCAGCCACAATGTGGTGGAGCAGCTGAGTGTTACCCGCCACGCGGAAGATCACTGGGTAATATCTCCTTACGGAGCGCCCGAGGGCGTACAGAAACATTTTCGCCTTCAGGAGTCGGGGCAGGGCGCCCTCCTGCTTTCGGAAATTCGCGACGGTTACGACAACTTTCATCGCTTCCACTATGCACATGGCCAGCTGATCTGTGTGGAAAGCAGCCTCGGTGAGGCGCTGCATATTACCCCTGCGGGTAAGCGAATTGGCGAACTGAAAAAGGAGACCCGGGACGGTCGCCTGACAAGCCTGGCCAGTTACGCATACAGCGAGCAGGGCGATCTGGTGCGGGCCACCGATGCCGACGGTCACAGTGAAGAGTACGCCTATCAAGGACACCTGATCAGCCAGCGTACCCTCAAGTCTGGTTATCGCTTCCACTTCCAATGGGATGACACCGGTCCCGGTGCGCGCTGCCTTCGTCAGTGGGGTGACCCCATCGACGGTCAGGCGACTTATGATTATTCCTTTGTGTGGGACGAAGACGGCAATGGAGTTGCGGCTACCGACACACGAGGCGGTACCGAGCGATACCGCTTCAATGAGCGCGGGCTGCCGATTTATTACCGGAATGCGGAAGGTGGCGAGACCCTCTATACCTACAATGCATTGGGACAGCCGCTGTCTATCCAGCTACCCGCGGAAACCGGTATTACCCGCGAGGAGCACTACGAGTACGATAGTCGCGGCCGCCTGATCCGCAAAACCGACGCAGCTGGCGGCGAGCAACATATCGAGTACTCCCCCGCGGGGCTCCCTGCGAAAATTACCGACGCCGCCGGACGCAGCTGGCAGCGTGAGTACAACGCAAGCGGCCAGGTTGTCGCCACCATCGATCCACTGGGCAATACCACCCGCTACAGCTACAACCCGATCGGACTGGTGGGCAGTGTTACCGATCCGCTCGACAATACCACCCGCTACCTGTGGAATCCGCAGGGGAAGCTATCTGCGGTACAGGACCCGGAAGGCCGTGCCACCCACTACAAGTACGATATCCAGCAGCGACTGGTGGAAGTGCAGCAGGGAGCCGACCTGCGTACCGGCTACGAATACGACGCTCAGGATCGTATCAGCGCAATCATCAATCCGGATGGTGCGCGCACCGAATACCGCTATAACCCTCAGGGACTGGTTGCAGAAATTATCGATCCCGAGGGTCGCAGCACCCGTTACAGCTATGATGGCCTGAGCCAGGTCAAGTCGCGCACCAATCCCGACGGCAGCGAGCTGAAATACCTGTATGACGGCGAGCGCAACCTGGTAGGCCTGATCAATGAAAAGGGTGAGCGCTATCAGCTGAAGTACGA
>NZ_LZDE01000204.1 GCF_002009015.1 Microbulbifer mangrovi | reverse complement strand
AAACATGTCGAGGCCGGCATTGATCGCCTGCGGACAGCTCACGTTGCTGCAACCACTGACGAACTGGTGACCTGCCCAGTCGCCGACAATAAAGCCGTCAAACCCGAGACGCTCTTTCAGGACATCGGTCATCAGGTATTTGTGACCGTGCATCTTTTTGCCGTTCCAGCTACTGAACGAGGCCATCACGGTCTGCACTCCGGCCTCGATGGCAGTGAAGTAACCCTGGGCGTGGATCTCGATCAGCTCTTCTTCACTCATGATCGCGTCGCCGCGGTCGATGCCGTTTTCGGTACCGCCATCGGCGAGGAAGTGCTTGGCGGTGGCAACCAGATGCTTGCCATTGAACAGTTCTTCGCTGCCCGGTGTACCCTGCAGGCCCGCGACCAGTTTGCCCGCGTAGTCGCGCACCACAGCCGGGTCTTCGGAATAGGATTCGTAGGTACGGCCCCAGCGGTCATCGCGCACCACCGCCAGGGTCGGGGCGAAGATCCAGTCGATACCGGTAGCGGCAACTTCCGCCGCGGTAGCAGCACCGACCTGACGCATCAGTTCGGGATTGTGTGTAGCACCGAGCGCGATATTGTGCGGGAACAGGGTCGCGCCGATGACATTGTTGTGTCCGTGTACCGCGTCGGTGCCCCAGATTACGGGGATGGCAACACCGCCGTCGCTGGTGTCCATGGTGGCTTCGTAGTAGCTGTCAGCCAGGGCTACCCAGTCGGCAACACTCGCGTGCTTGTCGTCGCCCGGGAAGGCACCGCCGCCATTGAGAATGGAACCGATGTGGTACTGTTTGACCTCTTCCGGGGTCGCGGAGCGAATTTCGACCTGCACCAGCTGACCGACCTTCTCCTCGACCGACATCTCGTCCAGCAGTCCGGTGATGCGCGCTTCCATCGCCGCATCCTGGGCAATCGGACTGGCCAGTTCTGGCCAGGCGTCATTCACCTGTGCAGCAGTGGCATCCGTTGCCTGCGGCTCAGCGGCCATTTTCTGTTCACCGCAGCCGGCGAGGCCACCGGCTATCAGTCCGGAGATGACCCCCAGCAAAATTCGCTTTTTCATCACCGCGCTACTCCCCTTGGATATGCATTGGTTCTTATTCGTCTAGTGACTTGCCTGCGGCGACTGGTCGCTTGCCCGCTCCCGTCCGCCCGGCTTTTCCAGCTTCCTTTGTACGGACTGCGCCGGAAAGGGTCGTCCCACTTCCCCGTTCCGTCACAAAATGGTGCAAACCACCTTGCCACCCTGTGCAAATCGGGAAAATGGGACGCGGATCAGCGGCTCCAGATCACGTTATCCACCTGCAATACCGCTCCCATCTGATTGTCCCACCCGGGAGAAATCACAAACGGGGTATTCACGCTCTGTGCATTCAGCCCCCCGTCCACCAGGTCCATGACCGGAATCTGGAATTGAGTCCACTGATTTACCGACGGCATCTCCAGGGGAATATCGCCTGAGGAGCAGGGATGACCACAGTCGGCGCGAAACGTGAGCGAAGCGGATCCCGCATCCGCCGGTTCCGCCAGCACGCGCAGGTCAAATTTCACATAGGTATAAGCGCTGAGATCGAACGCGGCTTCCGACTGAAAATAGCCGATGCCCTGATTGGTGTTGAAGGAAAACTGACCAACCTCCCCGTAATCACCACCGGCATCCACCACTTCCAGGTCCACGCTGCCACTGGCGGTCCAGGTCAGCCACTGATAGGGCGCCTGCACCGCCCCATCAAAAATTGCCAACTCGTCACCATCGCTATCCGGTGCCTGCGGCGGAGTGATTCCCGGATTGAGTACAAAATCGCCATCGCTACTGGCGCAACCTTTGCCGGTGTCGAAATCTTCCGTGCACTGGTACACCCGCACGTAATCGATCACATACTCCTGCGGAAAAGCGCTCTCATCGATACCGGTGTCGTTGACGTTGGACGGCCAGTCGCCGCCCACCGCCAGGTTCAGGATCAGGTGGAATGTCTGGTCAAACGGCGCCAGCGGATTGTCCAGGGCAGCGGTGGTGTACCAGCCATCACTGGTCTGGGTGGCGTAGTGGTCACCATCGACGTACCAGCGGATCTCGCCCTCTTCCCACTCTGCGGCGTAGGTGTGGAAATCGTCGGCAGGATTCAGTCCGCCGGGAATCTGGTAGGCCTCGCCGGTGTACTTGTTGGCCGGCCAGGAATCCCCGTAGTGCAGGGTGCCGTGAATACGGTCTTCGCCGCCGACCTTCAGGTTTACCGCCTCGAGAATGTCGATCTCTCCGGAGAGCGGCCATCCGCCATACACCCATTCGCTGGGCAGCATCCAGAAGGCCGGCCAGGAGCCCTGCCCGAAAGGCAGTTTTGCGCGCATTTCAAAACGACCGTATTTCCAGTCGCCGAGCCCTTTAGTGCGCAGTCGCGCGGAGGTGTAGGTACCGCTGCCGGAAGTGTCATCGGGATCATAATCGGGGTCATCATCCACACGATTGGGGCCGGTCACGTCTTCGCGGATTGCCTTGATATGCAGCATGTCATCGGTAACCCAAGAATTTTCCGGGGCGTCGGTATAGCACTGGGCCTCATTGTTGCCACCACCGGTGCAGTTTTTTTCATGGGACCATTTTTCGGTATCGATCGATTCACCGGAGAATTCGTCCGCCCAAACCAGGCAGTAACCGGAATTGAGAGGATCCTGCAGACATTGCTCCGGCCGCTCTACCACCGGATCAGCGGGCACGCCGGGATCTTCCTCATTGCCGGAACCACCGCCGCCACCGCAGGCCGCCGCTGCCAGCCCCATGCTCAGAACGGACGTGCGGAATAACATTTTGGACATCGCTGTCTCCTCATCGCGAGTTTATTTTTATCTTGTGGAGTGCTCGGGTTGTCAGCACATTTTTTTGTAACCCGGAAAACACCCGCGGGTCGCCCCACCTTGATGACGTTTCAAAGGTGGGGCGAGCGGGTTTGGCGGTGTTACAGGGAATTGAGGAAATTCAACAGGTCCTGTCGCTGTGATGCAGACAGTCCCTGATAGGTATTTTTAGAAGCTTCACCTTCGCCACCATGCCAGCGAATGGCTTCGTCGATACTGCGCGCGCGACCGTCATGCAGGTAACTGTGCTCGGGCGTGCACACTTCGTTGCCCTGCCCTCCGATCGGGTTTTCCACACCGCCGGTCACGCACGCGGAAAGTCCCAGTCCCCACAGGGGTGCCGTGCGCCACTCGGCACCGCTGGCCTCTCCCTCGCCGAGGTTATCTGCCAGCCCCGGACCCATGTCGTGCACTAACAGATCGGTGTAGGGATGAATTGTCTGGTTGCGCAGCTCGGCAAACGGATGGAATGCGCTGGTCTGCAGCGTCGGTGTGTGGCAATCCACACAACCGATAGAAGAGAACAACTGGCCACCGTTCACCACGGAGACATCGTTGTAATTCCGCTGCGGGCGCACGCCCAGAAGCGCAATATATTTGGTGAGATCCTGCAGGTGATTGTCCGCAAGTTCGGCACCCGTCGCACCGCAGTCCGTCTGGCTGCTGCCACAATCAGGACTGGGGAATACCGACGTCATGACCCCCATGTCCGAATTGAAAGCGCGCGCAAGCTGATGACGAATACTTGCGGCACCGGCTTTCCAGCCAAAACGTCCCAGACGGGTATCGCTGGTTTCCGGATCGACAACGCGGTTGGCTCGGCCGGAAATACCATCGCCGTTGGAATCAGTGGGGTCGGCCGCGGCGATAATCGCCGATTCACTGACCGCTTCGAGCAAACCCATCCCCACCAGATTCGGTGCGATTCGCGCAGAAAAGCGTTGTGGTGTCACACCGGTAAATGCGTAGTTGGGTGAGCGCAAACCGTTCTGCTCACTCCAGCTGGCGATGGAAACAGAGCCTTCGCTGGCCGCACCGTCACGCGCCTTCGGCTGCAATACCGAACCGAGGTAGGGGTCCGGATTGCCATTTGCATCCGCCACCTTGAAGGTCCATTTTTCCAGCGGCTCGCCAACCGCTGCCGGCACCGCACGACCGTTGCGCTCGTGGCAACTGCCACAACTGGTGTTGATGTAGTGCGGCCCTGCGCGCCCTACCATCGGCGCAAACGGTGGATTCTCCAGCGGCTTTTCATCGTGCACGCCGTCAATAGCGGAGCTATGCAGGATACGGCGACCACGCATAAATGGCTGGGCATTGTCGTACCCCATATTGGTTGCCATCTGCATAAAGTGGTTGTCAGTCTCACCGGAGGTCAGCGCGTGTATCGTGGTATCTCCACCCAGCCAGGCCTTTTCTGCAATCTTGTAGGAATCTTTCACTCCACCAAATGGCGTGGTTCCGCCAACATCCCACGGGACCAGTCCTTCGCCGACGATATACAGAAAGGTAGTGCCATAATAGTTTGCGCGGCCATTGGGCACACTGGGATCGAGGAACTGACTGATTTCAAATTCCAGTTTATCGCCGACCTGAATCGCACGATTTTCCCGGCAATTGAAACTGCGCTCCTTGTAATAGTTGTAGTTATCCACCACGTTCATTACGCCGTTGTCGCAGTACTCGGCTACGGTACCTACCCCGCGATAAAACCAGCGGTTTTCGGCCTCGGTATCGCTCAGTTTGAACTCGGTGCGCACATTCATCCGCACGGTATCACCGCCCTTCGCTACCTCGTCGATGATTTCAATGGCGGCGGTGCGATCTTCCCAGTAAAAACTCAGGTAGTGATCGTAAGCCTGGAAGTGATCTTCCTTGGCATGGCGATCGCGCGCGCGATCTGAAAAGCGGGTCACCAGTGCCGTGGGGGTTTCGTAGACGATGGCGGGCTCCAGCGCAGTGCCGCTGTTGAAAATCGGAATGATATTGCCCAACCCCGGATTGCCACCGGAGGAAGAACTGCTGCTCGAACTGCCTCCAGAGGAACTGCCAGAACCGCTGCCGCCCCCGGAAGAGGAGGATGAAGAGGAGGATGAAGAGGAGGAAGAAGCGGAAGACGACGAGCCACCCTGGCCAGTGAAGGTAAACTGTACCGGATCGGTGGTTTCCCCTACGCCTGCGGTAATTTTGGTGAAGTAGTAGGTCACCACATCACCGGCAGACAGGTTCGGAATATTATGTGTCCAGTTGCTGCCACTCTGCGTCATGCGCACATTCATCTGTCCGCCGCCATTTACCGCATAGTGCACATCCACAATATCGCCACCACTCATTCGCGCCTGCGCGGTAGATACATCCAGCTCCATCAGGCAACCAGTGTCACAGTTGGCGGGGGTGCCATACACGCCCAGCTCCCAGATGGAGTAGCCCCACTGGTTGCCGGCACTGCGGCTTATCCCCTGGATACGCACTTGCTGGTAAATACCGTCCACGGTAACCGTGTCCGTGCGGTGCCCGAATATGCCGCCGGTTTGGGTCGACAGTGTGGTCCAGTCAATGCCGTTGTTGGATCCCCAGATTTCATAGGTATCCGGATTGGCGGCCTCCCAGAAAATTTCTACCTGATCCAGATCGTAGGGCTGCCCCAGGTCCACCGTAATCCAGGACGGATCCGTCTGCGCCGCGGATGCCCAGCGGGTTCCGGCGTTGCCATCGACGGCGTTGCTCGCCGGAAGATCTGCGGTACTGGCGGTAACCGGCGCACCGGTTGCCAGGTTGACTGGTTGCGCATGGGATACGGCACTGGAAATAAAAAGTGCCGCGCTGGCAAGAAGGGAAATTACGGGCGCCCGAAAGGCTCCCCGTTGCTCAGGGATTCGACGCATGAATGAACCTCGCATTGATTATTGGTTATTCGAGTTCTCGAGCGCTATTGCACGTTATAACTAACGCACGCTCAATTGCACTCTCATCGTTTGCGTCGGTGAAACTAGACTTTTCCGGGACGGAAAATCGTCCCACTTTGTGGATGGCATTTAAATGGCGCGGCACCCCGCGCCAAACAGGCACTGAGGTACCATTTGAAAGTTAGGTTTTGTGAAACCGTCAACAATTATCGATAACGACCAGAACGGATCTATCTCAAAAAATTTCGGCTCCGCTTATTCCATACGGGCTTTACAGTAATGATTAATAAACTCCATATGGTCCGGCCAACCATCCACTACACCGCGCACCTGACTGCGAATACCCGCAAGGAAACGGCTCAGCTCTTCGTCACTCATCATATCCACGATGGGATGATAGGTACGCGGCATTAATCCCTGGCCGAGCAATACCTGCAACCACGAACTCTCGCCAAACAGTTCGGTTCCATTCTGGTAAACGCGGCCGCTCTCCTCGAACACCAGCATACGGCGCGCGAGCGATTCAGGAATATCCATGCCGCGGCAGTGACGCCAGAATTCCGAATCCTGGCGATCGGTCAGCTTGTAGTGCAGGATCACGAAGTCGCGGACATTTTCCGTCTCTTCCCGGATCAGCTGGTTATATTCGTCCACATCCGTCTGCACGATACCGGTGGAGGGGAACAGGGTCAGCAGGCGCACGATACTGCGCTGGATCAGGTGGATGCTGGTGGATTCCAGCGGTTCGATAAAACCACTGGACAGGCCGATCGCCACACAGTTTTTATTCCAGTGCTGGCGACGGGTGCCGGTACGGAAGGGGATCACCCGCGGATCGTTGAGCGGTTCACCCTCGATATTTTCCAGCAGCTGTTTGGTGGCCGCATCTTCATCCATGTAGTGGCTGCAGAAAACCAAACCATTGCCAGTGCGGGATTGCAGCGGAATGCGCCACTGCCAGCCAGACTCGCGCGCGATGGAACGGGTGTAGGGGACCGGGTTTTCGGACTTCCCAGTCTGCACCGCCACCGCGCGATCGCAGGGCAGCCAGTGCCCCCAGTCGTCGAACCCGGTGTGCAGAGCCTGATCGATCAGCAGGCCGCGGAAGCCGGTGCAGTCAATAAACAGATCACCTTCCAGCAGTTCACCACTTTCCAGCTGCAGCGCCTTGATATGACCGTTGTGGTGATCCAGCTGAACGTGCTGGATTTTTCCTTCGACGCGTTCCGCACCGTGTTTTTCCGCGAGGGTGCGCAGATACTTTGCGTAGAGGCTGGCATCAAAATGATAGGCGTGAGTGCGCTCGCTGCGCGGGGAAACCGCATAGCGCCCCATGCGCGCACCGAGATGTTCTTTGGTGTAATCGCCGATGTCGTGGTCGATTCCCAGCTGTCGGCCCTTCACCCAGAAATGGCTGAAGTTGCATGCCCAGCAATCTTTTCCCGCGGCGCCAAACGAGTGGATATAGTCCTGCCCGACATCTTTCCAGTTTTCGAACGCGATCCCCAGTTTGAAGGTCGCGTTGGTTGCCGCCATCATCTCGCGCTCATCGATACCGAGTAACTGATGGAATAGGTGCAAGGTGGGGATGGTTGCCTCGCCGACACCGACGGTGCCGATTGCCTCGGATTCAACCAGTTTTATATCGAGGTTTTTTCCCAGTAGCTTTGCCAGCGCAGCCGCTGCCATCCAGCCCGCGGTGCCGCCACCGGCAATGATCACTTTGCGAATATTGTTCTGTGTGTTCACGCTCGTTCTCTCAACTCGTTATTGCCCGCGTTTTTCCGGTATTTACCGTTTCAGGTCATTTTGTAGTTTCGCGCGCAGTTGCATCGCCTTTTCCAGCGACAGCGGCTGCTCCTGGATACCGCGCGCCGCGGATTCGATATGCTCGGCAGATCCGGCGTCCGTATCAAATACATAATAATCAAATAGCGCCCGCCACGCCTTTCGCTGGTGTTGCGGCAGATCGCGCAAGCCGAGCATGGCGTGCAGCAATGCATTGGTCGGCCGCCCCAGATACGGGGCCGAATCCCGCCACCAGTGGGTATAAAGCACATTCAGGGTATCCAGGCTCTCTACGTGGTGCCACCACATACCGGGAATATACAGTGCATCACCCGCTTCCAGTTCCGCCAATTGCGCGCTGGCCAGTGCCTCGCGAAAGCGCGGGAAACGCTCAAAGTCGGGAT
>NZ_LZDE01000203.1 GCF_002009015.1 Microbulbifer mangrovi | reverse complement strand
TCTCACAACCCGCTTCTCACAACTCACTTCTCACAACTCACTTCTCGGCAGTCCCGACCAGCGTGTAGTCTGACGTTAAAAGACAAATACTTTTCGTGATTTGACAAGTTCTTGCCTCCTCTTTGTAGCGACAATATGGCAACGCACTAAATCTGCAATATCTGCGACAGAGCCGTGGTGCCGTAAGCTCGCCGTTTGCCCATTGCTATGGCAAAAACGCAGTAACAAAAGAGAGACCCATGAGCTATCAAGCGATTCAACTGAGCAAACGCCCGAGCGGCGATCTGACTCCGGATATTTTCGAAACCGTCGAGCTGGAAACCCCTGTGCTTAAAGAGGGCCAGTTTCTGGTTAAGCAGACCTATATGTCCCTCGACCCGGCCATGCGGACCTGGCTGAATCCGCGTGAGGACAGCTACATGCCGCCAGTGCAGATCGGCGAAGTGATGCGTTCCTACGGCGTGGGTGAGGTGGTCGAGTCGCGTAACCCGGATTACCCGAAGGGTGTTCGGGTAATCGGCACCACTGGATGGGCGGAATATGTGCTCGGCAATGATGAAATGCAGGTAATAGATCCCTCCCTTGATCCGGAAGCACTGTTATCCGTTTTTTATGTCACTGGCCTGACGGCCTATGTGGGCCTGATCAGCATCGGCCGGCCGCAAGCGGGAGAGACGATTCTTATCAGCGGCGCCGCCGGTTCTGTGGGTTCACTTGCCGGTCAGATAGCCAAGGCCGAAGGTCTGCGGGTTGTGGGCACTGCCGGCAGCGATGAAAAATGTCGCTGGCTGGAAGATGAGCTGGGATTCGACAAGGCGATCAACTACAAGTCAGACGATCTCGCCGCGCAACTGGACGATGCCTGCCCCAACGGTATCGACCTGTTTTTTGAAAATACCGGCGGCCCGATTCAGCAGCTGGCCTACGATCGTATGAACCGTTTTGGCCGTATTCTGGTGTGCGGCATGATCGCCGAGTACAACCTCGAAAAACCGGCGCCTGGCCCGAACTGGATGGACATCAACCTGAAAGGTCTGCGTATAGAAGGCTTTGTGTTACCAGATCACCTGGAAAAAGCGCAAGAAGCCACCGACGCGCTGACGCGCTATGTGCAGAACGGCCACATTCGCTTCCGCACTCATGTCATCGACGGTCTCGAAAGTGCGATCGAGGGAATCAACTTGCTGTTCAGCGGCGAAAACCAGGGCAAGTTGCTGGTCAAGCTCTGACAGCCGCCTGCCGCGCTTCAAAATAGCTTGCGGCAAAAAGGTCGTAGATAAGTGCTTCACTGAAGCTCAGCCGAAGCTCGTGGCTAGTGGGAACCTTGGATGCTTAGGAGTCGAGAGTGAATCTATTTCTGGTTTTGTAGGTGTTTTAATTTTAACCTGGCGACTGCGGAACCGTCGCCAGGGTCAATGCCGGCTTCTGGCGGTTGAAAAATTTATGGGGAATAGAGTTCCACATCGATAAAACCGTCGTCCTGTGCACTGTAACTATCTTGTTGCAAAGGGAATTCCCATTCAAAGCTCGAATATCTTGGCTGGGATAAATTAAGACGGTCGGGACCAGCTCCGGATGTAATGTCACTTATCGCCAGATTCGGCGGCAACTCATCCCCGGTAAATGGGTCAAAACCACCCAAGACGATTTCATCTCCAATGATGTAGCTGCCTGCACTGCGGTTGGAAGTAAAGTTGAAACGTTCCGAATTTTCAAGCCACACTATGACCCCATCCGTCCGTGGAGGAGATACCGCTACCGTGGTGTTTTTGGTTTCCCCGGTAAATGCCAGAATATCGGTACAGACGCCTGTAGAGCATGGCGTAAAACTCGTTGGGTACTGGTATACCGTGAGTCTGTCTCCCCCATCGGAATCGAGGATTTGATTGCCGTTGTCATCCGATAATACGGCAATATCAATATCTACATCGCTGTTGTAAGGGCCGTCACCAGGGTTTACATCAACAAACGCCCGCGCAAAAACTTTTCTTTCGACAACGTTGCAGTTCTCGTCAACGCCGATGCCACTGGCATCCGTGTAGTCGGGATAGATATCGCCGTGATTCTCCAGATGCTTGTCCAGCGGAACACCACCGGGAATCGCAATCTTGGTATAGACATTGGCGACTGTATTCCAGTGGCAGATTTCCACTGTGGGTACTCTGGCGGCATTGGCCACGGTGATACCGAGCAGACCGCATGCAAGCGCCGCAGCGCTCCCGATTGCTGATTTGCTTGAATTGCTGATCTTCATCCTTTTTGATCCCTTGAGTTGGTTTGTACGGTTTGCAGTCAATCGAATGAGGGCGATTGATGGACGTATGGAGTAAAGATCAGCGAATGGGATGAGTAGGGGAATGCGCGCCTAAAGTTTGATTGCATGCCTTTTCGCGGTACCAGTGGAGATGCTACAGGCCGGGTGGTGAGGGGGAATGCAGTTTGTATTTTTTTTTCATTTTTCCTCCACTATTCAATTCTCACTCTCCACAAAAGAAATTCTTCCCAAGTTTCACGCAGACTGATAATCCAGTTTTTATCGGTGAATCTGTGCCGTCTATCTCATTTAAATTTCCGACTACTTCTTCAGCTATTTTTTGCAACGCTGCGTTACACACCGTTACAAAGCGCTGGGTGAGGTTGTGACCTGCCGCGGCGTCTTATTTGTAGCAGCCTGTAACACTGCTCTCCGTTGGCAACAAGACAGAAACGGAAGACAGTCTGTCGCTCCTAATAAATATTTTGCGAGCTCTATATTTCTCGCAGCGCCATCTGCAACGACCGGTTATGCCGGGGTTTGACAGGGCGATCGATGAGAATAATGAATCGAAAATTTCAGGTATAAATAATGAATAAGTTTGGCAGAGTGAGCCGTTTGGCCGCGGCTATTTGCGCTCTTTCGGGAGGGCTGGTTGCAGCTCCCGCGCTATCTCAAGACCTCACCCAGGAGTTTGGTGAGGAAATTAATTCCGGTGAACTGATGTTTACCCTGATCACCGGTGACAAGGTTTCTGCCGTCGTAAAAAATGACGGTGCTCTGGCAGGTATCCGCCTGCTGGGTGAAGAGGGTGGCGAAGTGGTCACCAGTATCTTCAAGCGCGGCAATGACACCTATGTGGTGCCACCCAAAGCGCAAAAGCTGGTAGACGCGAAAGCCGTGGATATGGAGCTGTTCAATATCAGCAAGCTGTATCTGGCAGGCTACGACGACAAATCCACGGCTAAATTGCCGGTGATCGTCGAGTACATCGATGGCACCCTGGCCGGCGCCGCCGTGCCGCAGGCGCTCAATGGCATGTCCCTGACCGGTGAGATCGAGATTATCGACAGCGCCGCTTTCGGTATCGATAAAACCCAGGCTGCAGAACTGTGGACACAATTGACCGCAGACAACAGTGTGGAAGGTGTGTGGCTGGATGCGTTTTTACACGCACACAAGGTTTCCGCTTCTGAAACCCTGACACCCACTGTACCCCTGACCGGTGCCCACGACCCTCATGCCGCGAACTTCACCGGTGAAGGCGTGACCGTGGCGGTACTGGATACCGGTTATGACGTCGAGCATGCGGATCTCGCCGGTCGCGTTATCGCCTCTGCGGACTTCACTTATTCCCGTAACGGCGTGGACGACCTGAATGGTCACGGCACCCACGTTGCCACCACCATTGCCGGTACCGGTGTCGAGTCCGATGGTCTTTGGGCGGGTATGGCACCGGAGACGAATCTGGTGATCGGCAAGGTGCTGGGCAACACCGGCGGTGGTTCCACTTACGGCATCCTGAACGGCATGATCTGGGCTGTAGAACAGGGTGCTGACATCGTCAGCATGTCTCTGGGCGGCAGTGCCACTTCCTGTGGCGGGCCGATGGTCGACCTGGTGGAAGCGCTCAGCGACGAAGCCCTGTTTGTGATCTCAGCCGGTAACAGCTTCACCCGCGAGACCGTTGGCTCTCCCGGCTGCGCCCCCAGCGCTCTGACCGTGGGTGCGGTAGACCGCAACAATGAAACCGCGGTCTTCTCTTCCCGTGGTCCGTCCCCGGATGGTCACTCTTCCAAACCGGATATTACTTCCCAAGGCGTTGCGGTGGTTGCCGCGGCTTCCGGCGGTTTTGGTGACACTGCCTACACCGCGCTTTCCGGCACCTCCATGTCCGCACCCCACGTATCCGGTGGCGCGGCGCTGCTGAAACAGGCGCGCCCGGAACTTTCCCCGCGCGAGCTGAAAAAGGTTCTGACTTCTTCTGTCACCCCGACTGATGCCCATGTGCTGGAGCAGGGCGCTGGCCCGATGGACGTCAACCAGGCCATGGTCCAGAACGTTGTGGCCAACCCGAACCCGGAACTGGGCTTTTTCACCGGCGGCCATTACGAGTACACCGAAGCCTCGGTCACCCTGGAAAACCTTTCCGGCGAAGACAAAACCTTCAAACTGAAGCTGGATATTGTCGGTGAAGACGATTCCGTAGAATTGCCGTCAACCCTGGCGGGCCTCGGCCTCAAATCCGTTACCGTACCGGCCAACGGCAGTGTCGACGTCCCGGTGTGGATTGATCCTACCGTTGGCCTGCGCAGCGGTGCCTACGGCGCGATCACCGGTCGCATCGAAGGTACTGTCGTTGGTAATACAGACGAACGCCTTACCGTGCCGGTTTCATTCTGGATTGACCAGCCGCAAGTCGAGCTGAGCTTCTCCGTTACCGACAATCGCGGCAAGCCCGCGCAGTCCCCGTCCAAAATCTACGTGATGAACGACGAGGATGACTGGGGTCATTACCTGGCGGTGAATAATGGTGTCGCGAGCCTTGATGTGCCGGAAGGTGATTACACCATCGTGGCCAATATCATGACCTACGATAACGACAGCGCCTTCGGCGGGCTGGTGGAATCTGCAGCCCAGATGGCAGTGTTGCGCCGCAATGTATCCGGCGACTCTACCATCGAATTCGATGCGCGCAATGCGGAAAAGGTCGAGTTCAAGGCGGGCAAGCCGCTGGCGCCCCAGGGCTATTCCTTCGGCTTTACCTATGCGCTGGATGATGCCAAGTCTGCGAAGCTGGCGGCGATGGAGCTGGCCCCGGATTACGTGAAGAACTTCTACGCCTGGTCCCAGGGCCATGACGATCGCTTCCGTTCGTTTGTGACTACCCGCGCAATTGCGCCGGAAGCAGAAGTCACCCTGGAAAATGGTGAAGTACTGGATTACACCAATCAGGGGCTGGCGCTGAGCTTTCATGGCGAAGGCAGTGCCGAGATGGTTGCAGTAGGCGATGCCGGCTATAGCACCGACTGGGAACAGTTCGACCTGGAAGGCAAAATCGCGCTGATTTCCAACCCCTATTACCTGACTTCCTATATGGTCGGCAACGCCATGAAGCACGGCGCCATCGGTGTGATTGCCTATCGCCCGGGTACCAGTGGTCGCTACAAGGGCGTTATTACCGGAACGCCGAAAGTGCCGGTCATTGCCGTTAGCGGCGAACAGGGTGAGCGTATCGCTGCCGAGGTAGAAGCGGGCAATAACGTGGTCAGCTGGAGTGGTATCGCGGCAGAGCGCAGTCCCTACGCTTACTCCATCAATCACATCACCGATGGCCATATCGACAGCGGTCTGGTGCAGGTCCACGAGAAGGATATGTACAAAATCACCGCGCGCTACCATGCACAGGATGGCGATCGCCCGGCCTGGACCGATGTGATGGCTATGACCAACAGCACCGGCGAGTTCTACTCTACCGGTAGCCCGCAGATGGTCATGACCCCGGTGGAGCGCGAAGAGTACTACACAGCGACCCCCAAGAACGCCTGGACCAACATCGTGATGCCTGATCATCAGCTGCGCAACAATGGCGGTTACTTCGATGGTCCGCGGGTGATGACTGCCGGTGAAGAGGAAACCACCTGGTTCAAGGGCCCGCGTGGCGGCACCCAGATGAGCAGCGGATCCTCCCTTGCTCTGCGTACCACCAATGCCGTGCAGTTCAGTATCCCGTCTTTCGGTGATGCATCCGGCCACGATGGCAGCGGTGGCTACAATAGCCGCACCGCTTACGGTATCACTGTTGATGGTCAAACCCAGTACCTGGATGGCGGCATGCTAACCGTGCCTCACGGCAACAGCGAAATCACTCTGGAGATTCGCTCCTACGCGAGAGGTGTGGGCGATCGTTCTCCTATTGGTGACCACCTCGGTTCTCTGTACCAGGGTATTTACACCTTTAATACCGATGCCTCGAAACAGGGCCCACAGCGGGTACTGGTTCCGGTCATCGACTTGCCGCTCAGCATCGTGAATACCGCCAATGCGGGTGAACCGATGCAGGTCAAACTGTCCGGTGTGATGGATGGCCTAGGTGAAGTCGACCTGTCTTCCGTATCTCTCCAATACGGTTACGGCCAGGAATGTGCTATGGAAAACATTTCTGCATTCATGTACTGCCCGGTTTCCAACAAATTCTCGCCCAGCAACTGGGTGGATGCTGAAGTGAAACAGGTAGACGGAGAGTGGATCGCCACAATCCCGAATGACGGCGAGACGGGTGACTATGTGCACCTGCGCGTTGAAATGACTGGCTCGCAGGGCAGCCATACTCAGCAGATCACCATGCGTAACTATCTGCTGCTGTAAGCGTTAAATTAATTTCATTTGGTCCTGTCTTTGGCCGCTGATGTTTACGCATCAGCGGCTTTTTTATGTATGGCCCCAGGAAGGGTTGTATATACCTCCGAATTCTATTCGGATGAGAAATTTATGCTGAGTTTTGGGTAAAAGATGGAAAAGTGTATTATTGCGTCACTTGGCCAGCGCTAGCCGTAGACCTTTGCACATCTGATGGCAGCTTCGATTATTTCGAAAAGCTTCTGGTTTGCCGTGCGTGCCAGGTTGATATGCGATGTTTGTAAAAAATGAACAATAAACTCAAATAAAAATTACCAACAACCCACTCAAATTACTGGGGAAATAATATGTTAAAAAAACTCTTTATCCTGAGCTTGGCGCTTGCTGCTGTTGGCTGTGCTGGTGTGAAAACAGTGCCTTTGTCCGAAGAGTCTATCCCGATGATAGAAGGGAGAGCCATCAGTGGATCTTTCTCCAGTGAAAAGCCCGGCTTTGCAGCGATGACAGCTGGTAAAGGTGCATTTGGTGCACTTGGTGCCGTCGCCATGATTTCTGCGGGCAATAAGTTGGTTGCCGAAAATAATGTGGAAGACCCAGCCGGCTATATCTATGACTCTCTGGCTACAGAGCTGGCCAAGGAATACTCGCTGCGTCTTCTTGAAGATACCAGAATTGAAACCTCTGGCGCCAAGCTGGACGATCTCACTGCGCAAGTAAGTGATGCCAGATTACTGCTGGATGTACGCACCACAAATTGGAACTTTGTTTACTTCCCGACCACTTGGAATAAGTACAAAGTCGGCTACAGCGCTGTTTTACGGCTGGTCGATACTTCCACCAAGGAAGTGCTCGCCGAATCTATGTGCAGCAAATTTAGCCATGAGGATAGCGAGACGGCGCCCACCTATGACGAGCTGGTAGGGAATCAGGCGGCTCGATTGAAGCAGGAATTACACGCGGCTGCGGATTATTGTATCGGTGAATTCAAGGCCAATACGCTGCGGCTTTGATCTGTATTGTGATCGTATAAACCGATTGTGGTTTCGTCGATTTCTAGAGGGTAGGCTGGAATCAGATTCGCCAGCCTAACCTCTTTCTTAGGAAGAGGTCACCCGAGAGGATTAGCTTCGCCCTGCGGGCTCGCTGCTCTCCGGCGCTTTGCGCCTGCGAGTCGAACCTGGGAGTTGGGCGAAGCCCGAGGGCTTGGGACGATATATAAAAAAGGCCACCCGTTGGGTGGCCTTTTTTATATATGGCCCGCCCGAGAGGATTCGAACCTCTGACCTTCGCCTCCGGAGGGCGACGCTCTATCCAGCTGAGCTACGGG
>NZ_LZDE01000202.1 GCF_002009015.1 Microbulbifer mangrovi | reverse complement strand
TGACCAGCGCCATGGCCTCGGCCACCGAGTGCGAATCCGCAGACAGGGTGACGTTGCCCGCGGCGGTAATGTTGGCACCGCTGTTGACGGTGACGGTCGCGTCGGAATCCGCCTCCATATAGTTGAAGTCCACACCCGCGAGCGCGGCTACGGTTTTCAGGCCGAGGGTAGTGCCAATTTCTTCGTAGATGGAACTGGTGGAGGAGCTGAATGCCTTGGCGGTAACGTTGTTCGCTTCGATGGTACCGGACAGGTCGATACTGGTTTCGGCCCTGGCTTTGCCATAACCCACCGCATCGGTGTCACTCGCGGTCAGGTTCACATCACCGTCGGTGGTGCTGCTGTCGCCATCCACCGTATCCAGCACACCGGTACTGGCGAGGGTAATGTTTTTGCCTTTCAGGTCGATGTTACCGACGGTACTGCCGCTACCAGCAGTGCTGGTGAGGCTGCCCGCGACAGTAATCGTGTCAGCCTCCACCGAAATACCTGCAGCGGTAACCGAGGCCGTGGACTCGATGGTGACACTGTCGGCGACAAACTTCAGCAGGCCGCCGTAGAGAATATCTTCGGCCCAGCTCAGGGATGAACCACTGTTCAGGGTCAGGGCGCTGGCATTGAGGCCGGTCAGGTCCAGGGTGTCATCAATATTTGCGGTCAGCAGAATCGATTCGGACGCGTTGAAGGTACCGCTGTTGTAAAAACTATCAACATCAAAAGTTATGTTGTCCGCGTCCAGGGTGGTGCCGGAGGTTACCGTCAGGCTGCTGCCATTGAAGCTGATATCTTTACCGGTGAAATCGAAATCCTTGTCGTCAACCCAGACGATGTCGCCTGTGGCGGCGCCAGTCACAGCAGAAGCCGCACTGTCATTGGACAGCACGATTACATTATCGGTACTGATGGCGAGCAGGCTGTAGTTAAGGTTGCCGACATCCTCGTAGTCCGCATCCTGCACCAGACTGATGGAGCCAAAAGTCGTCGCATCGCTGTCGCCGGCATCAGCAGTTACGCTGCCGTCGATATTGGTATCACTGGATTCGATGGTGACATTGGCGGCGGTAATCGAAGCATTTTTGGTAACGGTTATACCCGCGGCATTCAGGCTCAGGTCACCGTCAAAATCCACGTCTGCCGCAAGTTTGAAATCGTTGACGCCGGCACTCTGGTATTCGGTATCCGCGGTATTTTTCGCAAACACCATATTGTTGGATGTAGTGAGCGAGAGGCCGTCGGCAGAAATCTTGGCGAAATCAAAAGCCAGGGTAGCACCGGAAAGACCGACCTGACCGAGGGTGGCACCGTCGCCTGCGGCGTTCAGCCAAGCATCCGCCTGCACCCCGTTGGTGGCCGTCAGGGTGATATCCACCGCGGTAACATCGATGCCTGCAGTGATATCGTCGGCGTTGACTTCAAGGGCGAAACCCAGGTCAACCGCACCGCCGGCTTCTTCCCACACGATATCACCGGCACTAACCACCAGGCTGGCGGCATCGTCGGTAATGTAGAAATCGTTAGTGGTATCAACCCGTACGATTTCCGCGGTGATATTGCCGAGATCGTCGTAGTCTGCATCGCCATCCAGCAGTACCGTGCCGGTACTGTCGTCGGCGGTGGCATCGGCCGTAAGGCTGCCGTCGATATTGATATCGCTCGAGTGCAGGCTGACATCTGAACCGGAAACAACATTACCCGCGGTTATGGCAATACTGCCACCGGTCACATCCAGCTGATCGTAGGCATCGATATTACCTACGATGACCAGGTCACCGGCGCTTGCAGTCTCTGCCAGAACCACCGCGCCGCTGCCGCCGTCGATGGCCGCAGAAGCACTGTCGATATCGATCAGGCCGGCGGTCACCGTGCTGCCGTCATCGGTGCCCAGGGCGGTCATATCGCCACTGATGGTCACTCCGGTATCTGCGGTGATATTGATGTTGCTCGCCAGTACTTCACCGGCAATGTTGACGCTGTCACCGATAAAAGTGGCGGTGGTCTCGGCGTCGTTGGCAGTTGCCGCGTCGCGCGTATCGAGGATTGCCGAGCTGGCAACGTCGATGGTATCCGCGCTGATGGTAATACCGCCGTCTGCGAGCAGGTCCCCGGCCAGGGAAATATCGGTGGTAACACCGGCGCCGGCGGCGCCGATATAGATACTGCCGTTTTCTTCCTGCAGCGCCGTCGGCACGCTGGCATCCCCCACTGCCACCATCGCCGCATCCACATAGATAGCCTGGATCGCATTGCCGGCAGTCATCACCGCACCGCTATCCACTACAACCTGGTTACCGCGCAAATCAATACCACTGCCAGTATTGATTTTACCTGAGACGGTTATCAGGCCGCTGGAAGACACCGAGTATGAGTTGTCGTCGAGGGCGGTAAAGCCGTCATCGGAAAACGCCGGGGTATTCAAATCTAGCCAGCTGTCGATTTCGCTCTGGGAAGGGGTTTTTACCGAGAGCTGTCCAACATTGATGATGCCCGAAGGGCCCACAAGAAAACCATAAGAACTGGCAAATACCACATTGCCACCCAGGGTGCCGTCCTGGTAACTGTTCAACACGCCGTGTACTTCCGGGCGGCTGTTGCGCACGATATTTACCAGCTGGTCAATATCGCTATCCAGCTCCAGGTTTACCGTATTGATGTCCCCCACCACAAAGTCGTTGAAGACGTTGACCCCAACCGTCCCCTTTTTGTACTTACTGGTTACCTTTTCGACATTATTTCCCAGGTCTTCAACGTCCGTAAAAGCATCAACCGCATCGATATTGTGCGTAGCCGCCAGCAGATTCACGGCCCCTCCGGATAACAGGGCACCAACTGTGAATTGCTTGCCAATATGGCCGCGTTTCTGCCAAGCCGGATCGACGTCCTGGCTTTGGGTGACGTGGCGAATTGCACGGGCAAGCAGTTGGTGACGGAAGGGTTTCATGCTTATGGTCCTTGAAAACGGCTGGGATTGTTTTCGTCGTTTTATTTTTTGCGCGGCAGGGAGTGCCGTACATGTTCCTTGTAAAAACAGCAAAGCAGCCGCGCCAACTTTTTGGCTTTCGGCTGCTCTGGACCGGACCGTATGAATAGATCCGGAATTTTGTGCCGGTGAACCCGGTCTATTTAATTCAAAGTGCCGGCTTCGGCTTTTTCTCTTGCCTGAGCCAGGGCTGCACTCTCCGCCTGTCGCTTGGTCAACTGCTTGAGAGCCCCCAGAGAGTGCAGGTGGGCGTAGATCCAGGCGAGTTCACCGCTCTTGAACCACTTCTGCACTTGCTCCTGGTCCACATCCAGCAACTTCGCTTCGTCGATCACATGTAGCCCTTCCAGGCGCACCGGCTTGTCGTCACCCGCCATAATCTGGATGTTGAAAGGCTTGAATAGCCCTGCGACCGCCACCTGCTCACAGAATTCACGGGTGCGCTTGTAGGACACGTCAAAATTATTCAAAAACTGCAGCACGTTGTTCAGGGTCTGGGTATTTTCACCCTGCTCATCAAACAGTGGCTCGCCCTTGTCTTCGGAAAACTGATCGGCTTCCTGGTCGAAACACACGGTCTGGTTGTCGGTCATGGCAAAGGGGTAGCGGCGGATGAATGCCGGGACGTAACTGCCCTGCCAAAGCCCCTCTTCATCCAGCAGTGCGTGTTGGTTATTGCGCAGGGATAACAGTGCCAGGGGAAAAAACTGACCAGACTCGCTGCGGCTAAACAGAATGGGCAGATCCCGGCTCGCCTCGAAGAACTCGATACCCGTCAACGGAACAGAATTGACCTCGGACGAGAAACGGAATTTGTTACTGGGGGTAAATCTGAGGCCGCGATGACTTTCCCGATTCAGGGCTACAGGCTTGCGGTAAAACAGCAGTTCGCTCATCCGCTTATTCTCCAAAGTTTTCAATATATTCCTTTTGGTTCTTATCGCTTCCGCCTCCCGCAGCCTCGGGGCGCAGAATTCTACGGAAAATTTTTGTGACAAATTTATCGCTTTTCCTGTGATGAGGTAATTAAAAAATCAGAAAACTTTCACCGCACGACAGCAAAGTCAGGAAAGCAGAGATTTTCCTCGGGCAGCATTGCTTCTGCACGAAACCGCCCGCCCACACCCAACCCCAGGCGCGCCCTGTCACTGGGCACATCGCCAGCCGATCGCGTAATGCGCTCGTCCGGGACACCGTCACTGGTCCAATCCGGCTGCACACTGAAAGCCACCAGGGCAGCCACCGGCAGCGCCAGAACCACCTGTCTAAACATGCTTTTCATAGTTTCCGGTCCGGTTTTTTGGGCAGGCACCCCTACGCGAATGACACACATAGGGATAAGTACGGATTCGCGCCCGTATTTCCCTCATCTACGTGAAAAATTTTTGTAGAATTTGACGCTAGGGCGACAACTGGATAAAACGCCATGACCTCACTTGCACTCCCCGAATTGACCGGACAGCTGTACCAGGAGCTGCGCTGCTGTGCGCGCCGCATTCTGGTAAACCAGTCGGATGAATTGACCCTTCAAACCACCGACGTGGTGCACGAAGCCTGCCTTCGGCTGATGGAATCCCCCGCGGGCTACGAGAGCAAGTCACACCTGTACCGGTGTGCAGCCAAAGCGATGCGCCACCTACTGATTGACCATGCGCGCGCCAAGTCGGCACAGAAGCGCAACGGACAGCATCTGCGTACGGTATGGGTGGACAGCTTACTGGGTGATATCGACGTAAATCTGGGACTCCTGACCATCGATAAAACCCTGACAGAAATGTCGGGGATCAGTGATCGCCTGGAGAGCATTGCGGAATTGCATTATCTGGCGGGCTTTACCCAGCAAAATATCGCCGAGATCCTTGAAATCAGCATCGCGACCGTAGAGCGAGAACTCAAGTTCGCCCGCGCCTTCCTCAACGACCGCCTGTCAGAACAGCACCAGAACAACCATGCGTGACTCATCTTCCGACCTCAAAGTCGTCAAACAACTGTTCGATGCCTGCCTGGACCAACCGCGTGACACCCACGCACAGCTGCTGGCAAGCAGTGGCGCAAACGATACCGAGGTGAAAGAGGTCCTCCGGCTACTCGATATTCACGAGCAGGGAATAGAGCAGGATCAGCATGCCGATATTATCGGGCGGCAACTTCAGGATCTCAGCCAGGCACTGACCCACGGGCAGAAGCTGGGGCCCTACGAGATCCACCGCGAGATCGGTCGCGGCGGTATGGGTGTGGTATTCCTTGCCCACCGGGCAGACGGAGCCTTCGAGCAGAGGGTAGCCATCAAGATTGCACCGAGCTTTGCCAGCGCCAAAGAACTACAGCACTTCCACCAGGAGCGACAGATACTCGCCCGGCTGCAACATCCCAATATCGCGATGCTGCTGGATGGTGGAGCTACCGAGGACAGCCGCCCCTACCTGGTGATGGAATATGTGGACGGCAGCCCGATCAGCGAATACTGCCGGGAGAAAAACCTGGGAATCGAAGCGCGCCTGAAGCTGGTCCTCGCCGTGTGCGATGCAGTGAGCTACGCGCACAGTCACCTGGTTATTCACAGGGATATTAAGCCGGACAATGTGCTGGTCACCGGCCAGGGGCAGGTGAAACTCCTCGATTTCGGTATCAGCAAGGTATTACAGAGTAACCCTCAGGCCACCAATGCCACACAGTTAAAGGGCCTCACCCTCGCTTACGCCAGCCCTGAACAGGTTCGCGGCGAGGCGACCACGACGGCCACCGATGTTTACGGTCTCGGCACCCTGCTTTACCACCTTCTCTGCGGTTGTTCGCCCCATCCCGGAGGAGATACCAGCGCAGAAAAACTGATTGAAGCCATCTGTCTCAGTGAGCCCACATTGCCAAGCAAGGCGGCCATGGAACAGGTAATTGCGAACCAGAGGAACCTGCTGCGCGGCGATCTCGACAATATTGTGGGCAAGGCGCTGCGCAAGGAACCGGAAAACCGCTATAGCAGTGTCGGTGAGCTACAGGCGGATATTGCACGCTACCTGCGTCGAGAACCCGTGCAAGCGACACCACCCAGCTTCGTCTACCGAAGCGGCAAATTGCTGTCGCGGTATCCCGTTGCTGCGGCGCTCTCCCTCTCCGTTTTTATCGCGGTCAGTGGTGGCTTTGCCGCAGCCATGTATCTCGCTGACAAGCTGCGCAGCGAGCGTGACAACCTGCTCAAGGCGCAGGTAGAAATCGAAAACCAGGCACATACGGCCAAGCGGGTCACCCAGCTGCTGATGGACATGTTCAGTGCCGCTTCTCCGGCCAATGCCCGCGGACGCACAATAGATGTGGAGGAACTACTCGACACTGCCGTCGAGAACACCCGGAACTCTCTGGATGAAGACCCCACGGTAAAGGCCCAACTGCTGAAAACCCTGGCACAGGTCAAATTTACTACCGGCAAACACAAGGACGCAGTGTCGCTACAGAAGCAGGCTCTAGAAATCGAGCGCAGCCATACGGGTACCAGTCAACTGCAGATCGCGGGCAGCCTGTCAAAACTCGGGGATTACTATCGCGAGGCGGGAGACCAGGACGCAGCACAGTACGCACTTGCAGAGGCGATCACCATATTGCAGGTCGACACTGATCCGGAACTGCTGGCTACCACCCGCATGCGCGAAGGGCTGGTAATGTTACAACTGGGGCGCCCGCAAGAAGCCATCGCGCATTTCAATGCCGCCGAACAATACTGGAGCGCACAGCCAGATCACGGCGGAGAAGAAGGCATTAGTACCAGGCACAACCTTGCCATCGCCTACTACGACATTGCAGACTTCTCCAGCGCAACGGGCCTGCAAGAGCAGGTCTTACAGGAAAAACTCGCATTCTATGGCGATGAACACCCGAAAACTTTGGGCAGTTACCACAACCTCGGCCAGTGTTATATGCGAGTAAATCGCTGGGATGACGCTCGCGCGCAATTGGAGCATGCCTACCGGATCAGCACGCAAATTTTCACGACCGACAATATCACCCTCCGTACGACCGCCCGCCAATATGCAAATTTGCTCCGGCGGCTGGGCTACTACCAACGCGCCATTGATGTACTTTCCGCGCTGGTGACCGTCGACGCGCAAAGTGAAGAGTCCACCGCCCATATCCTCGCAACGCGTGGCTACGTCTACTTCAAGCAAGGCCTGTATTCAGCGTCGCGGCGAGACCTCGATACTGCCAACGCGATTTTCTCGCGCATACTTCCTGACAGCTCTTCGATCAGCTTTCTCGCACGCGGCAATCTCGGCGAAGTAATGACATTGACCGGTGATCGTGACGAAGGCATCGCACTGATTCATAAAATTCGAAACCTCAATGCACAACAGTACGGCGAGGACGATTACGGAGTAGCCGGAAATGATTTCCGTCTGGCGAGCATCGCGCTAAACGAGGGTCGTTTTAACGACGCCCAAGCGCTACTCGATAATGCGCGCCTAATTAACACCAAGCATTTTGAGCGCAACCACCCCATCCAGCTGGACGTCGACGCGCTCGAAGCCAGGTTGGCAGCCGCGCAACAGGACTGGGCCCGTGCCGAGAACCTGTACCGGGACTTGCTTGAGCGTATGCAGAGTGTGTTTCCCGCTAGCGCGCCACTAGTGGGCATGACGTTATCGGCGCGGGAGGAGGCCCGATTGAATAACGAAAAAAATAGCCGGGTTGCACTATAGAAATCGCGGGTATAAAAAAAGCCGCAGTGTTTCCACTGCGGCTTTTTCGTGCTTGAGACCAGGACTAAAGATTAGTCGAGGATCTTAGCTACAACGCCAGCACCAACGGTACGGCCACCTTCGCGGATTGCGAAGCGCAGACCTTCTTCCATGGCGATCGGGGCAATCAGCTCAACTTTCATCTGAATGTTGTCGCCCGGCATTACCATTTCGGTGCCTTCCGGCAGCTCAACCGCACCAGTTACGTCGGTGGTACGGAAGTAGAACTGCGGACG
>NZ_LZDE01000201.1 GCF_002009015.1 Microbulbifer mangrovi | reverse complement strand
TCGCCGACGCTTTCAAAAACCAGTACCCGTCACCCCGCCTTCATTTTGTGGTGAATTACTTCGTCAGTTAGTTGGTTCTTAACTTAGTAATTCAGTTCTTCAATTGTGTTGTTGTGGTTGGTGTACACGCAGATATCACCGGCAATTTTTAATCCCTGTTCGACTATGCTGCGCGCATCCATCTCGGTGTTGTCGAGCAGTGCGCGCGCCGCGGACTGGGCGAAGGGACCGCCGGAGCCAATGGCGATGAGGTCATCTTCCGGCTGGATGACGTCGCCGTTACCGGTCACGATCAGGCTGGCGGTTTCGTCGGCGACGGCGAGCAGCGCTTCCAGGCGGCGCAGGGCGCGGTCGGTACGCCAGTCTTTGGCGAGTTCGACGGCGGCGCGGGTGAGCTGGCCGTTGTGGGCCTGCAGTTTGGCTTCAAAGCGTTCGAATAGGGTGAAGGCGTCAGCGGTACCGCCGGCGAATCCGGCGATGACCTTGTCGTTGTAGAGGCGGCGGACTTTGCGGGCATTGCCTTTCATGATGGTGTTACCCATGGAGACCTGCCCGTCACCGCCGATGACGACTTTGCCGTTCCGGCGGACGGAGAGAATGGTTGTACCGCGATATTGTTCCACATGTGCCTCTGCGTTTTACATTTCAAGAGCACTAAGTGTGGTCGAAGGGGCAGGATTTCAACTTGGGAGGTGCGGCTTTATACTCCGCGGCTACTTCCTGAGGTTGGATGGAGAGTGCCTGTGGCCCGTTTGAAGCCCCGTTATTACACCCTGGTGTTCGCGTTTTTTATGTCGTTCTTTATGTCGACACTGATGTCGGGTGTGGTGACGATTATCAATACCGGGGTCACCGAGGGATTCCTGTCGCGCTGGCTGCACGCTGGGCTGGTGGCCTGGGTGGTGGCGTTTCCGCTGATATCCCTGATCGCACCGGTGGCGCACCGGATTGCGCGCCGCCTGGTGGAGACGGAGGTTTAGACGGCGAAGTCTGCGGAGCTAGCCCTTGGCAGGCCGCTTGAGCACCAGCGGCATCAGGCGGTGTTCCGCGAGTACACCGCGCGCGGCGGCCATTTTGGAGCGGTTGGTGTAGGGGCCTACGAGTACCCGGTGCCAGGTGCCGCGGGTGTCGGTGGCGGATTCGACCTTGACATCCAGATTGGCGAGCATCAGTTGCGCGCGCAGGCGATCCGCTTCGGCTTTGTCGCGGAAGCTGGCGGCCTGGAGGATGTAGACCAGGTCCGATTTTGGCTCTACCCGCTGGGCGGTATCGCTGCTTTTCTCTTCTCCCGCCTTTACCCTCGCCTGCTGCTTCTTCGGCTCGGGTACTTTGACTTCATTCTCTTCCAGCAGCTTGTAGAAATCGAAGCGCGGTTTGGCTTCCGCAGGTGCCGGCTCGCGGGCGGCGGGCTTGTCGGCCCGGGCGGCAACCTTGCCCTGTTCGATCTTGAGGTCATTCAGCAGGAATACGAACACCGCAAAACCACCGACGAAATTGCCCAGTACAAACCAGACCCAGGCGGGTTTGCCGGTGGATTGTTGGCGGCGGGTATTGCGGCGAGCCATGACACTTCTCTCAGTCTTCAATGATTATTGTGCGGACGGGGAAATTGTAACCGCTGCGTCGGGCGCTGTGTGCGGGGTTTACGATAATTCCTGGGCATCCATGTCAATCGCCCAGCGTATGCGGCGATTGCGGTTGCCTTCGGCCCAGCTACTGAATTGCGCGAGCAGTTTCTGCAACAGCCCGCGCTTGTCCGCGGTGATCTGCACATAGAAACGGAAGCGGCCGGACTTGCGCTCCAGCAGCGCTGGCACCGGGCCGAGATACTGCAGCTCCGGGGAGGGCGGGGCCATGGCCTGCAAGTAGTCCCGCGCACTGCTGAGGAATTCCTCGGCCCAGCGCGGTTCTTCGCATTCGGCACGCACCAGCGCCATTGCCCGCGCCGGCGGCAGCTGGGCGATCTTGCGTTCCTCCATCAACTGGCGGGCGAAGGCACCGTAGCCCTTTGTCAGCAGCAGTTGCAGCAGGGGGTGTTCAGGGTAACGGCTCTGTACCAGCACGTGTCCCGGCAGGTCGCCACGTCCGGCGCGCCCGGCCACCTGCTCCAGCAACTGCCCCATGCGTTCCGGGGCACGGAAATCGGCGCTGAACAGTCCGCCATCGGCATCCTGGATCACCACCAGGGTGACCCGGGGCAGGTGGTGGCCCTTGGCCAGCATCTGGGTTCCGAGCAACAGGCACGGCTCGCCGTTGCGCGCCGGCTCCAGCAATTTGTCCAGCGCCTGCTTGCTGGCGGTGGTATCCCGATCCACACGGATCACTGGGAAGTTTGAGAAGGTGTGGGTTAGGAAGTCCTCACTGCGCTCGGTGCCGGCACCCAGGGCGTTCAGGTTGCGACTGTGACATTGGGGGCAATTGTGCACCTCGCGCATACGGTAATCACAGTGGTGACAGCGCAGGTGGCGCTGGCGCCGGTGCAGGGTGAGCTTGGCGGAACAATGCGGGCAATCCGCGAGCCAGCCGCAGTCGTCACAGGTAAGCGCCGGGGAGTAGCCACGGCGGTTGATGAACACCAGTGCTTGTTCGCCGCGCTGCAGCGTTTCCCCGATATGCCGCAATACCTGCGGCGCGAACCCTTCCTGCAACTGCTGGTGAAACGTGGGAACCACGCTGATTTCCGGTGGGCGCGCATTGCCCGCGCGCTGACGCAGGCGCAGGTGCTGGTAGCGCCCACTCAACGCGTTGTGCAGGCTCTCCAGGGATGGGGTGGCGGAGCCCAGCAAGACCGGCACTTCGGCGCGCTTCGCCAGTACCAACGACAGGTCGCGGGCGGAATAGCGCACCCCGTCCTGCTGCTTGAAGGAGCCGTCATGCTCCTCGTCAATCAGAATCACCCCGAGTCGCGGCAGCGGGGTAAAGATGGCGGAACGGGTACCGATAACGATGTCTGCCACACCGCTGGCCGCCGATAGCCAGGCGCGGGCGCGCTCGCCATCGGCAAGACCGGAGTGCAGGGCGGCGATACGGAAGTCGGGGAAGCGCGCGGCAATTCTGCGCAGGGTCTGGGGCGTCAGTCCGATCTCGGGCACCAGCAGCAGCGCCTGTTGCCCCCGTTGCAGGGCGCGCTCCATCAGCCGCAGGTAAACCTCGGTCTTGCCACTGCCGGTAGTACCTTCCAGCAGGGAAGCACTGAAACCGGTGGCGGCCACGCTGTCGATCACCTGGCGTTGCTCGTCGTTCAGTTGTGGGGCAGGGCGCGGTTCCACCACTTCCAGGGGGGGCGGCGCGGTGGGTCCGGAAACCCAGCGCGCGAGCCCGCGCTCGATCAGCGCCTTGCACACACTGCTGTTGAGTCCGCGGGCATTGAGTGCGGTGCGGCTCTGACGGCCGCTGCGCAACAATAGTTGCAGGAGCTCCTGCTGTTTCTTGGCCCGCGCCAGCGCAGTCTCCGGCAGCCCCTTGCCCTCGGTGGTGAGCTCGAGCCACTGCTCTGCCCAGTGGTCCGCCGGCTTGCCCTTGCGCAAGGCGACAGGTAGTGCGGCTGCGTAGAGCTCGCCCAGTGGCGCCTGGTAGTAATCCGCCGTCCACTGCAGGAATCCACGACTGCGATCATCAAAAATAGGCTGGCTGTCGATGCGTTCCAGGGCGGGCTTGAGCTCCGCCAGCGGCGACTCGGAAACCACATCCACCAGAACGGCCACGAGATTGCGATTGCCAAAGGACACCCAGAAACGCTGTCCGGGGCGCAGGTCATCCGCGGTGAGTCCTTGCGGCGGCAGATAATCGAACAGTCGTCGCAATGGCACCGGCACTGCCAATCGCAGGATGCCGTGCGCTACGCCTGAGTGTGCCGCCGCTTGCTCCAATCTGTCCCCCAAACTGCCCCGGTATTAGGTACGCGCGTTCGCGCCGCGAAAGCGCGCTAGTGTAACGGTTGGCGCCTCCGGGTACAGCACCATTGCCGTGCTCCAGCCTGCGACGCGATGCGATCAAGCAGATGGATTTACCCGCCAGCGCGTACTCCACCCCTCTCGAAAAACCGAAGAAGGGTGCAAAAGTGGAAAAACTGGCGCGCGCTGCCACGTCACGCCGTATTTCCGATTCTTTTTTGTTGCCAACTCTAAAATTTAAAGTACTCTACAAATCAACTCTAAATTGTAGAGTTCTCTATCGGCTCCTGTCGCACCTTTTAGTAAGCGGGTAGTAAGCGGTCAGATTTCGCAGGCCGGGCAGGGCCAATCCACAGGCGGGACTTATCCACAGCCAGCCCGCAAAATGTACCCACAAGGGAATAGTGAACATGACGGATGTGAATAAGTTACAGAGTGACCTCGACTACATCAGCAATGCGGTGCGCGCAGATGCCACCGCCGGCGGTATCCCGGCGCTGTACTTTCTATGGGCGCTGTTAATAGCCGTGGGCTTCAGCCTGCCGGATTTCGCCCCCCAGCTGGCGGGAATTTACTGGCTGGTTGCGGGAATCGGCGGCGGCCTGTTCAGCTGGTACCTGGGTGCGCGCCAGAGCCGGCGCCAGGGGATCAACGACTGTCGCCTGGGCCTGCGCTACGCGCTGCACTGGTCCCTGGCCGGCGCCGCCTTTCTGCTGTGCTTTCTGCCCCTGATGCTGGGGCGCGTATCACCGGAAATGGGCGGGGCGAACTTTCTCCTCATCACCGGTATCACCTACGGTCTGGCCGGTGTGCACCTGGAGCGGCCGCTGTTGTGGTGCGGCATTCTGATGCTGGTGGCCTATGGGGTGATGGTGGTACTGCTGCCGCCTTACTCCTGGACGATCACCGGTATCACCGTGGGACTGGCGTTGTGCTGGGCAGGTTTCAGCCGGCGCACGGCACTCAAGACACAGGATGCCGGGGCAAAGGAATGAAGGCACTGACTGCCCTGGATCCGCTGCTGGAGCACCGCCTTCGCCTGGGCACCTGTGTACTGCTGGCGAAGCACGGCGAAATCACCTTCGCCCGCCTCAAGTCCCAGCTGCAAGCTACCGACGGCAATCTGGGGGCGCAATTACGCAAACTGGAAGAACGGGGCTATATTGCCGCGCGCAAGGATTTTGTGGAGCGCAAACCGACCACTTGGTACCAAATGACACCATCCGGTCACGCCGCCCTGAACGGGCATATGGCCGCTCTGCAGGCACTGATCGACGCCAGTGGCGCTGGCAGCTAAGCCCCGGCTGGCGGGGTCTCGCGCCGCGATACCCCGCCAGCCGCATTTGCGCTTGAATCGCCGGGCTAATCTGATAGTATGCGCCGACTTTTTAAACAGCCCGGGGTGAAGACCCCTGCACCAAAGACGATTCCGTGCTCAGCGAAAGACTGGGTGGCGGTGTCGAAAAGAGGCCATCATGAAAACCGATATCCACCCGAATTACAGCGAAATCACCGCGACCTGCTCCTGTGGCAACTCCTACAAAATGGGTTCCACTCTGGGCAAGGACATCCAGCTGGACGTTTGCGCAAACTGCCACCCGTTCTACACCGGCAAGCAGCGCGAAGCGAGCACCGGCGGCCGCGTAGACCGCTTCAAGAAGCGCTTCGGCAGCCGCATTTCCAAGTAAGTGCCGTCGAGCCGCGCACCGGAATGGCTTGTGTGATTCCGGCAGCGAAGAAAAAGACGCCCAGGGCTTCCCTCGGCGTCTTTTTTTGTGCCTGCCTGTTCCTGTTTATCAGCGCGCTGCTGCCTGCCCGCGTATTCGCCGACTGCGTGCTGGGCGAGGCAGACGAACTGGTGGCACTCAAGAAGGTGGTGGACGGCGACACCCTGCGCCTGAAAGACGGTCGCCGGGTGCGTCTTATCGGCGTCAACACGCCGGAACTGGCCCACGGACGGCGTCGCGCGCAGCCACTGGCACAGGAGGCGAAGGAATTCACCGAGCGCTTCCTGGCCGGGGGGGATCTGGAGCTGGTGTACGACAAGGACCGCTACGACAACCACGGCCGTCTGCTCGCCCATGTCTACAACCACCGCGGCGACAGCCTCGAATCCGCGCTGCTCTCCGCCGGCCTCGCCTTCCACATCGCGATCGCCCCCAACCTCAGTCTCGCCGAGTGTCTCGCCAGTCGCGAGGACCGGGCCCGGGAGTACCAGCGCGGCGTGTGGGCTCCGGGGGTATGGCCGGTTCTCGAAGCCTCCCAGGTACAGCCGGGGGATGGTGGCTTTGTGCTGCTCACCGGCAGGGTGAAGAAAACCGATCACAACCGCTTCCTGTGGCTGGAGCTGGACGGCCCGGTGGCGGTGCGGCTGGATCCGAAACGGGATTATGGCCACCGAAACGGGCGCAATTGGCAAGGACGTCAAATAGTGGTGAAAGGCTGGCTGGTGGACCGGGGTGAGAAATATTCATCCCGGAACAGACAAAATAAACGGTGGTTTATTGCGTCCGATTCTGAATTTACCATTGAAATTAGTAGAAATTAACACGGGCGCTCAGTTTTTGAGCTTGTGGACTTCCAGCCGTCTCGGTTATTCTTCGCGCCTCGGATAGGGGCGTCCTCCTGCCTCCACAATAAAATCAAAAATCCGCTGTAAATTGCCGCCCGCCCAACCAGTGCCGGCCGCATTCCAAACCAATAGAGATGACATCCTGATGACCGACTCATTGCGCCAGGCAGCGCTCGATTATCATGCCATGCCGACACCGGGCAAACTTTCGGTGGAGCTCACTACCCCTGCACAAACCCAGGAAGACCTGTCCCTGGCCTACAGCCCGGGAGTCGCGGAGCCGGTGCGTGAAATCGCCAAAGACCCGGAAGCCGCCTACCTGTATACCGGCAAGGGCAACCTGGTAGCGGTGATCTCCAATGGCAGCGCCATCCTCGGCCTCGGCAACCTGGGACCACTGGCCTCCAAGCCGGTGATGGAAGGTAAATCGCTGCTGTTCAAGCGGTTTGCCGACATCAACTCGGTGGATATTGAAGTGGACTGCCCCAGTCCCGAGCGCTTTATCGAGACGGTCGCGGCCATTGCCAACACCTTTGGCGGCATCAATCTGGAAGACATCAAGGCGCCGGAGTGTTTCCACATCGAGGAAACCCTGATCGAGCGCTGCTCGGTACCTGTGTTCCACGACGACCAGCACGGCACCGCCATCGTCACCGTGGCCGGCATGCTCAACGCGCTGGAGATCCAGGGTAAAACGATCGAAGACGTGCGCATCGTATGCCTCGGCGCCGGAGCGGCTGCCACCGCCTGCTGCAAACTGCTGCTGGCCGCCGGAGCCAAGAAAGACCAGATCACCATGCTGGACAGCCGTGGGGTAATCCACTCCGGCCGCAGCGACATCAATGCCTACAAGGGCGAGTGGGCGCGGGATACCGAAATGCGGACCCTGGACGACGCCATCGAAGGCGCCGATGTATTCCTCGGCGTATCCGGCCCGGATCTGCTGAGCGCGGAACAGCTGGCGCATATGGCCCCCAATCCGGTGGTCTTCGCCTGCTCCAACCCGAACCCGGAAATCGCCCCGGAACTGGCCCACGCCACCCGTGACGACCTGATCATGGCCACCGGCCGCTCGGACTATGCGAACCAGGTGAACAACGTGCTGTGCTTCCCGTTCATCTTCCGCGGTGCACTGGACGTACGCGCCACGCGCATTAACGAGGATATGAAGCTGGCCGCCATCGAGGCGATTCGCAAGATCGCGCGCGAGGAAGTGCCGGAAGCGGTGCGCGCCGGCTACGGTGGTGTGGAACTGAGCTTCGGCTCCGATTACATCCTGCCCAAGCCCACCGACCCGCGCCTGTTGCCGGAAGTGGCCGCAGCCGTTGCGCGCGCCGCGGTGGACAGCGGTGCCGCACGCTTGCCGTATCCGGCGCACTATCCGCTGAAGACGCTGTAATCACCGAGAGAACTATTCCGGACGTCCAGCGAAGGTGGCGATGCGGGGTACAGCTTTGCGAGACCTTCTAAAA
>NZ_LZDE01000200.1 GCF_002009015.1 Microbulbifer mangrovi | reverse complement strand
ATGGATGGGTTTACGGCGTGTCCAGCAAAGGGCTGCCCGTCAGCAGAGCCGCCACACAATCGACCCGACTGAATGACCCGACTGGGTGACAAATGATGAACACCGAATTCCGCAAAAAACTCCCCGGCACAGACCTAGATTATTTCGATACCCGTGAAGCGGTCGAAAACATCCAGCCGGGTAGCTACGAAAAACTGCCGTACACCTCGCGCATCCTTGCCGAAAACCTCGTGCGTCGCTGTGAGCCCGAAAAACTCACCGCAGCCCTGAAACAAATCATCGAACGCAAACGCGACCTCGACTTCCCCTGGTTCCCCGCGCGCGTCGTTTGCCACGATATTCTCGGCCAGACCGCACTGGTGGACCTCGCCGGCCTGCGCGACGCCATCGCAGAGAAGGGCGGTGACCCCGCCAAAGTAAACCCGGTAGTGCCCACCCAGCTGATCGTCGACCACTCCCTGGCCGTCGAACACCCCGGTTTTGAAAAAGATGCCTTCGAAAAGAACCGCGCCGTGGAAGAGCGCCGCAACGAAGACCGCTTCCACTTCATCAACTGGACCAAAACCGCGTTTGAAAACGTCGACGTGATCCCGCCCGGCAACGGCATCATGCACCAGATCAACCTGGAGAAAATGTCTCCGGTAGTACAGGTGAAAGAGGGCGTTGCCTTCCCGGATACCTGCGTCGGCACCGACAGCCACACCCCAATGGTCGATGCGCTCGGCGTAATCTCCGTGGGTGTGGGCGGCCTGGAAGCCGAAAGTGTCATGCTCGGCCGCGCCTCCTACATGCGCCTGCCCGACATCGTCGGCGTCGAACTGACCGGCAAACTGAAGCCCGGCATCACCGGTACCGACATGGTGCTGGCATTAACCGAATTCCTGCGCCGTGAGCGCGTAGTGGGTGCGTATCTGGAATTCTTCGGCGAAGGCGCCTCCAGCCTGAGCCTGGGCGACCGCGCCACCATCGCCAACATGACCCCGGAGTACGGCGCCACCGCCGGCATGTTCGCCATCGACGAGCAAACCATCGACTACCTGAAGCTCACCGGCCGCGATGACGACCAGGTAGCTTTGGTTGAGAAGTTCGCGCAAGAAACCGGCCTCTGGGCAGACAGCCTCAAAAATGCGGAATACGAGCGCGTACTCAAGTTCGACCTCTCTTCCGTAGGCCGCAACCTCGCCGGCCCGTCCAACCCGCACGCACTGCTGCCGGTATCCGAACTGGCCAACCGTGGCATCGCCAAAGAATGGGAAGAGAAAGAGGGCGAAATGCCGGACGGTGCCGTGATCATCGCCGCAATCACCAGCTGCACCAACACCAGCAACCCGCGCAACATGATTGCCGCGGGCCTGATCGCGCGCAACGCCAACAAGCTCGGCCTGACCCGCAAGCCCTGGGTAAAAACCTCTCTGGCACCGGGCTCCAAGACCGTAAAAATGTACCTGGAAGAAGCTGAGCTGCTGCCGGAACTGCAGCAACAGGGCTTCGACGTAGTCGCGTTTGCCTGTACCACCTGTAACGGCATGAGCGGTGCGCTGGACCCGAAAATCCAGAAAGAAGTCATCGATCGCGACCTGTACGCCACCGCCGTATTGTCCGGCAACCGCAACTTCGATGGCCGTATCCACCCGTACGCCAAGCAGGCCTTCCTGGCTTCGCCGCCGCTGGTAGTCGCCTATGCGATTGCGGGCACCATCCGCTTCGATATCGAAAAAGATGTACTGGGCCACGACAAAGACGGCAACCCGGTGACCCTGAAAGATATCTGGCCGAGTGACGAAGAGATCGACGCGATCGTCAAACAGAGCGTGAAGCCCGAGCAGTTCCGCGAGGTCTACATCCCGATGTTTGACCTGAACAAGGCCGAAGCAGAGAAGGGCGAGCCGCTGTACCACTGGCGCCCGCAGAGCACCTACATCCGCCGCCCGCCATATTGGGAAGGCGCACTGGCAGGTGAGCGTACCTTGAAAGGCATGCGCCCGCTGGCGGTGCTGGGCGACAACATCACCACCGACCACCTGTCGCCGTCCAACGCGATCCTGGCCAGCAGCGCCGCCGGTGAGTACCTGGCGAAAATGGGCCTGCCGGAAGAGGACTTCAACTCGTACGCCACGCACCGCGGCGATCACCTCACCGCCCAGCGCGCCACCTTCGCCAACCCGAAACTGTTGAACGAAATGGTGCGCGACGACAACGGTGCAGTGAAGCAGGGCTCTCTTGCGCGCATCGAGCCGGAAGGCAAGGTCACCCGCATGTGGGAAGCGATCGAAACCTACATGGACCGCAAGCAGCCGCTGATCATTATCGCCGGCGCCGATTACGGCCAGGGCTCCTCCCGCGACTGGGCCGCCAAGGGCGTACGCCTCGCTGGTGTGGAAGCGATCGTCGCGGAAGGCTTCGAGCGCATTCACCGCACCAACCTCATCGGCATGGGCGTACTGCCGCTGGAATTCCAGCCCGGCACCACCCGCGAAACCCTGGGGCTGGACGGAACCGAAACCTACGACGTACTCGGCGAACACACTCCGGGCGCAACCCTGACCCTGCTGATTCACCGCAAAGATGGCGAAACCGTGGAAGTCCCGGTGAAATGCCGCCTGGACACCCAGGAAGAAGTCTCCATCTACAGCGCTGGCGGCGTACTGCAGCGCTTCGCCAATGACTTCCTCGAAGCCGAGGGTGCCGCGCAATGACAACATCTGTACCGCAAATCCATGCCCCTCAAATAAGGGTGCCCGCCACCTATATGCGTGGCGGCACCAGCAAGGGCGTGTTCTTCCGCCTGCAGGACCTCCCGGAATCCGCACAGGTTCCGGGTGCCGCGCGCGACAACCTGCTGCTGCGGGTGATTGGCAGCCCCGATCCCTACGGCAAGCAGACCGACGGCATGGGCGGAGCCACCTCCAGCACCAGTAAAACCGTCATCCTGTCGAAGAGCGAGCAGCCGGATCACGATGTGGATTACCTGTTCGGCCAGGTCTCCATCGACAAGCCGTTCGTGGACTGGTCCGGCAACTGCGGCAACCTCACCGCCGCCGTCGGTGCCTTCGCCATCAACAGCGGTTTTGTGGATGCAGCGCGGGTTCCAGAGAACGGTATCTGCACCGTGCGCATCTGGCAGGCCAACATCAACAAAACCATCATCGCCCACGTACCCATCACCAATGGGGAAGTGCAGGAGACCGGTGATTTCGAGCTGGACGGCGTCACTTTCCCGGCGGCAGAAGTGCAGATCGAATTCATGGACCCGGCGGATGGCGAAGGAGCCATGTTCCCCACCGGCAACCTGGTGGACGATTTAGAGGTACCGGGCGTCGGCACCCTGAAAGCCACCATGATCAACGCCGGTATCCCCACCATCTTCATCAACGCGGCGGATATTGGCTACACCGGCACCGAACTGCAGGAAGCCATCAACGGTGACGACAAGGCCCTCGCCATATTCGAAACCATCCGGGCCCACGGCGCAGTAAAGATGGGCCTGATCGCAAAGGTGGAAGAGGCAGCCGCGCGCCAGCATACCCCCAAGGTCGCGTTCGTCGCGGCACCCAAGGGCTATGCGGCCTCCAGCGGCAAGCAAGTGGCCGCGGGCGATATCGACCTGCTGGTGCGCGCGCTCTCCATGGGCAAACTGCACCACGCCATGATGGGCACCGCTGCTGTCGCCATCGGTACCGCTGCTGCCATTCCCGGCACACTGGTCAATCTGGCCGCTGGGGGAGGGGAGCGCAATGCGGTTACCTTTGGCCATCCGTCAGGCACATTGCGGGTTGGTGCGGAAGCGGAAGTGGTGAATGGGCAGTGGACTGCTACCAAGGCCATTATGAGTCGCAGTGCGCGGATTTTGATGGAAGGGTGGGTGCGGGTGCCTGGGGACAGCTTTTAGGTGAATCGTTTCGGCCCCCTCCTATGGGGGCTGGCGCTTATTCTGGTGGTCTAGAAAGCGAGCTTCTTACGAGGCTCGTTTTTTTGTGTGGGAGGTTAGTTTAATACAGGTCATTCAAAGAGAAGCTTCTTTTATCTTTATCTGGATTGCTCCTTTTTGGGTTAAGTCATTGACTTACTAGGCAATTTAAATACTATCTGATCGCATATGCGCAGAATTAATAAAGGATTGTCCCTGCTTATTTTTAGCTGAAGACGTGAAGAGGTGTGAAATAGTGATCTAGGGAAACTTCGTTTGATAATCTCTGGGGCAGAGTTCCAGAGGGTCACTATGAATAATGCGCTATTTTTAAATTCTGTATTAGATAACCAATTCGAATAACGTGAAATTTACTATCTGAGGTTGTAAAGGTTGACGGACAGTGATTGTTTTTCAAAGCTGTTATGCGGACAGCAATTTGTGGAAGGAAGTGAAATAGACGATATATTGTCGCACTTGTCCACCTCAATTAATCATGTGATATCTGAAATACTTGATTTGCCAAATACTACAGATGAAAAGCTTTCTCTGTATGGTCCGTATCTAGGCCGATCTTTGCTTGAGCTTTCTGCTACGGCACTTATTGCAAGGTTAGACCCGTTTAAAATTATATTGATTAAGGGTAAGCAGGAAACATCTGAATACGATCTGGGTAAGCCGCATTCTACTGCAATTAGATGGCAAGGGGATATCGTTGACGTAGCGGTACCTGATCTATGGGCTGAAAAGAGTCTGAAAAACCCTACGAGGGCTCTTTTAGGTGCCTATCAAATAGAGCTTGTGCTGAAAGATAGTGCGCAAAAGATTGTTGATGAGGCTGATGAGCAATCCTTAGGTACTTGGTACTCGGAGTTGACAAAAACTGATACCAAAGGACTGTTTAGCACCTTGAGAGGAAAAATTACCGCATTATTTTCATCGTTTTCAAAAGGTGTACATCACGAGCTGCTAATCCCGAATCAGTCAGTTTTGGATAGAGATACCGTCTACAGTTTGATTAATGATGCATTTTTCGTTGTGGCAACTCTCGGGTTGTTGCTATCGCGAGTCCCGCACGCTTATCAGAAGTCTTCCATTGCGGACTGCGATATATGCTATAAAAATGCTAAAGAGTTGGAGCTAGGTTAAAAATGGAACAAGAGGCATACGAAGATAACTCCCTAGTTCTAGCGGCAGAGGACTTCGAGTTAGACGAGTTTGAGAGGTATCATTACTTTACAACCCAAGATAGGCGGTGTATTGCAAAGCTGCGCGCGCATGGCCCTGTTCTTCTTAAGGGAGCACGAGGCTGCGGGAAAAGTGCGTTAATGATTGAAGCGTCTCGAGGCTTATATCCTCGAGATAATAGTAGTGGTGCGATAGGAATTTACATTAGCCTGCGACACTTAGGGTTACTACAGTCGGAAGGATCTAAGTATATAGAGCTGTTCTGCAATTTGGTTGTGTCTGAGCTATACAGTCAGCTTGACCTGCAGGGAGGTGAGACTGATATAGATTCAGTCCCAGAATTGCAGCAGCTAATAACCCAGATTGCAGTTGACAATGGAAAAAGAATTGTCTTGTTATTTGATGACGCGGCACATATCGGTCGAGAAGCAAGTCTTTCGGATTTTTTTGATGTATTTAGAACTCTTTCTAATAACTTAATTTCTTGTAAGGCATCAATTTACCCTGGCGTCACAAAATTTGGTGTCCGTTTTGATGTGTACAATGATGCTACTGTAGTTGATGTGAATCGATCGGAAACCGCTGACGATTTTCCTCACTTGTTTCAAGAAATCCTTGATAGAAGATTTTCCGAATCTTTACGGGATGAAAAATTTGGAAGGCACCTTCCAAAGATTACTGTTTGCAAGTTGCTGGGAATGGCCGTCCTCGGAAATATGCGGTCATTTATTTACAGCTGCAATGAGTTAATAACATCATTAAATGGTCATGAAGGCGTAGTTTCGATTTCGCATATTTCGAGAGCATTCAAGCAGCTTTCCAATAACTACTTTTGGCCTCTTCTTGAAGAGGTTGAACCTAAGCTGGGCGTATATCAGCCAATGGTTGACCCTGCAAACCAGATTGCGCACATTTTGCTCGAAAAGGCTGGGGAAAAGGGTGAGCGGTCAGCAATAATTTTGCGTGAAATTGGTCAGCGCTTGAATAAGCCTCTGGAAATATTGGAGTACGTGGGTTTTATCGCGCGAAAAGAAGTTTCTCGAGCTATGAAATCTCGAGGTAGAGGTACAAGATATATCCTTAACCTCTGTAATTTAACTGAATATCTGGATCAGACTAGAATAAATTCAATTATTACAGATAAGTTTTTGCAGTTTCATGAAGAATCAGTTGAATTTCATCGTGGAAGTGATCTGTATAAGCTTGAATTGCCGGAACCATTAGAAGGGCATGATCTGGATATATTAGACAAGCCTATAACGATACTAAGAAAGTCAAATGCATACCCATATGGCCTCACAGAATATATGCTAAGTTTGCTGGCTGGGCATAACTTTGATGATCTCGAGGCACTCGTGAATGCTAGTGATGAGGATTTGCTGGCAATTGAAAACATTGGGCCTCAAATTCTAAAGCGTATTAGAAGTACCGTGAACCAAGCGATTTGGATGTAGTTATTTGTTAAGTGGATTGGTGCTCTGAAGGAGTCTCTGGATCCGGAATATTTTTAGGGGGAGGTGTTTTCCAGGATTAACTGTCAATCTTATAATAAATATTTACTTGCATTAATCGGGCAAGCATAATGGGTAAGACAATTAACATTCGATTCGTTGTTCCACTAAGTGATGAGGAATGGGGAGGGCCTTCCATTCACTTTTTTAAGTGGATTCCTGAAGATCTTTCGGATGCAATAGTTATAAATGACGGCTCGAAAAACGTATCCATTTCCATTGATAAATCATGTGTTACTAGTCTTCATGAATTGACGGAAGAGCGAATTAGTAATTGGGTTAATATTCTTGTATCAAAATTAATCGTTAATGTCGAGGTGGTAGATGTTGATGATGATTTTGCTGCTTTCATTTTCAATGAAAGCATAACCACAAGCGAGACTCATGATAACCCTCAGTCAGCGCGTAACCGACATGGAAAGCTAAAAGAGCGATATGAGTGCCTGGGTGTTGAGGTCGCTCAACTTTCTGTTAAGGCTGTTAATCGTTTAATATCTTATGCGCGAAATGTTAAGGGTCAATATTGGCTAACAGAGTATAAATTTACCCGAGATATGCTGGGTAACCTAAATAATAGGTTTCACGCAAAAGCTAAGATTGATGATGGTGGATGGTTTCACTGGCGCCCTTCTAACGTTACAGTCTTGAATGGGCGTATTCTCCCTGATGAATTAGCTATCAAAAGTGATGAGTGGGCTGGTGTTTCTCAATTTGTCACTGGCTCTATTAGGCCAAACTTGGTCTTTGAGCTTCTCGCGAATTCGGAGCAGCTTTTTGATGGGGGGCATATGAGAAGCGCCATAATTGAAGTTGTCTCTGCGCTCGAGGTTTCTGTTTCAAAGTTTGGTAGTAATGCAGCAATCGAAATGCTATCAGAATACACGCCAATAGACCGGATAGACATTGATAGACTTGGCGTGCAAATTCGTCACTTGGGGCTTTCTGGCTCAATTAGATACTTAATTCCAATGTTGTTGCCAGTTGATGTGGTGCCGGCCACTGTGCTTTCAAATTGCTTCAAGGCGCTTGAGATTAGAAATAATGTGGTTCATCAGGGGCAGAGAGATGTCTCTCCTAACTTGGTTAGAGAAGTATTGTCGGGGGTGAAATTTTTCTGTCGTGTGCTAGATAAGTACACTAATCAATAAGCTGAGCTGATAAATAAAAAATATAAATCGTATAATAAAAAGGACACCCACCAAATCGTAAAATATAAAGGACACCCACCAAATGGTGCCTAACAGCACAAAGCGTCCGTCACGAATATTTTTGCTTGCGCGCAAGAAG
>NZ_LZDE01000199.1 GCF_002009015.1 Microbulbifer mangrovi | reverse complement strand
TAGCGAGCGGGTGGTTGGTGGTGTCCGCCGGAGCACAGGAAGCGCAATGTATATGCAATACATGAGCATTTCGAGCACCGCCGGACACCGCCAGGCGCACGCGCAGTAAATTTTAATGGTGCCTTACAGTTTGCCCAGCAGAATCAGCAGTACACGGCGCAGGGGCTCTGCCGCACCCCACAGCAGCTGGTCACCGACGGTGAAGGCGTTCAGGTACTCACCGCCCATGCTCAGCTTGCGCAGACGGCCCACCGGAATATCTAGTTTGCCGGTTACCGCGGTCGGGGTCAGCTCTTTGAGGGTTACTTCGCGGTCGTTCGGAACCACTTTCACCCAGTCGTTGGCGGAGCCAATCAGCTTCTCGATCTCTTCCAGCGGAAGGTCTTTCTTCAGCTTCACGGTGAACGCCTGGCTGTGGCAGCGCATCGCACCGATACGTACACAGGTGCCATCCACCGGTACGGTGCTCTCGGTAGAAAGAATCTTGTTCGCTTCTACCTGGGCTTTCCACTCCTCGCGGCTCTGGCCGGATTCCAGCTGGGTATCGATCCACGGCAGCAGGCTGCCCGCCAGCGGCTCACCGAATTGCGCGGTAGGGAAATCGCCGCTGCGCATGTTTTCAGCCACTTTGCGGTCGATCTCCAGGATCGCACTCGCCGGGTCTGCCAGCTCGCTAGCCACACCATCGCGGATACTGCCCATCTGGGAGATCAGCTCACGCATGTGCTTGGCACCAGAGCCACTGGCTGCCTGATAGGTCTGCGCCGTAACCCACTCCACCAGGCCTTCCTTGAACAGGCCACCGAGGCCCATCAGCATCAGGCTCACGGTGCAGTTACCGCCGATATAATTTTTCACGCCGGCATCGATACCGCGGTCGATCACGTCGCGGTTTACCGGGTCCAGCACAATAATGGCGTCGTCATTCATACGCAGGCTGGAGGCGGCATCGATCCAGTAGCCTTCCCAACCTTTCTCGCGCAGCTTGCCGAAAACCTCTTTGGTGTAGTCACCACCCTGACAGCTGACGACCGCATCCAGCTCGGCCAGTGCGTCCAGGTCGTAGGCGTCTTTGAGTGGCGCAACTTCTTTACCAATCTCCGGCGCCTTACCACCGGCGTTGGAAGTGGAAAAGAATACCGGCTCGGCAATATGTGCGAAGTCGTTTTCTTCCAGCATGCGGCCCATCAAAACGGAGCCGACCATACCGCGCCAGCCTACGAATCCTACCTTGTTCATTTCATTACCCTGTTAAATCTGTGAGTTTCTGGCCCCCGGACAACCGGGGGCAAATGCAGCGATGTGGCAAGCAGATTTACTAGAAAGCGGCCACCACTGCTGCGCCCATTTCTGCGGTAGAGACTTTCTTCGAGCCTTCAGTGTAGATGTCCGCGGTGCGCAGTCCCTGATCCAGCACTTTACTGACAGCTGCTTCGATCGCCGCTGCTGCCTCTCCCATATCGAGGGAATAGCGCAGCATCATGGCGGCAGAAAGAATGGTGGCCAGCGGGTTGGCAATACCCTGCCCTGCAATATCCGGTGCGCTACCGTGACAGGGCTCGTACAGGCCAAAGCCACTTTCGTTCATGGACGCGGACGGCAACATGCCGATGGAGCCGGTGAGCATGGCGGCGGCGTCAGACAGGATGTCGCCGAACATGTTACCGGTCACCATGACATCAAACTGCTTGGGCGCACGTACCAGCTGCATGGCTGCGTTATCCACGTACATGTGAGACAGCTCTACATCCGGATATTCCGGTGCCAGTCGGTCCAGTACTTCGCGCCACAGCACGGTAACCTCGAGTACGTTCGCCTTGTCCACGGAGCACAACTTGCCGCCGCGCTTCTGAGCAGCCTCGAACGCGGTGCGGGCAATGCGCTCGATTTCGGATTCTTTGTAAACGTAGGTGTTGTAGCCCTGCTTCTCGCCATTCTCGAGGGTTTTGATACCGCGCGGCTCACCGAAATAGATACCGCCGGTAAGTTCACGCACGATCAAAATGTCGAGACCGGATACCACTTCCGGCTTCAGGGAAGAGGCATCGGCCAGTTGCGGATACAGAATCGCGGGGCGCAGGTTGGCGTAAAGACCCAGGCCACTACGAATTTTCAGCAGGCCTTTTTCGGGACGAATGGCGCGATCCAGGGTATCCCACTTGGGGCCACCCACCGCACCCAGCAGCACCGCGTCGCACTCGCCGGCCTTGGCCAGTTCCGCGTCGGTCAGAGGTTCACCGTGGGCATCAATGGATGCACCACCGATCAGGCCTTCGCTGAACTCCAGGTTAAGGCCAAATTTTTCGTCGGCCGTTTTCAGTACCGCTACCGCCTGCTCGACAATTTCCGGGCCGATTCCATCGCCCGGGAGGATCATGACTTTCTTGCTCATCGTTCTTCCAATTATTCTGTGGGCCGCTTACTTCACGGCATCAAACAGCCAGGGTGCCTGCTCGCGGCGCTTGGCTTCATAGGCTCGAATATCGTCTGCATCTTCCAGCGTCAGGCCAATATCATCGAGGCCATGCAGCAGGCAGTGCTTGCGGAAAGTGTCTACCTCAAAGGCATGGGTTTCGCCGCTGGGCTTGATCACTACCTGCGCTTCCAGATCGACCGTCAGCTCATAGCCTTCCTCGGCATACATTTCCTGGAACAACTGCTCGACGATTTCTTCTTCCAGAACGATCGGCAAAAGACCGTTCTTGAAACAGTTATTAAAGAAAATATCCGCAAAGCTCGGCGCGATGATGGCGCGGAAGCCATGATCGTCCAGCGCCCAGGGGGCGTGCTCGCGACTGGAACCGCAACCAAAATTCTTGCGCGCCAGCAGCACTGACGCACCCTGGTAACGGGGGTGGTTCAGCGGAAAATCCGGGTTTACCGGGCGCTTGCTGTGATCCTGCCCCGGCTGACCCTCATCGAGATAGCGCAGCTCATCAAACAGGTTGGGGCCGAAGCCGGAGCGCTTGATGGACTTCAGGAACTGCTTCGGAATAATCAGGTCCGTGTCCACATTGGCGCGGTCCATCGGAGCGGCAATGCCTTTGTGCTGGGTAAAAGCTTTCATCAGCTTGCCTCCTTCTGAAAATCACGTACATCCACAAAATGACCGGCAATCGCCGCAGCCGCCGCCATGCTCGGGCTCACCAGATGCGTACGGCCGCCGTAGCCCTGGCGCCCTTCAAAGTTGCGGTTTGAAGTGGAAGCGCAGTGCTCACCAGCCCCCAGCTTGTCGGCGTTCATCGCCAGACACATGGAGCAGGAAGGCTCGCGCCATTCGAAACCTGCCTCGATAAATACCTTGTCGAGCCCCTCTTTTTCCGCCTGCGCTTTCACAGACTGAGAGCCCGGCACTACCAGCACCTGTTTTACGCTGTCGGCTTTTTTGTGACCCTTGGCCACCGCTGCCGCCGCGCGCAGATCCTCGATACGGGAGTTGGTGCAGGAGCCGATAAACACACGGTCGAGGTTGATATCGGTAATCTTCTGGCCGGCGTTCAGGCCCATGTATTCGAGCGCGCGCTCGATACCGGCCTTTTTCGTTGCATCGCCCTCGTCCGCAGGACTCGGTACCAGCGCACTGACCGGCACCACCATCTCCGGGGAAGTACCCCAGCTTACCTGCGGTTCAATTTCTTCACCGCGCAGCTCGACAACTTCATCAAACTGGGCACCATCGTCTGAGTGCAGACGACTCCAGTTTTCCACTGCCTTGTCCCACATCTCACCTTTGGGCGCGTAGGGCTTGCCCTTTACATAGTCCAGGGTGATCTGGTCCACCGCCACCATGCCCGCACGCGCGCCGGCTTCGATAGCCATGTTGCAGACGGTCATACGACCTTCCATGGACAGATTGCGAATCACCTCACCACCAAACTCAATGGCATAGCCGGTGCCACCCGCGGTGCCTATCTTGCCGATAATCGCCAGCACCACATCTTTCGCTGTTACGCCCGGACCGAGTTCACCGTCCACGCGCACCAGCATGTTTTTCATTTTCTTCTGGATCAGGCACTGGGTGGCCATCACATGTTCCACCTCGGACGTGCCGATGCCGTGTGCCAGCGCACCCAGGGCGCCGTGGGTGGAAGTGTGGGAGTCACCACAAACTACGGTCATGCCCGGCAGAGTCGCACCGGTCTCCGGTCCGATCACGTGCACGATGCCCTGCCCCGGATCGTTGATACCAAATTCAACGATGCCGAAGTCCTTACAGTTTTCATCCAGGGTCTGTACCTGGATACGGGAAACCTCATCCTGGATCCCGGCGATACCACCAGCGCGCTCGGCGGCGTCGGACGGTACGTTGTGGTCCGGAGTAGCGACCACAGAATCCGTGCGCCAAGGTTTGCGGCCGGCCAGACGTAGTCCCTCGAAGGCCTGGGGCGAGGTCACTTCGTGAATCAGGTGACGATCGATATAAATCAGTGCGGTGCCGTCTTCGCGGCTTTTGACCAAATGGTCTTCCCAGAGCTTGTCGTAAAGCGTCTGTTTATTGTGCTCTTGCTGGCCCATTAGCCCCATCTCCTCTATGGATAACATGCCGGAGTCTAGGGGGGGCATTGAATAACATCAATTTATATTTATTATATGGCGCATTCGTTTTTGGAATACCTAAAAACAACCATCGAGAAGCACCCATGGAACTCCAGTGGCTCAAAGCCTTCCTTGCGATTTCTGAGCAGGGCTCCGTTTCGGAAGCCGCTGAACAGCTGCACCTGACCCAGCCCGCCGTCAGCAAACGCCTGGCTTCCCTGGAGCAACAGCTGGGCACTCCCCTGTTCGACCGCATCGGCCGCAAACTGCAGCTGACCAATGCCGGCCGCGCCCTGCTTCCCCGTGCCCGCCATATCCTCAACGAAGTGAGCGATGCCGAGCACGAGCTGCGCAGCCTGGGCGAGACTATCGGCGGCAGCCTGCGGATTGCCACCAGCCACCATGTCGGCCTGCATCACCTGCCGCCGGTACTGCGAGAGTTCAGCAACCTCTACCCCGACGTCGCCCTGGATATCGACTTCCTCGATTCCGAGCAGGCCTACGAGGCACTTATGGCCGGCGAATACGAACTCGCCGTGGTAACTCTCGCCCTCAAGGACTACCCAAACCTCAACGCCCAGATCATCTGGCCGGACCCCTGTGTGGTGGTCGCTGCGCCGGACCATCCCCTCGCACAGATGCCCGAGCTTGACCTGCCGGCGCTGGCCCAGTACCCGGCCATCCTGCCAGACATGAATACCTATACCGGACGCCTGATCAAGCGCGAGTTCGATGCTCACGGCCTCAAACTGACCGCCAAACTGGCGACCAACTTCCTGGAAACCATCAAGATGATGGCAGGCGTCGGCCTCGGCTGGAGTGTGTTGCCCAAGACCCTGATTGACGACAGTCTGGCCGAACTGCCCATGCCGCAGCTCAGTATCGTGCGCAATCTGGGCATCATCTATCACCGCAACCGCACGCTCAGCAACGCCGCCAATGCACTGCAGCAATTGCTGTTCAAAGAGGCGCGCGGCCTGTAATTCCTGACTAAGCATCAGTTTCAGGTTCCGCGGGAACGCCAAGCAGTGCGCAAAATCGACCCAAACTACGGCTAAAGAGATCCAGGTTCAGGGAAACTTCATCAAAACCCTGTAGAATCTGCCGCAGAATTCAACCGGAGCGACTCCAAATGAAAAAAATAACCCTGGCTATCTGCACCGCACTGGCTTCCGTTTCCGCCAGCGCTGACACCATCCTCGGCTTTGACGCCACCCTGGGCGCATGGAAACCCGCCTACAGCGGCGCCGTGGGCGTGGACGACTTTAACGTGGACGAGTTCACCCTCGCCGAAGACAACGTCACCTTTATCCAGGCCGCCCTGGAGCACCCGATCCCGCTGGTCCCGAATATCCTCGTGGCCCACAGCAGCATCGAAACCAGTGGCGAGGCCATGCTGAGCGAGAGTGTCACCTTCGGCGACGAGACCTTTCTGGTTGGCTCCGAAATCAATGGTGACATCAACCTCACCCACACCGACGCCACCCTCTACTACGAGATCCTGGACAACTGGGTAAACCTGGATGTTGGCCTGACAGCCCGTATGTACAGTGGTGATATGTCCGTAGCCAGCGACTTCCAGTCAGAAGACATCGAACTGTCCGGCGTACTACCCATGGTCTACGGCCAGGCCCGTTTCGACCTGCCTTTCACCGGCTGGTCCATCATCGCCCAGGGCAACGGCACCAGCTATAACGGCGACAGCCACACCGACCTGACCGCCAAAGTACGCTGGGACTTCGTTCCTGCGCTGGACTTCGCCATCGAGGCCGGTTACCGCTCCATGACCCTGGACGTGAAAGAACTGGATTCCTTCCAAAGCGATCTGGAAATCAAGGGTCCCTACCTGGGCCTGAACCTGCACCTGTAATTTCAGGCGAGCAGATGCAAAAAAGGCGGAGCGCTTTCGGCGCTCCGCCTTTTTTATTTGTCGGAAGTAATTCCGAAATCGACGCTATTTACGCAGATTCACCGGCAGGAATCTTCAGACCGAAATCCACATCCCCATTCTGCGCGCGCTGGCGCATGACGTGGTCGATCAGCACCAGCGCCATCATCGCCTCGGCAATGGGCGTTGCGCGGATACCAACGCAGGGATCGTGACGTCCTTTGGTAACCACTTCGATGGGATTGCCATTGGTATCTAGGCTTTTACCCGGGATACGCAGGCTGGAGGTAGGCTTGAGTGCGATATGAGCGATCAACTCCTGACCGCTGGAGATGCCGCCCAGCACACCGCCGGCGTTGTTGGACTGGAAACCTTCCTGAGTGATTTCATCGCGGTGCTCGGTGCCCTTCTGCTCCACGGAAGCAAAGCCCGCACCAATCTCCACGCCTTTTACCGCGTTGATACTCATCAGCGCGTGGGCCAGGTCGGCATCCAGGCGATCGAAGATCGGCTCGCCGAGACCCGCGGGCACACCGCTGGCATGCACGGAGATACGCGCCCCGATGGAGTCGCCGTCCTTGATCAGCGCCTGCATGTAGGCCTCCATCTCCGGCACCTTGGCGGCATCCGGACAGAAGAAAGGATTCTGATCCACCTGGGACCAGTCGAGGTTCTCAACCTTGATCGGCCCGAGCTGGGACAGGTATCCGCGCACTTCGATTCCGAACTGCTGCTTCAGCCACTTCTTGGCAATCGCACCAGCCGCGACGCGCATGGCGGTTTCACGTGCGGAGGAGCGACCGCCGCCGCGGTAATCGCGCAGGCCGTATTTGGCCCAGTAGGTGTAGTCGGCGTGAGCCGGGCGGATCTGCTCGGCAATATTGGCGTAGTCTTTGGAGCGCTGATCGGTGTTCTCGATCAACAGGCCGATGGGGGTACCCGTGGTTTTTCCCTCGAATACACCGGAGAGGATTTTAACCTCGTCGGCTTCGCGGCGCTGCGTGGTGTAGCGAGAGGTACCCGGCTTGCGGCGATCCAGCTCCAGCTGGATTTCCTCGGCGGTGATTTCCAGTCCCGGAGGGCAACCATCCACAATACAGCCCAGCGCGGGGCCGTGGCTCTCGCCAAACGTGGTTACACAAAACAGCTTGCCAAAAGTGTTGCCCGACATATCCGGTATTCCCTACCTCTAGTCAATTATTCGTTGAAGGGGGCGCATTATAGAGGATTCCGTGGGCTTAGGCTTGGGGTAAAACAGCGAACTGGACGCGAAGGTGATGATACCGGGCGCAGCCTTGTGAGACCTTCTAAAACA
>NZ_LZDE01000198.1 GCF_002009015.1 Microbulbifer mangrovi | reverse complement strand
GAAGAAGCGGAAGAAGCGGAAGACGTACAAATCGCTTCGGACGAGGAGCTGTCGGAATCTGCCGACAGCCCAGAAGAATCACCGGCAGCTCGGGAAGAGCCCCAGGAGGAAACAACCAATGAAGACGAAAACAAATCCCCGGAACACCTCAATTCATGAGTAATGACGCAGCGCCAGCGGGCGAAAAACTGCAAAAAGTACTGGCCCGTGCGGGTATGGGTTCACGCCGGGAAATGGAGCGCGCCATCGAAGCGGGCCGTGTCACGGTCAACGGCGAAGTGGCCGGCCTGGGCGAGCGGGTAACCGAAGACGACCAGATCGAATTTGACGGTAAACGCCTGTCTGGCGGTGAAGACAACCGCTTGCGAGTGATCCTGTACAACAAGCCCATCGGGGAAATCTGTTCGCGCCACGATCCGGAAGGTCGCCCCACCGTATACGACCGGTTGCCGCGCCTGAAAAGCGGCCGCTGGATTTCCGTGGGACGCCTGGATTTCAATACCAGCGGCCTGCTGTTGTTTACCAACAGCGGCGAGCTGGCCAACAAACTGATGCATCCTTCTTCGGTAATCGACCGCGAGTACCTGGTACGTATCCAGGGGCAGGTGGATGACGAAATGAAAAAACGCCTGACCAGCGGTGTATTGCTGGATGACGGACAGGCACGATTTACCGATATTGTGGAGAGCGGCGGCGAAGGCACCAACCGCTGGTTCTACTGTGTGGTGATGGAAGGCCGCAACCGCGAGGTACGTCGCCTGTGGGAATCGCAGGGCGTTCGGGTCAGCCGACTCAAGCGCGTACGATACGGCAGTGTGTTTATTCCCTCCCACGTGCGTGTTGGCCAGTGGATCGAGATGGAGCCCAAGGAAATCGACGATCTGTGCATTACCGCTGGATTGCCGAAGCTGGGCCAGCGACCGCTGACCCAAGCGGAAAAAGAGACTCTGCAACGCCAGCGCCGCAAGCTGCGCAAGTCGACGGCATCCGCTGGTGGAAAAACGCCAGTAAAGAGCGCGTCGGCACCGGAGGCCAGAGGCAAAGACGTCCGTGGCAAAGATTCTCGTGGCAGATCGGCGCCGAAAAAAGGCGGCTCTAAGCCCTCCCGTCGAGGGTAGGGCGCGCCGGGTCTGCTTGACCCCGGCTAGCAATGAAAAAGGCAGCCAATGGCTGCCTTTTTTGTGCTGTAGGGGTTATCCATTGCAGCTCATGGCTGCTCTTCCTCAAACTCCTCCAGCGCGTCGCCATCGGTATCCGGCTCTTCGATATCGTCACCTTCGATAATCTGGTTTTCCATACCGGGGTCAACGTTTTCGGGCTCCAGGGCACCGGGCTCGGTGGGGGTAGGAGTTACCGAGGGTGCGTCGCTTGTGTCCTGTCCTGCGCTCTCGGATTCCACCAAGGTTTTAAGTTTCTGCAGGCCATCCTCGTAGGATTTTCCAACCATTCTCGAAACCAGTAACCCCATCCAGCGGGCGATGGGACTGCCACCCATCTCCGATGCAAACGTCCAGGTTACATTGGTGCCGCTGCCCTGCGGCTGCAGTCTGAACTCGGCCTTGGCTTTGCCTTGTGGGCCGAAATCCAGATCGGTGGCGATTCGCGAGTAGGGCTCGCTGGCGGTAATGGTCTGGGAGCCGGTACCCACGTTGGGGTTTTCGCTGGTCCACTTCATGACGGCGCCATTGCCTTCCGGGAACCCCTCGTAGGTGTACTCGGTTTCCGGATCAATCTGATACCAGGGCGACCATTTGTTGAAGTTGCGAAAGTTGTTCAGGTAGGGAAAGACCACTGCCGGTGGCTCGGCGATATAAACACTGCGCTCGGTGGTCGCCACGCGTGGGAACAGAAAACCTGCGAGCACCAGCAGGGCAAGAAAAATCAGAATGTAGAGTATCCAGCGCATGCGCTATCCCCGATCGGTTTCCCGCAAGTCCGTCTGGAGGCAGCATTTGCGGGTAGTTGTCGTTAACGCACCCCGCGGAGGCGGGGGTGCTTTTGGTACAGCTGTTGGCTTGAAAGTGTACTGGCTGGCGTAGAGGTTCGCCAGTTAGCCGGTGGCAGAGAATTTTGTTCTGCGGGTTTTCTCTGGCGCTCTTGCTCAGGTGGTTGTTTAGAAGTTGGCATCCACGCAGGGCAACTTGATGCGGATGGCAAGCCCCGCGCCCGCGACGTTGAACGCTTCTATGCTGCCATTGTGCTGCGCCACCGTGCGCTGCGCGATGGCAAGCCCGAGGCCAAAGCCGCCGCTCTCCCGACTACGGGCCTCATCGGTGCGGTAGAAGGGGCGGAAAATGGCCTGGAGTTCTGATTCCGGGACGCCGTTGCCGGAATCCGTCACCTGGATCTGGCACTGGTCACCGCTGTGCCGGATGTCCACTGTCACCTGACTGCCAGCGGGGCTGTACTTGATGGCGTTGCGCAGGATGTTCTCCAGTGCGGCGGTAAGCGAGCTTCCGCGAGTGGCTACCAGTAGCTCGCTTTCGTCGCTGCGGATATCGAAGCGCACCTGTTTGCTCGCTGCCTCGTCCTTCAGGTCGTCGCGGAGCGCCGCCAGCAGGCTGTTGATTTCTACAACATCATCCAGGGGCCGTTCATCGTTGCCGCTGACCGGCAGCGACAAGATATCGGCGATGATATCCTCGAGGTAGTCGGCGGCCTTGCCGATTTTGTCCAGCTCCGGATCCAGCGCCTGCACATTTTTCTGGCGGGCGATGCCCAGAGCCACCTGCAGGCGGGCCAGGGGGGAGCGCAGTTCATGCGAGACGTCCTTGATCAGGCGTCGCTGCTCGGCCATGGATTCCTGAACCTGGGCGGTCATGGAGTCAAAGTCGGCCGCCAGCTCCCCCAGCTCGCGGCTGTGCCCGCGCAGGGTTGGGGTTACCCGGTAGCTGAGATCGCCTGCGGCGACGCGCCGGGCGGCGGTGCGCAAATTGTCCAGTGGCTTGCTCAGGTAGCGCGCGAGCCAGTAACAGGCGAGGCCGGACGCGAGGGTGGCGAGTACCAGAATCGGCCAGAAGCTGCGCAGCACGAAGCGGAGTAGAAGCTCCTCCTTGCTTTTGCCGGCGATGAATACCACGCTCAGGCTCTCGCCACCGCGCCGCGGGACGAAAAATGCCACACTGGGTTTTTTGTCCACCAGGCCCCGGGCCTCGCGATTGCGATAGCTGAGCGCGGCAAGTAGTGGTGCCATGGATTGGGGTACGGTACGCGCGAGTATCTCATTGCCGTCGCGGTCGATGGCAAAGATCCGCTTCTGGACGTCGGCAGGTTGCCGTTCCAGCCAGTGGCGAAAATGGTCGGTGCCATGTCGGCGGGTCATGCGCAGGTTGTGGGTGATTTCACGGAACAGCTCGGGGCCTTCCCAGCGATCTTTCTGGGCCGGGTCGCCGAACTCGCGGATATGGGTGATGTAGACCGCGGCCAGTACCATGATCACCGCGGTGAGCCAGGCGCCGAAAAACATCCGCCCGAATAGACTGCTCATGGTTTTTACCCCTGGCTGTCGGTGAGCATGTATCCGGCACCGCGGATATTGATGATCAGCTCGCGACTGGCCCCCTGTTCGGCCAGCTTTTTGCGGATGTTGCTTACATGGACATCGATGGAGCGGTCGTAGGGCATCAGTTTGCGGCCAAGCGCCTTTTCCGTGAGGACTTCTTTACTGACGACCTCGCCGGCGTTTTCCACCAGTACCCTGAGCACCGAGAATTCGGCGCCGGTCAGGTTGACGCTCTGTTCTGCCCAGAAGCACTGGTGTTCCCGGGGCAGCAGGCGCAGATGGCCACTGGTGAGGTTGTCGTCGCTGGACTCCACTTCCGAGCGTCCGCGACGCAGTATGGCGCGCAGGCGGGCGGCTAGCTCCCGCGGGTTGCAGGGTTTGGGGAGGTAGTCGTCGGCGCCCATTTCGAGGCCTACAATGCGATCCACGGTGTCGCCCTTGGCCGTCAGCATCACCACAGGCAGCGAATGTCCCGGATTGCTTGCGTCCTCGCGCAGTTTACGCAGAACGTCGAAACCGTTGTGTACCGGCAGCATTACATCCAGTACCAGTGCGTCGAAGGGGTGGCTGCGGGCCAGCTCCAGGCCGCGACCACCGTCGTTGGCGACAGTGACTGCAAATCCCTCGCCCACCAGAAATTCTTCCAGCAGTTCCGTCAGTTCAGTGTCGTCGTCGACCAGCAGGATATGGCTCATGAATCTCGAATGTCCCGGTTAATCGCTATTGTTCAATCAATTGTGTATGGGGGGATTATATGCCCAGCGCTGACCGTCAATGCGGGAAGGTTTTGCGTGTTTTACCGTTCTTAACAAATGTTTACCGCAGTTATCCCCTGTTTACATTGGCTGAGCCTAGTATGCACCTACCGACTCGCGAATCACCAGCAAACGGTTTTCGCCAACCGGTATCACCAACCAGCATCACTTGAGGATGAATCGATGAATAAATGGAAAGCACTTGCAGGTAGCCTGGTACTGGGCAGCGCACTGACCACCTCTGGAATGGTTCTGGCGTTCCCGGACGAAGATCAGGGGCATCGCGGGCACAAGGGACACCATGGCGGTCACCACAAGGAGCGCATGTTTGAGCACCTGGCAGAAAAGCTCGATCTGACCGAAGGTCAGAAGGCGCAACTCAAGGCCAACCGTGAGGCGGGTAAAGACGCGCGCAAGGCACAGCGCGAGGAAAGGCACGCACTGCACAAGCAATTGCGCGAGGCGATTGAGTCCGGCGCCGATCAGGCGACTCTGGACAGCCTGGGAGCGAAGCTGGGCCAACTGGAAGTGCAGAAAATGCAGCGTATGCACGAGAAGCAGGTCCAATTTGAATCTATCCTCACCGATGAACAGAAAGCCAAGCTGGCGGAGATGAAGGCCGAGCGCATGGAGCGTCACGAGAAGCGCATGCAGCGCTGGCAGAAAGACGAAGGCTAAAAGCGGCTCGTGGGTCACCATTTGATGGGCCCGCGCGTTTCCCCCGAATCAGTCAGTCACCTCGGGCTGCCGGCTCCCACCCCAACCGTCGGCAGACCATCCTCTGATGCCCCCGCCATATCCGGGGGCTTTTTTTATTTCCAAGTTGGTCTGTGTGCAGGCCGTTCCAGCGCGGTCGCGATGTCGCTCTGCTCCTTGCCGTACCTGCCCTTTGTTGGGAGAATGCCCGCCCCACCCGGTCCGTTGGAGTCCCGGCAATCTACTTGTCATTCCGCCGTCAGTGCGGAGGCTGGGTAGTGTAGGGTGGGGCAGTATCTGGTATTTGAGGAGAGACAGTGAGCAAGATCGGCCTGTTTTACGGTAGTGATGAAGGCAACACCGAAAGTATCGCCCAGCGCATCGTCGCGCGGTTGGGGGAAGAGCGTGTGGATATCCACGATATCGCCGATGTTACCCAGGTCGAGATCGGGGACTACGAGCAGCTGATATTCGGAATCCCCACCTGGGATTTCGGCCAGATCCAGTCCGATTGGGAAGATTTCTGGGAAGATGTACAGGAAATCGACTTCTCAGGTAAAACCGTGGCACTGTTCGGTCTCGGTGATCAGTTTGGCTACGGCGATTACTTCCTCGACGCCATGGGTATGCTGCACGACGTGATTGTCGCCAATGGGGCGGCCATCATCGGTCACTGGCCGACTGCGGGCTACGAGTTTGAAGCCTCCAAAGCGGAGGTTGCGGGACAGAATATTTTTGTCGGTCTGGCCATTGATGAGGACCAGCAGGAGGAGCTGACCTGCGCGCGCCTCAACGACTGGTGCGAGCAGGTCGCCGAGGAATTTGGTCTGGAAGGCGGGGCGGAAAGCGTTGCCCGGCTTGAGGATTGAATGCATATGCCGCACGCAGAATCTTTGACACTGCAGGATTTCTGGCCCTGGCTGGCCGATCACTGCAACTGTATCCTACGCGCCGGTACGCCGGATTCCATCCTGTATGACGACGATGATTTTCACTGGCGATTCACCCAGGAAAACGCCAACACGCTGCTGGTCCAGCTCGTGCGCGGCAAGCGTATGATCGGGGAAGTGTTTATCGAGCCAGATCTGGTCAGCACGGTGCGTATGTCGCGCGGAGAGAAAGACGACGTTATTTTCGACCTGATGGCGGAGGCCGATGGTCAGGAGCAGGTGCTCTATTACTTTGTGATGGCACATGGTTTCGATGAACCTGAGCCCCAGGTGCCCGTTGCCCGTCACGGTAGGCTGCACTGACAAAGGCTGGTTGAATAAAAAACGCGGCACATAAGCCGCGTTTTTTCACTTACCTGGAGCACACTCTATTTGCAGTTCAGCATGCTAATAGACCCGCGAGAATTTCCCGGTACATATCCTTAACCAGATCCAGATCGTCCGCTTTCACGCACTCGTCGACCTTGTGAATAGTGGCGTTGACAGGCCCCAGCTCTACCACTTGCGCGCCAGTTGGCGCGATAAAGCGGCCATCGGAAGTGCCACCCGCAGTGGACAGCTCTGTTTCGCGGCCGGTGACCTTGCGGATGGCAACCTGCGCGGACTCCACTAGAGGTCCTTCGGCGGTAAGAAAGGGCTGGCCGGACAGGTTGAAGTTGGCTTCGTACTTCAGGCCGTGTTTATCGAAAATTGCTCGGGCGCGGCTCTCCAGCTGTTCCGCTGTGGTCTCGGTAGAAAAGCGCCAGTTACACGCGACTTTCACATCACCGGGGATCACATTGGTAGCTCCGGTACCGCCGTTTATGTTGGAGACCTGGAAGCTGGTCGCAGGGAAGAAATCATTGCCCTGGTCCCATTCCTCGGCGGCCAGTTCGGCCAATGCCGGAGCCAGTTTGTGCACGGGGTTTTCTGCCAGGTGGGGATAGGCAACATGGCCCTGAATACCGAATACGGTAAGCTCCAGCCCCAGTGAGCCGCGGCGGCCGTTCTTGATGACGTCGCCAGCGAGGGTAGTGCTCGATGGTTCGCCCACCAGACACCAGTCGATTTTCTCTCCCCGTTCTTCCAGCCATTCGACCACTTTTACAGTGCCGTGTTTTGCCGGACCTTCTTCATCGCTGGTGATTAGCAGAGCGATGCGGCCCTTGTGGTCGGGGTGGGCAGCGACAAATTCTTCGCAGGCCACGACCATGGCGGCGAGAGAGCCTTTCATATCTGCGGCACCGCGGCCGTAGAGCATACCGTCGACAACTTGTGGCTCAAATGGCGGGTACTGCCAGTTTTCTTCGGGACCGGTGGGCACGACGTCGGTGTGGCCGGCAAAGGCGAACAGAGGGCCTTCTTCGCCGCGTACGGACCAGAAATTATCGGTATCACCGAAGCGCAGGTGCTCGGTTTTGAAGCCGATTTTTTCCAGGCGTTCTAGCATTAGTTCCATACACCCAGCGTCTTCTGGGGTTACGGATTTTTTGCTGATCAGGTCGCAGGTAAGTTTTACAGTTGGAGTCATGGGAGTTTTTTACCGGCTCCCTGGTTTTGGGAGCACTAGTCCTGTTATGTGGCGGTCTGGCTGGCGGTGGCTTCTCGCGAGACACGAGCTAGGCGCCCC
>NZ_LZDE01000197.1 GCF_002009015.1 Microbulbifer mangrovi | reverse complement strand
GCGTACATGGATGTATTCACAGCAGTTTTGAAAACGCATGCCCGGCGCGCCGCCGCCACATAGGGTTGGCAGAGTCCACAAGAAGCTGTTTCGAACCTACAAACTCCCTGCCACCTGTATTACCCTTCACGCAACTCTGTTCCGTATTCAGGATCTATCGTTGCGTATCCCCCGTATTTTCTCCGCTGAACCTCTGGCGGGTAAAACTGAAGTTCAATTAGACGAAGCCGCCTCGCGCCACCTGGTCAAGGTGCTGCGCCTCGGGCCAGGTCGCCCGCTGGTCCTGTTTGATGGCGAAGGTGGTGAATATTCGGCGGAACTGCTGGAGGCAGGGAAAAAGACGCGGGTCAAGCTCGGTGACTACTCTGAAGAGGATCGCCAGTCGCCACTGGCAATTACCCTCGCTATCGGGATCAGTCGCGGTGATCGCTTCGACTGGGTGATCCAGAAGGCCACCGAGCTGGGGGTGAAGGATATCCAGCCGTTGTTTACCGAGCGCTGCGAAGTGAAGCTCTCCGGTGATCGCCTGCAAAAAAAACTGGGCCAGTGGCAGCAGATTGCCATCAGTGCCTGTGAGCAGAGCGCGCGCAACCGGGTGCCGGAGATTCTGTCGCCGATGAAATTGCCGCAGTTTCTCGACAGCGCCGATAGCGATACCGGTGCTGCGCTGAAGCTGGTATTACACCACCGCACCGAGGAGACGCTGGCGCAGCTGGAGCAGCAGCTGGGCAGGCCCCGGTCGACGCTGTTACTGGTGGGGCCTGAAGGCGGGCTTTCCGCGGAGGAAATCGAGCTGGCGCTGGAGCGGGGGTTCCACGCGCTGCGTCTCGGGCCGCGTGTACTGCGCACCGAGACCGCGCCGGTGGCGGCGCTGTCTGTATTGCAGTTCCAATGGGGTGATTTTTAGAGCTTTTTGCAAGGAGCAAAAATGAAAGCGATAGTCTGGTTGATCGGCGTTGCGATTACTGCGATGTCGGTACTGATAATTCTCAAGCCGCAGATCGCGCGCGATATCAGCGAGCGGATGAATCCGCGGTTGTTCTATTTTGCGGCCTGGGCACGCATTGTGATCGGCATCATATTCCTGCTGATTTCCGATACCCGCAGCTGGGGCACGCTGTTCAATGTGCTGGGGATTCTGCTGGTGGTGGTCGGCGCCTATGCGCTGCAGGCTGGTTACGAGCGCACACGGGAGTTTGTGCTGGGCGTCGTGCACGGCAATGAAAACCTGGTGCGGGTGGCCGGCGCGGTGGGGGTGTTGATTGGGGTATTGTTGATATCCGCCACCTGATTTTGGCACTAAGGAAGTTCGATGGATAACCCGTTTTCAGAAACCCGCCTGGTGATCTTTGATTGTGACGGTGTGCTGGTGGATAGCGAGACGATCGTGTGTCGCGTGCTGGCGGAGGAAATGACCAAGTTGGGGATGCCGGCGACGGCGGAAGAACTGGACGAGCAGTTCAGCGGTCGGCCGTCACGGGACTGTATCCTCGATATCGAGGCGCGCTACGGCGGCCCCCTGCCGGAGTCCTACTTCCACACCACGGAAAGCCGCATCCGCCGTGCTTTCCACGAGGAGCTGGAGCCGGTTACCGGTATCTACGAGGTACTGGAAAAGCTGCAGGGTACAGACCTGCAATCCTGTGTGGCGTCTTCGGGCCCGCACGCGAAAATGCAGATCACCCTGAACAAGACCGGGCTGTGGGATTTCTTCGAGGGACGTATTTTCAGTGCGGACGATGTGGGCCGCGGCAAACCCTGGCCGGACCTGTTCCTGCACAGTGCGCGGCAGTTTGAGATAGACCCGCAGCACTGCCTGGTGGTGGAGGATTCCATTGCCGGCGTTAAGGCTGCGGTCGCTGCGGGTATGCCGGTGATTGGCTACAGCCACAACAGCGCGCGCGGCCGTCAGCTGGAAGCCGAGGGCGCGCGGGTGATCAATGATATGCAGTTGCTGCTGGATTACCTCTGAGTTTTGAAGGTGATGTCTACTGGGTGAGGCGGATCTCTACCGAGGCGCTGCGGCGGGTGTCCTTGTCATCCACAAAGGTGCGGGTGTAACGCACCTGGTAGATGCCGTTGGCCACCAGCTCGTTGACCAAGCCCGGCGGCAGCATCACGGTTTCTTTCAGGGTGCTCTGCCCCTCGGCCACCAGCGGCTGCGATACTTCGTATACGACCCTGTCTCCTACCAGAAACTGTCCACTTTCAGACACGGCACTGGTACTGCCGATATCGCCGTCCAGGTTCCAGGCCAACATCATCTGTCGGGATTTGCTGCTCACCGTCTGCGAGGGCGGGGAAGCCTGAACCTGCGCGAGTCGACCGCTGGCATTCAGATCGAACAGAATGTGATTGGAAAGACTGCCGGCGGCTCCGGCAAACACGCGCCGGTAACCCACCCTGCGGACACCTTTCGCATGCCAGCTACGCGCCTGTTCCGGTGAGATCTGCACCACTTCTGTCACCACGCCGCGGTCGCCACTGAACTCGAGTATGCGGTCCACAACCGCGAGCTCTTTGTTGTTGTCCAGGTTGACGAATACACCCCTGGGCGATGCTGCCCCTCCTTTACTGGCCACCCGCCAGGTGACTTTTTCCTGATACCCCTCACTGGCATTCAGCCAGCCATCGCCGGGATCGACGGTGACAATCTGCTGGGCGTTTACCGACGAGCCAAAAATCGCGGCAATCACGATGGCGATTGCGCCGATTAGTGTCAGGATGATCTGTTTGTTCATCGCGGTCTCCCTGGCGATTCGAGCGTTTCAAAATGATCGGGCATTAATAGAGGGTAAGGTGCCTGTGATCATCTCAGAAATCACACGCCGCGCCTAATTACCGGGCAGTCCGTCCCGGCTTGTTCGAGCCTGGGCTAATTACGGAATGGCGGGGGGTGATCCTAGAATGCTTCGGACTCGTGAAACCGCAAACCCGAACTCCGGATAAACCGAGAGGAGCCGGCCCTATGCAGGCACCCCTTAGATCTACCTGTAAATCGATCGCCCGTCAGTATCCGCGGTGGGCGTCGTTTCTGATTCTGATTCCCTCGCTGCTTCTGAGCGGCTGTCCAGACCCGACCAAGAAATACACCCTCGATCCGCGCGACCTGGTCAGTAATGGCATCGGAGAACAGTCTGCGCGCACCGCGGCGCCATTTGGCGATGACATGGTGCGCTACCTCATGGGGCAGACACGGGAGGCGGGCGACACCTTCGTGCTGGATGTGGATTTCGAGCCAGGTGGTTTCGCGCCCAGGATGGACACCCTCGGAGACGTGGAAGCGCTGCTAGTGATTATGCGCGACTTTCCCAAGCTTAAAATCGTTGTGGAAGGGCACACGGACAACGCCGGTGACCCCAAGAAAAACCGCAAGCTATCGCAGTGGCGAGCCAACTGGGTGAAACAGTTTTTACTGGAGCGCGGTATCAATGAGGAGCGAGTCGAGGCAGCTGGTTTGGGGGATTCTGACCCCGTTGCCGACAATGATACCCAGCGGGGCAGGGAGCAAAACCGGCGGCTGGTGGTGCGCGTGATTGATTTTGATGGCAAGCCGATCAATGTGTGGATGGATGGCCCGAAAAAATAGTCTGCTGGGCTTAGGCCGGTGGCGATGTCGCTGCCGGGTATCGCTTTGTGAGACCCGGCATCGCCATCTGCGCTTCTTAGCACATAGCTCTATTCTGTGTGATTAGGCTTACTGGGCGATATTAAGATCCAGCGCTTTCAATATATCCGCAGTCGGTCCCACCTGATTCATGGTGTAAAAATGCAGGCCGGGCGCGCCGCCGTCCAGCAGGGTTTCACACAGGTCGGTGACGATTTCCAAGCCCAGCTTTTTCACGTCTTCCGGATTGCGGAAGCTCTCCATCCGATATTTCAGCCAGCGCGGGATTTCAGCGCCGCAGTTGCGCGAGAAGCGCGCCAGATTGGTGAAGTTGGTGATCGGCATGATGCCCGGGTAGATGGGCGCATCGATACCGGCTTTCTCGCACTGGTCCAAGAAGTAGAAGTAGGCATCCGGGTTGTAGAAGTACTGGGTCAGTGCGCTGTTGGCCCCGGCCTCAAACTTGCCCTTCAGAAAGCGGATGTCGTCGTCGTAGCTTTCCGCTTCCGGGTGAATTTCCGGATAGGCCGCCACTTCCAGATGGAAGTGATCGCCGGTATGGCGGCGGATAAATGCCACCAGCTCGTTGGCGTACACCAGCTGTGCTACAGAACCCATGCCCGAAGGCATATCACCGCGCAGGGCGACAATGCGGTCAACACCGGCTTCCTTGTAGCGCTCTAACAGACCCAGCACGATCTCTTCGTTGTCGCCGCCGAAAGACAGGTGTGGAGCGATGGAGATACCATCCTTGCGCAGGCTGGTAACGATATTTGCAGTGGTGTCGCGGGTAGTGCCGCCGGCGCCGTAGGTAACCGAGAAAAACTCGGGGTTGAATGCCTGCAGCTGCTCGCGGGTCTTATACAGTTTGTCCCGGCCCTCTTCGGTCTTCGGCGGGAAAAATTCAAAACTGATACGTAACTTGCTCATTGTTCTATCCCATTCCCTCGGCACACGAGATCCCGGTGCAGACCCGGGATCCCAGTGTGGAGGTCTTTAATACTTGTAGCTTTCCGGCTTGTAAGGGCCGTCAACGGAAACACCAATGTACTTGGCCTGGTCTTCGGTCATGCGGGTAATCACACCACCAAAACCTTCTACCATGTACTTGGCCACTTCCTCGTCCAGGTGCTTGGGCAGTACTTTCACGTACAGTGCAGAAACCTTCTGGTCTGCCGGCAGGTCGGCAAACTTTTCCTGGTACAGGTGAATCTGTGCCAGTACCTGATTGGCGAAAGAGCCGTCCATGATACGGCTCGGGTGGCCGGTCGCGTTGCCCAGGTTTACCAGGCGACCTTCGGACAGCAGCAACAGGTGGTCATTGGTTTCCGCATTGCGCACAATCTTGTGCACTTGCGGTTTTACTTCCTGCCACTCCCAGTTGTTGCGCATGAAAGCGGTGTCGATTTCATTGTCGAAGTGGCCGATATTGGAAACCACAGCGCCGGACTTGAGTGCTTTCAGCATATTTGCATCACACACGTTGACGTTGCCGGTGGTGGTGACGATCAGGTCGGTGTTCGCCAGCAGTTCCTTGTTAATGCAGGACTCGCTGCCATCGTTAACGCCATTGATATACGGGGAGACCAGCTCGAAGCCGTCCATGCAGGCCTGCATGGCACAGATGGGATCAACTTCGGTCACTTTAACGATCATGCCTTCCTGACGCAGGGAGGCAGCGGAGCCTTTACCCACGTCGCCGTAACCGATGACCAGTGCTTTCTTGCCGGACAGCAGGTGGTCGGTGCCGCGCTTGATGGCATCGTTCAGGCTGTGGCGACAGCCGTATTTGTTGTCGTTCTTGCTCTTGGTCACGGAGTCGTTGACGTTGATTGCCGGAACCTTGAGGGTGCCCGCTTTCAGCATGTCCTGCAGACGGTGTACACCGGTAGTGGTTTCCTCGGAAATACCGTGACACTTGTCCAGCAGTTCCGGGTACTTGCGATGCAGCAGCTCGGTGAGGTCGCCACCGTCGTCCAGGATCATGTTTGGCTGCCAGCCGGCCACGTCGGCACCGATGGTGCGCTCAAGACACCACTCGTACTCTTCCTCGGTTTCACCTTTCCAAGCAAATACCGGAATACCGGACGCAGCGATCGCTGCTGCGGCGTGGTCCTGGGTGGAGAAAATGTTACAGGAAGACCAACGTACTTCCGCACCCAGGGCGACCAGGGTTTCGATCAGTACTGCAGTCTGGATGGTCATGTGGATACAGCCCATGATGCGGGCGCCGGCCAGCGGCTGTTCCGCGCGGTATTTTTCGCGCAGGGTGATCAGCGCGGGCATTTCGCCTTCCGCAATTTCAATTTCCATGCGGCCCCAGTCGGCGAGGGAAATGTCGGCTACTTTGAAGTCTTTAAATTCGGTGCTCATCTGGTTCATTACCTAATTCTCTGAGTTGTCGCTCTGGTTGTGCCAAGCGCTGTGGGCGGGCTTGTGGCCCGCCTGTTCAAATCAAATACCTGCCTGTGCGCGCAGGGTTTCCGCCTTGTCGGTTTTTTCCCACGGGAAGGCGGTAAAGGTTTCGGTCTGCTCGTGGCCGTTGCTGTCCACCCACTTGTAGGTGTGCTCGAACGGCTCGCGGCCAAAGTGGCCGTAGGCCGCGGTCAGCTGGTACATCGGGTGCAGCAGGTCCAGGGCCTTGGAAATCGCGTAGGGGCGCAGGTCGAAGTTTTCGCGCACCAGCTCGATCAGGCGCTCGTCGCTTACCTTGCCGGTACCGAAAGTGTTGATGGACACGGAAGTCGGCTCGGCCACGCCGATGGCGTAAGACACCTGGATTTCGCAGCGGCTGGCGAGGCCGGCGGCCACAATATTTTTGGCCACGTAACGACCGGCGTAAGCTGCAGAGCGGTCGACCTTGGACGGGTCTTTGCCGGAGAAAGCGCCGCCGCCGTGACGGGCGGAACCGCCGTAGGTGTCGACGATGATCTTGCGCCCGGTGAGACCACAGTCGCCCACGGGGCCACCGATCACAAACTTGCCGGTTGGGTTGATGTGGAACTTGGTGTTCTCGTGCAGCAGTTCGGCCGGCAGCACGTGGTGCACAATCAGTTCCATCACGGCTTCGCGCAGGTCGTCCTGGGAAATCTCTTCGTTGTGCTGGGTAGACAGCACTACCGCATCGATCGCGCACGGCTTGCCGCTTTCGTCGTAGCGGAAAGTAACCTGACTTTTTGCGTCCGGGCGCAACCACGGCAGCAAGCCGGTTTTGCGCGCTTCAGCCTGACGCTCTACCAGGCGGTGGGCGTAGTAGATCGGGGAGGGCATGAAGGTGGGGGTTTCGTCGGTGGCGTAGCCGAACATCAGGCCCTGGTCACCGGCACCCTGGTCTTCCGGTTTTACGCGGTCGACGCCCTGGGCGATGTCTACGGACTGCTTGCCGATCACGTTGATCACACCACAGGTCTCGCCGTCGTAACCGACGTCGGAGGAGGTGTAACCGATATCGGTGATCACCTTGCGCACCAGGTCTTCGAGGTCGACCCAGGCGGAGGTGCTGATTTCACCGGCGATTACTGCAATACCGGTTTTTACCAGGGTTTCACAGGCAACACGGGCATTCTTGTCACGCGCCAGCAGGGCGTCCAGAACCGCGTCGGAAATCTGGTCGGCAATTTTGTCCGGATGTCCTTCGGATACGGATTCCGAAGTAAAGATGCTGTATTCACTCATTGTGAGTTTCTCCTTTCGCGCAGTAATGCGCCTGACTTATTCCGCTGCTGGCGGTTATAAAACTTGCTCGGCTCCTTAGCTTTTCGGCCCGGAGCTCGGTTTCTGTTTTGGGGCGTCCAAGGTGCCGGTGAAAGGTTTCAAAACCGCTG
>NZ_LZDE01000196.1 GCF_002009015.1 Microbulbifer mangrovi | reverse complement strand
TGAACAACCCGCAGCGGTCGCTGCGGGCTGCCGGACTTCTAGACGGTAAAGCGTGTCTTAGAAGCGGGGACGACGCGGACGGTCTTCGCGCGGCTTGGCTTCGTTAACACGGATGTTACGGCCAGACAGCGGCTGATCATTCATTTCTTCGATTGCCTTACGCGCTTCGTCGTCGTTCGGCATTTCTACGAAACCAAAACCTTTAGAACGGCCAGTTTCCCGGTCAGTGATTACAGTAGCCCGGGAGATTTCACCGAACGCACCGAAAGCTTCGTGCAGTTCGTCAGAGGTTACGCCGTAGGCCAGATTTCCGATATAGATATTCACAAAAAAGTCTCACTAGAGTCAGTGGGCTGTCGAGCAATTCACAAATGGTAACCAGCTCCACCGAGTTATCCATTTGAGATTGGTCCAGAGTCGCTCGACTTCCCAGCCGGGCGAGACCAATTCAGTAGGTGTCGAAAGTCTGTTCAACACCGCAATGAAAGCCTTTATATGCCTAACGCTTGGCCTTTTCAACTGAATTCGGCGTAATTTCACGCCTCATTCGTCGCATTGCAAAAATTGTCCATCACAAGCAAAAAAGGCCTGCACATTGCGCAGGCCTTTATTCTGTATCGGAATTATTTCCGTTTCATGGACAGGAAGAATTCGTCGTTGGTTTTGAAGTCCTTGAGCTTGTCGATCAGGAATTCAGTGGCGGCGAGATCTTCCATATCGTGCAGAAGTTTGCGCAGAATCCACACGCGCTGCAGTTCGCCTTCCGGCATCAGCAGCTCTTCGCGGCGGGTGCCGGAGCGGCGCACATTGATTGCCGGGTAGACGCGCTTCTCGGCAATCTTGCGGTCCAATTGCAGCTCCATGTTACCGGTGCCCTTGAACTCTTCGAAGATCACTTCGTCCATCTTGGAACCGGTGTCCACCAGCGCAGTGGCGATGATGGAAAGGCTGCCGCCCTCTTCAATATTACGGGCTGCACCAAAGAAGCGCTTCGGGCGCTCCAGGGCATGCGCGTCCACACCACCGGTCAGTACCTTGCCGGAGCTGGGTACGGTGGTGTTGTAGGCTCGCGCGAGACGGGTGATGGAGTCCAGCAGGATCACCACGTCCTTCTTGTGTTCTACCAGGCGCTTGGCCTTTTCGATCACCATCTCTGCCACCTGCACGTGACGGGCCGGCGGCTCATCGAAGGTGGAGGCAACCACTTCACCGCGCACGGAGCGCTGCATCTCGGTAACTTCTTCCGGGCGCTCGTCGATCAGCAGGACGATCAGGTGGCACTCCGGGTTGTTGCGGGTGATGGCCTGGGCCATGTTCTGCAACATGATTGTTTTACCCGCTTTGGGGGGTGCAACAATCAGGCCACGCTGGCCTTTGCCGATGGGCGCGACCAGGTCGATGATACGGCCGATCAGGTCTTCGGAAGATCCATTACCGCACTCGAGGGTGAGGCGATCGTTCGGGAACAGCGGCGTCAGGTTTTCAAAAAGAATCTTGTTGCGCGCGTTTTCCGGCTTGTCGAAATTGATATCGCTGACTTTCAGCAGTGCGAAGTAGCGTTCGCCTTCTTTGGGGGGGCGGATCTTGCCGGCAATGGAGTCGCCGGTGCGGAGGTTGAAGCGGCGGATCTGACTGGGAGAAACGTAGATATCATCGGGGCCTGCGAGGTAGGAAGAGTCGGCAGACCGCAAAAAGCCGAATCCGTCCTGAAGAATTTCCAACACCCCCTCGCCGTAGATGTCTTCACCGCTCTTGGCGTGGCGCTTGAGGATATTGAAAATGATGTCCTGCTTGCGCGAGCGGGCGAGATTTTCGAGCCCCATGCCTTTGGCAATTTCAATCAGCTCTTCAATGGGTTTGGTTTTTAATTCAGAAAGGTTCATACCAATTGCTTTATTAAGGTTTCTTCTGTCATTTGGCGCGGACGCACCGGAATTTTTTGAGGGGGGAGTTGAAAGTTCGATCTTGATAATACCCGTATCGACTGGTCGACGGATTCGCTGTCCGCACGCAACTCTTGTAAAACAATCTTAAACACAACCTGCACGCAGGTTACCGCTCATATTGGCACGCTAGGCTTGGCGAAGGTGCCAGAGGGAAGATCGTTCAACTTGAGGAGTTTGCGCCGGAGAGGCTGTGACGACAGCGGGGTTGGCGACTTGGCTCAGGTCTGGACTGAACAGTTACTTTGATTACTAGGCAGTATAACGGCAGTTCGGCATCCTGCAAGGTCTATTTATCAGACCGGTGAGCCGCCCGGGTAGCAAGGGTATGCGGGGCCCGGGAACGACTCGGGGGCGCCCTGCCCTGCCGTCGACAGAAGGCGCCCCGTACAGGCCAGATCAGATCTGGCTGTCGATAAACTCGGTCAGCTGGGCACGGGACAGTGCACCGACCTTGGTGCCTTCTACATTGCCGCCCTTGAACAGCAACAGGGTGGGGATACCGCGCACGTTGTACTTGGCTGCAGCTTCCTTGTTGGCATCTACGTCCACTTTGACGATTTTCAGCTGTTCGCCGTAGTGGCCTGCCAGATCTTCCAGTACCGGGGCGATCATCTTGCAGGGGCCACACCACTGTGCCCAGAAGTCTACCAGTACCGGGCCTTCCGCCTTGAGTACTTCGGCTTCAAATTCTGCATCGGTTACGTTGACGATGTTCGCGCTCATAGTGCTTTCCTGTGGTTCTGTTTCTTCAGGCCCCGCGGACCTGCCGGCTGACATGATAAGTACGGCCAGCAGGCCCCGCAAGGCAAATGGGGTCGCCGTCGTTGGCAATTTGCTGCAACAGTTGGCGTTTCGCCTTATATGAGGGCCGTGGCGCGGTTTTCAAGGGCCTGCTCAGTCCTCGGGCAGGAACCGTTGCAGGATCTCGTCCACATAGTCATAGCCAAATTCGGTAGTGGCGATGCTCGGTCCCAGGGGCTCCACCAGCTCCATGGCCTGCAACCGCGGCCACTGCCCCTCGAGCACCGACAACGGAAGCCCGGTATAGGCGGGGAAGCTCCCTGCCGGAACGCCGGAAGCCAGCCGCAGGGTGTTCATCAGGAACTCGAGCGGCCGCTCGGCCTCGGCCACGTCAGTCGTCTTGGGTGACGGGAATTGCACGCCGCCCTCCCCCACATGACAACCGAGAGCCAGGTAGTCTCGCGGGGTGCGTGTGCGCTGGGTGCGAATGATGCGGCCACTCTCCGGCAGGGTGAACTTGCCGTGCGCACCCGCGCCGATGCCGATGTAGTCGGCAAATGACCAGTAATTGAGATTGTGGCGGGAAGCGAGATCATGGCGCGCGTAAGCAGACACCTCGTAGCGGCCATAGCCCTGTGCGGCCAGGTACGCCCTGCCCGCCCGCTGGATGGCCGCGATCTGCTCGGAGCCCGGGGTGACCGGCGGCGCGGAGTAAAACGCGGTATTGGGCTCGATGGTGAGCTGGTACCAGGAGATGTGTTCCGCTCCCAGCTCCACCGCGCGCTCAAGGTCCCGCAGGGCATCGACTTCGCCCTGCCCGGGGAGACCGTGCATCAGGTCGATATTGATATTGTCGAAGCCCGCGGCACGGGCCTGGGTAGCTGCGGTCTCCGCCTCGGGGCCGGTGTGGATCCGCCCCAGGTTCTGCAATTGCAGCGGATCGAAACTCTGCACGCCGATCGACAGCCGGTTGACCCCGGCGCGGCGGTAGCCGGCAAACTTGGCCTGCTCAAATGTCCCCGGGTTGGCCTCCAGGGTGATCTCGATATCGGGCGCAAACCCCACCAGGGATTCCGCCAGATTCAGGACTCGCTCGATGGCCAGGGGAGAGAACAGGCTCGGAGTGCCACCGCCAAAAAAGATGGATCCCAGCTTGCGCCCCTGTATCCAACCCAGCTGGCTGCGCAGGTCCCGCTCCAGCTGGTCCACATAATCGGCTTCTGGCAACTGGGAATCGGTCTGCTCGCTATCCACAGAGTGACGGATGGCGACGTGCTCGCCGGTCCCCGCGGAAACTTCGTGAGAATTGAAATCACAGTAGGGGCATTTGCGCACACACCAGGGGATGTGCACGTACAGGCTGAGGGGCGGCAGTGACAAGTGCGGGGAATCGGAATTCACTGGTATCAACTCAGATCAGCTTCTTGCCCACGTCGGCATTGCGCTGCTGTTCCGGCAGCACCATCTCTTCGTGCCACAGTTTTTCAAATTTCTTTACCGCCTGGGCGCGATGGCTGAGTCGGTTTTTCACTTCCCGCGGCAGCTGCGCCGAGGTGAGCTTTTCCGTCGGAACATAAAACAGCGGGTCGTAACCAAACCCCTGATCGCCGGCGGTGTGGTTCAGGATCACCCCCTGCCAGCGCGCGGTGCACACCAGCGGCACCGGATCTTCCGGGGTGCGCACAAACGCCAGCGCGCAGTGGAAGCTGGCGATACGCCGCTCGCTGGGTACGTCCTGCAGCGCTTCCAAAAGCTTGCGATTGTTGTCTGCGTCGCTGGCACCGGCGCCGGCATAGCGCGCGGAGTAGATACCGGGCGCACCGCCAAGCGTATCCACTGCCAGACCGGAATCATCCGCCAGTGCCGGCAGGCCACTGGCACGGCTGGCGTGGCGCGCCTTGATCAGGGCGTTTTCAATAAAGCTGAGACCGGTTTCTTCCGCCTCCTGCTGTAGAAAGTCCGATTGCGGCAATACCGCAATCTGCCAGCCGGCAAACAACTGGGAAAATTCCTTGAGCTTGCCGGCGTTGCCACTGGCGAGAACGATTTTATCCATGGGAAGAATTCAGTTTCCGAAATGAAAACAGCGGGCAACCGGCCCGCTGTAAAAGATTTCTGCCGATCTGTCAGTTCTTGTGCAGCTGACGACGGAAGGTGAGCTGTTGCGAACTGCCATCTGGCATAACCAGATCGATATTGAAGGTGAGACTCTCTTCGTGCTCAAAGCGCAGTGGCGCCAGGTAATACACCGCATCCTGCTCGCGGATTTCCTTGAATTCGAGCGGACGAGACTGCTGGATCAGGTTGGTCGCATTGCCGGAAATCCCCGCGCTCATGCCCTTGAGATCATCTTTCTTGCTCACGGAAATATTGACGAACGCGCGGTCCCGGGCACGCACCAGGTTGTACTGGCGGGCGATCTCCGGGGGAATAAAGTCACTGTTAAACACCGAGTAGGTTACCCGGTAATCGCCAAAATCCTGGTGGTTTTCAATGGTTTTAGCGCCCTGGGCGGCGGCCGCAGCGGCCCACAGCAACAAGGCCATGGAAAAAAATGCAGCATACAGACGTTTCACGGCGTTCTCCTCAATCATCCTGTCGGCAACCTCTCCCACCGAGGCGGCGCGTTAAACAACCTTCTGCCCTTTATATTAGCGAGTCAGATGGTAAATCGCCGTCTCTCCAAAGAGATTCGGTAAAAAATCCTTCAACACCCCGGAAACAGGGGACTCCGAGACTACCTGACGGTGCAGAATTTTCCAGCTGTGCTCTCTACACAGCACCTCAAAGTCCTTGAAAGTACAAAAGTGAATATTCGGCGTGTCGTACCATTCATATGGTAATAAATCGGAAACCGGCATGCGCCCGGATACCGCCAGGTGCCAGCGCGCCTTCCACTGCCCGAAGTTGGGGAAGGTAATAATGCACTCACGCCCGACCCGCAACATTTCTTCCACCACCAGATGGGGAAAGCGCAGGGTCTGCAGGGCCTGGGTCATGACTACCGTATCAAAACTGTGGTCGGCGAAATTTTTCAGCCCGTTGTCGAGGTTCTGCTCCACCACATTCACACCGCGCTCGACACACTTCTGGATCTGATCGGGATCAATTTCCAGGCCGTAACCGCTGGCCTGTTTTTCCTTCGCCAGTCGCTCGAGCAAAGCACCGTCACCGCAGCCGAGGTCCAGCACCCGTGTATTGGCCGCAACCCAGTTGTGAATAATATCCAGGTCTTTACGCATCATGCTGACACCTCCCCTACATTGGCAGCGCCGTGTTCGCGGTCGACGTTACTCATATACGCGGCGAACAGGTTTTCGTAGCGCGCGTTGGGTAGCAGGAAGGCATCGTGTCCCATGGGGGATTCCACTTCTGCATAGCTCACCGGAATATTGGCGTGCATCAGTGCATCGGCAATTTCCCGCGAGCGCTCCGGGGCAAAGCGCCAGTCGGATGTAAACGAAACCAGCAGGAATTTACAACGCGCATTGGAAAAGGCTTTTACCGGGTCGTCCTCGTATTCCCGCGCCAGGTCGAAATAGTCCAGCGCGCGGGTCATCAGGATATAGGTGTTGGGATCGAAGCTGCTGGAAAAAGTATCCCCCTGATAGCGCAGGTAGCTCTGCACCTGGAATTCCACCAGTTCTTCCACACCCTGCTGGAAGGTGCCGGAGCGCAGCTCGCGACCAAATTTCTTGCCCAACCCGTCGTCCGACAGGTAGGTGATATGCCCGATCATCCGCGCCACCGCGAGACCATCCCGCGGCAGGGTTTCCGCTTCCAGATAACGTCCATCCCGGAAATCCGGATCCGAAGTGATCGCCTGACGGGCGGTCTCGTTGAACGCGATATTCTGCGCGGACAATTTCATCGCCGATGCGATCACCACACAGTGACGCAGCCGCTCGGGATATTCCAGCGCCCAGCGCATGGCCTGCATACCACCGAGGCTGCCTCCCACCACGGCGGCCCACTGCTGGATACCGAGGTGATCCGCCAGTTGCGCCTGGCTGTGCACCCAGTCTCGCGCCCGCAACGGCGGGAAGTCCGGCCCCCAGGGTTTGCCGGTTTCGGGGTTGATCGAGGCCGGGCCCGTGGAGCCGTGGCACCCGCCCAGGTTGTTCAGCGCAACCACAAAGAATTTATTGGTGTCGATGGGTTTGCCGGGACCGATATAGTGATCCCACCAGCCCGGGCGCTTGTCACTTTCACTGTGATAGCCGGCGGCGTGATGGTGCCCCGAGAGTGCGTGACAGATCAGTACGCCGTTGCTTTTATCGGTATTCAGGGTGCCGTAGGTCTCGTACACCAGGGTGTATTCATCCAGCACACGGCCACAGGCCAGCTTGAATGGCCCGGGAAAAGTGTGGCTCTGGGGCTCGACAATACCGACCGAATTGGCGGGCAGGCCTGTCGGCTTCGGAGAACTGGGAGATTGCGCTTCCGTGGTCAAAATCTTTCGCATGTGGTTACTGAGCGGGGCGCCAAGTTTACGAAAGGTGGGGGCGTGAGTACACAGCGAGGGGAGAAGCTAAGGTTCGGGCGGCGGGTGCGCCCTTG
>NZ_LZDE01000195.1 GCF_002009015.1 Microbulbifer mangrovi | reverse complement strand
AGAAAAACTTAACTTACTGTCCGGAATCAGTTGACCACTACACTAAGAGGAGTAATTAGTCTGAGGTGAACGAGTCCCATAGCCACTGGCAACAAGTGGGCGCGAAACTGCCGAGCAGAAATACATAGCTCGAGTCGCCTTGCAAGGCGATCGAGGTCTAGATTTAGCGCAGGAAGTCAGAGCTTTGTCATGGAAATAGAGCGTGTACTAAAATGCTTCGCATGACGAGCGTTTGGGGATTTAGGCCTTCAACTGAGCCCCTCTTCCGGATTGGATAACTACTGCCAGCCACCTTGCTTGATCCGCCCTATCCCGCCCAGCAGGTTCACTGGCCCGCTTCAGGTTCAGCGGAAAAACCCGCTAGAACGCGGCAGGTTACGAGCTAACATCTGAAAACTAGAGAACAAGCATTTCGTTAGAATCCCCGTCAAAATAGAGGGGTGATCGAGTGCTAGAGAAAAACAAATAAGCAGACGGAATCGACCAGTTTTTAATGCAAACACTTTTAAGGATTAATATTGATCTGCCAACCGGCGTATCAGCCATGGGAAATGGGGATCACTGAAATTGAAAAAGGGAGAATTACTCTCCCCTTTTTGGACGCCATGATATGGATAGCCGTACAATTACGAGCTGCATTTCGGAGGTGGCACTTTATCGTAAGATTTGTTATCCCAATTTAGCTTCGTACATGCCTTATACTCAATCTCAACGGGAAATTCGCCAAAAAATTCATACGTTATTTCTCGTGAATTATTGTGCTCAAAGATTAAAGCAACCTTCATTTTTGCATCCAGGATGTTTGGCGTCATACCCTTGCCTACGTATCTATCCCAAGTTAATCCATTTACAAGGCTCTTAGTGTCATTTTCATATCTACTACCAACGGTTTGGTAAAAAACCATAGGTTCCCAGTACAACGCGAAATTTCCGGTTTTCCTTGCACTCTCACTTAAATCGGTAAAGCTCCCATGCTTTGATATGGATGATCTCAATCTATAATTTGCGCTGGGAACATACCGCTTCCGCGTCGGAACCAAGTTAGGCGTCGCACCTCCACCATCCCTTGTTGCTCCTTGGAAAACTTCCCCTTTATCTATGATAGTAGCGCTAGGTGAAAAGTTCTCACCTTCCCAACAACAGAATCCAACCGCATATGAATTACTTCTCTCTGCATTAATACATAGGCTTTGCCAGTAAGACATTTCCTCAGGAGGAATATTGTTGGGATTTGACCCAGACATATAACTTTCAACCTCATCGAATGATCCCGCCGAGCTGGGGCACATAAGATACTGATTTCCGATCAACGCTATTCCCGGACGATAGTCTTTAAGTCTCATATTTGCTGAGGGATTGATGTTAATCAAGTCTTTCAGATCGACATTTTCAGCGTCAACCCCATCCAGATACACGGTAACTTTTAGAGGGCGCTTTATCGAAAAAAGTCCAAGATCCCCACTCCATTCCAGATCGCTTTTATTTGCTGATACGGTCTGCCTTGATTTATGGACACCAAAATATGGCCCTTGCGTTGGAGCTTCAGTGGTTATATTTCCATCAAGTGTTATCGCACCCTGATAATACTCAGCCTTAGCACCACCGGTAGAGCTTCCCTCTAAGCTCTTAAAGACATCTAATCCTGACAAGATAAAACCACCGACAGATGCAACTAGGCTCCCGGGGCCAGTGCCAAAATTTGAAAATAGCTCGCCGACCTCCTTAATAAATTCAGGACTACTTTCATTCTCTTTAAGCTCATCACCAGTCTCCGCAATAATGTCGGCCAAATGAGAAAGAGAAGATGCTTTTTGCTTGATCTTTGATGAATTAGATAGAAGGTTTTCCCAGCCTGATATGGATTTTGGTGCAATAGAGTTACTAGCATATGAAAAATCTCCGGTTGTTTTCACCTGAGATTGGGTGGACCTTAAAAGGTCAAACCGGAAGTTAACGTTGTCCTCCATAATGTCAGTCGCTAATGGGACGTAACTTAAATAGTTGTCCAAAACTAGCCAGCTATCCGAAATTGCAGAACCTATGTGCTCTACTGATGCCGGGCTTTCAGATAGCAATGTATTATTGTAGTTATTAGCGAGAACAGATTTAAGGAATTGGGACGAACTACTATTGGGTCCCGTTATTGAAAACCTAGTTTTTAAGATGCTCTCGCCGTTGTAAAATGGTTCATTAATATAGATGAAGGTTCTTAGGAGTCCTGTGTGTATGTTATATAGCGCAAAGTATGGCATGTCGCCGTCCTGCGGTGACACGGGACCATCTAGGTTACAAGTAACCCCATAATCAAGACATGTAAATCGCTTTACATACAATCTCCAGCCTTGCGCTGTCGGATGTATGTTGTTTAGAACATCTACCCCATGACTATTACCTGCAACCCAAGGGGATAATATCGTTGCGCCATAAAAGGTCTTAAATTCTGCATCCTCCTCCCACCATTTGAAATCAGGGTTATAGCTCAGGTCATCCGAATAGCAAAACAACATTGCCCAGCACGGAAAAACAACTCTATGATATTCCTCTAGCCTAAGGGCTGAATTCTTGATGCGAAGAATTTCTGCAAAGACTTCGGTCTTCTTAATATTTGACTCACTCACCTCGGTGTTCACGGAGCCAACGGTGGTTATTCTTGATCCAAGCTCCTGCTTCGCCTTCTTTATGATATCTGGCGGAATCTGCGCTCCATCATATTGGAATTGATTAGAAATCGACTTGCTTTCTATTCGAGAACGGAAGACATTTGAAGACAATCTATCTTTTACACTAATTTCACCAATATTGAATGTGTCACCAAATCGTTTTGGTATTTCTGAATTAATGATTATAAATTTGTCAATTATAGTACGCGGCAATTCGTTCTTGGGCTGGACATTTGAAGCCACTATGGCAAAGGAAATTCGAGCAACTTCATTTGGCACCATGATTGAAAAATGTCTGCCATTAAGCCAATTTGCAGGCAATACATAGTATTTTAGATTTTCGTCTTTAAGCGAGCCACTTGAACCGATGAAAATAGGAAAGCCTTCGCTGTTGCTGTTACCGTCTGAATAAGTCCCCACTATAGCCCTGGCTTGATAAGCCTCAGGCTCATTGGTAACAAATTGTATGGTTGGTGTACTACCGCATCCAAAAAGAAGAGTAGCGGTGAATACTACAAATAGTATTACTTTCATGGTTGCTTCCGTTTAATATTGTTATTGATACTTTAGCACTGAGCTCCCCCAGCCAATCTACATATTATTAAGACCAAGTTTGAGGGAAAAACCTAGACTCACACTAATAGTAATTTCTTTACCAATATAAATTTTCTTGCCGCTGACCCAGATCGATAATTTGCGGTGTTCTGATATAACTAGCTTTTACAAAGTTTGTGAAAAAATCAGATTGAACCACTGACACCCAAATTACCGGATTAGCGATAGCAGAAAAAATGTATTCGGCGCCAACTTATCAGGCGGAACGCGTTTTGCGCCAAAAATTTATATAGTTCAAGCGAACAAAATTTACATTGAGAACTAGAATGACAATTTTTAACTTGGAAATTATTCAACAAGCAGAGACTTGAGGATTATTCACTTATGTCCACAGGCTACTATTGCGATGTAGATCACAGTCATTTAGCGTTCCGTACAGAGTGATCGCAGCCTGTCCCGCCAACCTCTTTGTATATCCGCAGCGATGCTTCGAGAATCTCGCCCTCGCTGCAAGGAACGAAAGTTACCCAGCTGGCCGCCGGGCCTAAATAAGGCGCAAGGGCCGGCCAGTCTCCCACACGGATGCCGGCTGCGACCCGCGGCATGCAGCTTGCTTTAGTCTGCCGCATGACCTCGGTCAGTGTGGTCGTGGAGCATCGGTGTTGACCAACGCATGCAGGATCAAGCCAGGCCCCATCCCCGGCAACTAGCAAAACGTCACAAAAGAAAAGAAAGTTCAAAACGCATAAACTGCGTGATGTTTTATATGCCACAAATAAAATTGATAGCTCAATACAATCTCTACATAACAAGACAAGGCAATTAAGATAAGGCATCATCAAATAGGGAGTTAAGCACGCCCTAACTAAAATAATGAAGTCGCGAAAGACGGCCACAAGCTTTTCATGGTTTGAAAAATGTCTATTCAAGTTATAGGACCAAATAAAACTTCAAAGAAATATTCATTCGAGCGTTTCACAGACACAAAAAACACATAAGGAGATTGCATGAAAAAGCTTGCACTGGCCACCATGAGCCTCGGATTGCTGATCAGTTGTTCCAACTTAGAACAAAACATAGAAGAGGCTGTTTTCACTAAATACGTTCCAGTCGATAGAAACTCACCTCGAATAATACAATCAACGGCTGAGCATATTCAGGCGCACAACTCGTCAGGTAGCATTTTAGACCGAATTTTAGACCTTATATCCAAAAGACTTGACCCAGATATTTATTGGAATATGGAAGACAGGTTTAACGCAGAATTGCCTAATAATAGGCGCTATGTGATGAATCTAAATCATTGCGCCCCAGTGAATGAAAAACCAGCTTTCCGTGTGAATATATATGATCGAACAAGGCACTGGGATATACAGAAATCTGCACCGAAAACAACAACAAAAACTGTCTTGGTAGGACTCAGGGAAATACCCCAGCCTGGTGTGAAGCCAATAGCGGAATATACTTTGCGGCAACAAAACGGGGACTGGATGGCATCAGGCATAGACCAACTAAACCCGCTTTCATCGGAGGTCCCGGGTCAAAGGTCCATCGATATCTTCGGGCCGCCGCTAGGTAGGGAACAAATCCTAGATTTTGAATTAATTATGCCGAACGAGAATTACGATAGTGAGGAGGCAGAAAAAGCCAGAGAAGCAAACGCTCTAAAAAGATGGGACATGACGATTGCCGGCTCAAATATTGAAGAGCCAATCGTAATTCCAGAAAACAGACCAGAATCGTTTTTTTCGATTTGTTTGCCTGAAGGCGATTACACTTTTTCAATAACGGCAAAGGATGGGGCTCGCGGTTTAACTGAAACAAAAACAGAATCTGTGACTATTAACGACATTCTCGTGGTGGGTTTCGGCGATTCTATGACATCAGGGGAAGGGACGGCTCTACGAGAAGAGGCCCAAATAGACATGAAACTGGGCGATCTTTATGAAAAATATATCGATGCATTGGCAACATATGGAGTCCCATTGGATCAGACACTCGAAGAGTCAACAGCAATGGTAAAAAAATCATTGCATCAAACTTTCAAATTAGAAGACCCAATCTATCTAGCCCCGAGAATTAAAAATGGGCCATACAAAACGAGCCATGACACATACAGAGCAACGATAGAATATGGAAGATGGGCTTTCGGGGACGCAGAACCATTTCTTATATCGGGGGAAGGGTTGGTTAACGTCATGGATCCAGCGACATATCTCTGCTCAAAACAGCCAGTAAACTGCTATTGGGCAAGTCGGATTAACGGTTACTATCCCGTTAGTATACAACAAGCAAGAGAAGTATACCGGGTGGAAGGTAGTAGAGCGGTTTTTCGATGGGAGGATCTCAATCCAGAAGGATACCAAATACCAACGTGTTCTGACTTAAAACAAGAGACGCCATGCGGAAGAGACCCACAAACCATTGAGTACAGTTTGTACGGATTAAATAAGTACTACCCTGTGGCTTTCGATCATTTCAGGTCACACAGAAGTCCAGAATCCTATGTCGTAAAGGTCGCAAGAAAACTAGAACAGCGAAGTGATAAAACTTCAGTAACGATCATTAACCTAGCCGCATCAGGTGCAAGCTTTAAGGCAGGAATCAACGGAAAATACCACGGGGCCGAAGGTGAATCTAGAGTGCCAATGGAACCACAAACAGCACAACTCAGACATTTAGTTGGCAAAATTTCCGATAATGGATTACCGAGTCTGGCAAGAGAGAATGTCGATACCATAATAATGTCAGCAGGCATAAACGATGGATGCTTTTCCTGCGCGCTCGCGGCAATGATGGCGCGCATTACGGAGCCAGGAGGCGTGGATTATTGGGGAGGCCCAGCAAAGAGCGATGTTAAACAGGCATTCATCGATGGAGGATGGAAGACGGCATATTCTAAAGAGGGAGATTATGATCCAACCTGGTATACAGTAGGGATGTCGCTCACACTAGGACTTGTGGGTGCTGGTGTGGCAATTTTACCAGAGCATTGGGATGCATATGTCATGGATAAAATAAAGGAGGATGCTGATAAAACCTTGGCGAAATTTTATGAAAATTCAGTTCAGGGCGTAGATCAGGTAGCGCAGAGCTATGAAAATTTGGAATCAACTTTCAAATTGATTGATGTACCGATCGACAATTTATTCACTCTAGCTTACCCAGACATAACGCGATACAACGGACAACGATGCTCACGGGTTCTGGATTTCATGGCATCAGACGTGAACAGCTACGCAGGCCCAGTCCACACACACCATATAGATACCGTAATAAACCATAACGAATTAATCACACTGGAAGAAATGCGAATAGAGCTAAACGAACAGGTAGAGGCCGGCGTGGAAAAGGTTAGAAGTGCAGGCAATAAGAACTGGCACTATCTGAATGCTACGAGTAGCGCACTGAAGAATGGGGGTTTATGTGCTCCAGAAAGTGAGCGTTTGGTCAATTCAATTGGCGCAAAGGTGTTATACCATCAAGGCAGTATCAATGGCATTGCTCACCCTAACAAGCGGGGTCATGATGTGCTTGCAGATGTAGTTTATGGTGAGGTCATCTCAAAAATTGATTCAGAGGTTATCAAATACCAGTAAAATTAATGAGTGGTGTTTGTAGTGGTCTACTAAACCCGGACACCGATTTAGATGGTAAAGTCGCCGCCTGAGATAGAGGTGTTCGATGAGTAGACAACGTCGATCCTTTTCCCCAAGTTCAAGCTGGATGCTGCCCGCTTGGTCATGGAACAAGGTAATTCAGTATCTGAGGCAGCCTGCTCTCTAGATGTCGGTAGCACCGCTTTCCGGCGCTGGGTGAAGCAGCTTGAGGCGGAACGCAGCGGTAAGTTGCCGGCCAGCAAGGCTCTCACCTCGGAACAGCAGTGAATCCAAGAGCTCGAAGCCCGAGTCAATCGCTTGGAACGGGAGAAAGAGTTACTAAAAAAGGCCTCCGCTCTCTTGATGTCCGACGAG
>NZ_LZDE01000194.1 GCF_002009015.1 Microbulbifer mangrovi | reverse complement strand
TCGCAGTGCGGCTCGCCCTTTTTGTTAGTGCCCTGGAAAACCGGGGAGTTTAGAGCGCTGCCATATCCCGCAGCTGATCTGCTTCCAGATTGTCTTCCATGGACTCCACCAGTTCTTCCGCGAGCGTGCTGAGGGCGTCCTTGATGGCTTCCTCGGTATTGTCTTTCCCATCGCGTCCGTCGTGGTAAGTACGCACGATGTACTTGCTGGAGATTTTGAGGTCATCGATGTTGATGCGCTGCTCGCGCAGCGCGGTGCCACTGCGATTTTTCAGCGTGTAGCGGAATTCACCGGTCAGGGCCATATCGCCCTTCTCCTGGTCGTAATCCTTTTTCGGTGTCATGGCACTGAGATGCTTGATGACCCGCAAATTCAGGGCATTTTGCAGGCTCAGCACACCTTCTTCCTTCACTAGCGGGACCTCTTCGTCCTCGAGGTACTCGTATAGCTCGCGTGCGAGCTCACTGTGCAGGTGTTGGGTGTAATTGCGTACCGCCTGCTGCTTGAGCTCGGCGAGACCGACGCCCTTGCCGGCCTGGGCCAGCATCAGCTGCAGATTGCCGCTGGAGCCGGGCATGGGCACGTCTATCCGGATGTCGGTGGGGTCAATAACCAGGCTGGGGGTGTTTGTGTCACCGCCCCAGAAGCCATTCTGGGCGGCGGCCGGCGCGGACAGACCGATTGTGAACAGACTGGCGAGCGCCAACCTGCGGAGTCCTGGGGTTCTCATGCATCTCTCTCCCTGTTTTGATTTTTATGCCGGGAAGCTATTTGCTATTTGTAAACTGGCGAGTGGATTCGCTCTTTATTTATGCGATAACCGTCACAGGCTGCCACTTATCGGTGCAGAGAGCAAAAAATTTCCGTGACTTGTGCGTCAGTAGTGGTCGGTTTTGTGCGCGGTGTCTCTGCGGGAATTTGCGAGTTGCAGTAAAGAGCGGAGGCGGTGGAGGGACTTGAGGGGGGAGCGGGGCCTGTCAGCCCCGTTTCGAAAGTTCGCGCAGGCTATCTGCTTCAAGGTCGTCTTCGATACGGTCGATGATGCGTGCCACCAGCAAATCGGCCATTTTCTGCAGCTGCTCCTCGGTGTTGTCCTCGGCGCTACCGCTACCCAGCGGTGTTTTGATCTGGTATTTACCTTTCAGGTTGAGGTCGGCGATATCGAGCCGCTTTTGTTTCAATACTAGGCCGCTCGGTGTATTCAGACTGAAGTGGTAGTCGCCGCTTGCACTCAGGTTGCCCTTCTCGACCTCGAAGTCGCCCCGGTTTTTGAGGCCGCTGAGCTGCTTCACCACGGAGATGTCGATGCTGTTGTGCAGGGTGAGGGAGTTGTTGTCGGTAATCAGCGCGACCTCTTCATCGGCAAAGAATTCGCGCAGTGCGGCATCCAGCTTGAAGCGCAGTTGCTCACTGAAGATACCAATGGCTTTTTCGCGCACGTCGCTGAGGCCTTCGCCAGAGGTGGCCTGGGCGAGCAGCGCATCGAAATCATTGCCTTGCAGTGGTGTGGGTATCTCCGCGGCAACTTTGGTGTGTGCGATGGTGATATGCGGGGTGGGCTCATCGCTGTTGCCGAAAAAGCCCTGGCCCCACGCGGGGCTGCCGAGCAGCAACGCGATGGCGGCGGCGGAGCGCTTGATGTATGTGTTCAACTGGATCATCCGGTGTTTCCCGTACTGGTGGTCGGGAGTTGACGGGCCGGGTAAGCCCTTTTTCTTGAGGCTGCCACTGCTGGAACGGGAGTGCAAAATTATTGGTGACCGGAAATGACTAATCGGTCCAATTGTCGATGGGAGCACGGGAAAAGCGAGTGGCAGTTCGCAAGTTGTGCGTTAAATGCCACGCTGTAGGCGAGCAGGCCGCTTAGGCTTCGGCAAAGCGGGGTTTGTTGTGCAGCCAGCGGCGCACCAGGGCGGCACGGGCATCTGCACTCAGTTGTGGCGCTGCAGCGATTTTCTGTACCTGTGGCAACAGGTGCGCGTCCCGCTGCAGGTCGGCGATGCGATGCTGAATTTCGCCGGTCTGGCGGGTGCCGAGAATCTCCCCCGGACCTCGCAGGCGCAGGTCCTCCTCGGCGATGGCAAAGCCATCTGCATGGCTGCGCAGGGCCTGCAGACGCGCGCGGCCGTTGGCGGACAGCGGCGTGCTGTACATCAGTACACAGTGACTGGCGATACTGCCCCTGCCGACGCGCCCTCTTAACTGGTGTAGCTGGGCGAGGCCGAGCCGTTCGGGGTTCTCGATGATCATCAGACTGGCGTTGGGCACGTCGACGCCCACTTCGATCACCGTGGTGGCTACCAGCAGGTCCACCTCGCCGGCCTTGAAGGCTTTCATTACCAGTTCCTTGGCATCGGGTTTCATGCGCCCGTGTACCAGTGCCACCCGCACACCCTCGAGGGTGTCCGCCAGCTCCTCAGCGGTGGATTCCGCCGCCTGTGCCTGCAGGGTTTCCGATTCCTCGATCAGGGTGCACACCCAGTAGGCCTGGCGCCCTTCTGCCACGGCACTCTGCACCCGCTCCATAACCTCGTAGCGACGCTCGTTGGAAATGGCCACGGTATTGATGGGCTGACGCCCGGGGGGTAATTCGTCGATCACCGAGCAGTCGAGGTCGGCAAATGCGGACATGGCAAGGGTGCGCGGGATCGGGGTCGCAGTCATGATCAGCTGGTGTGGCTGGGTGCGGATGCTGCCTTCGGACGCGCCCTTTTCGCGCAGCTGCAGCCGCTGTCGCACACCGAAGCGGTGTTGCTCGTCGATGATCACCAGCGCCAGTCGATGGAAGGCAACGCCCTCCTGGAACAGTGCGTGCGTGCCCACTATCAGCTGGGCGTCGCCACTTTCGATCGCCGCCAGCTGCGTGCGACGCTCCGCTGCCTTCATGCTACCGGTGAGCCAGGCCACAGTGATGCCGAGGGGTTCCAGCCAGCCGCAGAAATTGATCCGGTGCTGCTCGGCGAGAATTTCGGTGGGCGCCATCACCGCACACTGGTAACCGGCGCCGATGGCCTGCAGTGCGGCCCGCGCCGCGACCAGGGTTTTTCCTGCGCCCACATCTCCCTGCAAAAGACGCATCATCGGGCGGGATACTGCGAGGTCATCCGCGATTTCCTTTCCCACCCTTTGCTGTGCATTGGTTGGGCTGAACGGCAGGCGGGCGTTGAAGTCACGCTCAAGCGCTTCGTTTGGTGCCAGAGGTGGGGCAGCCACGCGGGAGGCGGTGCGTCGCAGCTCGAGCAGACTGAGGTGATGGGCGAGCAGCTCTTCCAGCGCCAGCCGCTGCTGGGCCGGATGCTGGCCTTCCCCAAGTTGCACCAGGTCCGCATCGGCGGGTGGCTGGTGCAGGTATATCAGCGCGCCGGCCAAAGGCATTTGCAGGGCTCCCGGCAGCAGATCTGCAGGCAGCAATTCGGTGACACTGCCCTCTGCCAGCCAGTCGAGCCCCTGGCCAATCAGCGCACGCAGGCGGCCCTGGCCCAAGCCTTCGGTGAGGGGGTAAATGGGCGTCAGGGTTTCCGCAGTGGGTGAAACATCTTCCCCAATTACCTCGGTTTCAGGGTGATAAAGTTCCACGCCGGCGCTACCGCGCCGGGCCTCGCCGTAACAGCGCACCCGGGTACCCGGGGCCAGGCGATTTTTCTGCGCGGCAGTGAAATGGAAAAAGCGCAGGATTACGCTGCCGGTAGTGTCCTGCAGGCGTACCGCGAGGCTGCGGCGGCGGCCGAACACCACGTCGGTAGCGCGCACCTCGCCCTCGATTACCGCGTCCATGCCGGGCCGCAACCCCGCAAGGGGAACCACACGGGTGCGGTCCTGGTAGCGTGCGGGCAGGTGGAACAGCAGATCCTGAAGGGAGCTGATATGCAGTTTGGCGAGGGTTTCCGCCAGCTTGGCGCCCACCCCCTTGAGAGCGGTTACCGGAATTTCGGCCAGCGGTTTCTGCGGTCGATTCACGGACTCTTTAATTGGCACTGATTGATGGCGTCGCGCAGCATATCGATAGCGCGGTGTCGCGGAAAACTGGCGCGCCAGGCCAGGGCCACGGTGCGCTGTGGGGCTGGCGCGACAAACGGGCGGGTCACCAGCACACCGGTAGCGTACTGGGAAGCGGCTGCCGCTGAAAGCGGCAGTACGGTGATACCGAGGCGCGAGGCGACCATATGGCGCAAGGTCTCAAGGGAGCTGCCATCGGCGGCAGTGCGGATGTGTCCGTTGCCGGATTCTTTCTCGATCGACTGCTGCAGCTGCGGACAGGCTTCCAGGACCTGGTCGCGGAAGCAGTGGCCTTCACCGAGCAGCAGGACGTTGTCCTCACACAGCTGCTCCGGAGACAGCGCGTCAAATTTGGCCAGCGGGTGGTCCGACGGCATCAGCACCACAAAAGGCTCGTCGTACAGGGGCTGGGTGACCACATCCGGCTCGGTAAACGGCAGTGCAATAATCACTGCATCCAGTTCGCCCTTGCGCAGGCGTGCGCGCAGCGTGGAGGTGTAGCCCTCTTCAACAAACAGCGGCATCTGCGGTGCCAGCTGTTGCAACTGCGGGATAAAGTGCGGAAACAGATAGGGGCCGATGGTAAAAATTGCCCCCACCGACAGCGGACTGCTGAGCTGGTCCTTGCCGGCACTGGCAATGTCCTTGATCGCTGCCGACTGCTCCAGCACCAGTTGCGCCTGGGCCACGATACGCTCTCCCAGCGGCGTTGCCTGGACCCGGGTTTTGGAGCGCTCGAACAGCGCCACACCGAGCTCCTTTTCCAGCTTTTTGACGGCGATGGACAGTGTCGGCTGACTTACAAAGCAGCGCTCCGCGGCGCGCCCGAAATGCTGCTCCTGGGCCAGGGTGACGATGTAGCGCAATTCATTCAATGTCATGGTAAACGCAATCAGATAAAACTTTGCGATAGAGTTTATTCATAAATGCCCCCGCGCGGCCAGCAAAACTGCAGATGAGGTGGGTAAATGTCTCAATCTAGAAAAAAATGCTATTACCGGGCCTTATGGTTAGTAAAAGTTGCTATTAACATGCACTTCTGTTCGGTGGCGTGGCGCTTTTTTTGCTATACGTGTAAGGGCAAGTGTTCAATACACACAAAGCGGAGAAACGCTCTATGGGTATCTTGTCTTGGATTATTTTGGGCCTGATTGCAGGCGCCTTGGCCAAATGGATCATGCCCGGCCCGGACCCGGGCGGCTGGATTGTGACCATGGTGATCGGCATCATCGGCGCCTTCATCGGCGGCTGGGTTGGCAGTTTTGTCGGTCTCGGCACGACCGGTGGCCTGTCACTCGGCAGCATTATCACGGCGGTGGTGGGGGCAATTATTTTGCTGTTCATTTATCGCATGGTGAAATCACGCTGACGTTGCCCGATTACATCGATTGAAAATGCGTGCAGGGCCCACAGGATGCTGTTGGCCCTGTTCACAGTTTGTCGTTGGCAAACAGGTTATAAAGGCTTTTGCCGACTGATTTATTACGCAAATTCATAAAAACTATTTAAATACGATGCCGCATCTACTCTGGCATCGTGTATTGTGGGGCCGGAATTCGGTACCGGGGGTTGATTCGAGCGGTTATGACAAAGGAAAAAGTCTGGATCTTCGGTTGTGGCGACCTGGGGACTCGTCTGGCATTGAAGTTGGATCGCAAGGCATACGATGTGTTTGGCGTGCGGCGTAACCCGCTGCAGGCACTGGCACGCAAGCGTCGCGCCGATGTCGTCAATTGGCGTCGCGGTGATGCCACCAAGCCGGAAGATATCCGTCGACACCTGAACCACGGTGCCGATATTGTCATCGCCACCTTCACGCCGGGTGCGAGCACCCCGCAAGCCTATCAGCGCGCTTATGTTGAAACCGCAACGACCTTGCGCGACGCCATTGCAGAAATGGAAAAGCCCCCGCGTCTGGTACTGTGGATTTCTTCTACGCGGGTTTACGGCCAGAGCGGTGATCACTGGCTGGATGAACGCTCCCAGCCCCTACCCGGCAGCTTTCAGGGGGAAGCCCTGCTTGCCGCGGAAAAAATTGCCCAGACAGCACCCACCGAAACCTGTGTGGTGCGGTTTGCCGGTATCTACGGTCCCGGCCGCGATCGCCTGTTATCCCAGGTGCGCGCTGGTCGCTGCGCACCGCCTTCACCACCGCAATTCAGCAACCGTATCCACGTCGACGATGCGGTGGGATTCCTGGCGCACCTGATCGAGGGACAGAAAACCGGTTTGGCGCTGGAGAAGCTGTATATCGGTGCCGACTGCACGCCGGTGCCGATGTATGAGTTGCAGAGCTGGCTGGCAAAATCCATGGGATACACCAGCGCACATCTGCGTGAGGAAGTGGCTACCAGCGAGCGTCGTTCGAAGAAAATGAGCAACAAGCGCATGCTGGATAGCGGCTATGAAATGCTATATCCCGACTATCGCGCCGGCTACAGCACCCTGCTGGAAAACGACTGAATTCAGTATCCGCGCCGCTCATTCGAAGCGGCGCGATCTCTCTGCCAAATCCCTGCTTAGATCACTATCACCGCTTCGGCTTCAAACTGGGCGCCCTTGGGCAGTTCACTCACACCGACAGCCGCACGTGCGGGAAACGGCTTGGTAAACACCTCTTCCATGACCTCGTTGACGGTAGCGAAGTTGCTGAGATCGGTGAGGTAAAGATTCAGTTTGACGATGCTGTCGAGAGAACCGTTGCCGGCTTCGCACACCGCTTTCAGATTCTTGAACACTTGTACGGCTTGCTCCCGGAAATCATCAGAGACCAGCTCCATGGTTTCCGGGACCAGGGGAATCTGGCCAGAAAGGTAGATGGTGTTGTCGACCTTGACGGCTTGCGAATAGCTGCCGATAGCGGCCGGTGCCTTATCTGTTTTTATCACGGCGCGATTGGGCATTGGTTACTTCTCTCCCGGCCTGACAAGGCCTGCTTGCTGAAAAAGAAAGCGGGAGAATATAGCGCGCTTTATAGGGTTTGGGGAGCGGTGCCGGGGGAAGAATAGCGATATGCGGAACCTGTCCACATTCCGGGAAAATAAGCGCAAAACCCCACCCGTTTTCCCTCTGCTGTCGCAATAGCTATCCGCAGAAACAAAAAGCCGGAAGCTACCCGAAAGGCTCAGTGCCGCTGCGCATCCGCCAAACGTTTGCCGACGAGGTTGTTTGGCGGATGCGCAGCGGCAC
>NZ_LZDE01000193.1 GCF_002009015.1 Microbulbifer mangrovi | reverse complement strand
GGCCGGAACGAAATGCCTCGCCTCGTTGTAGGTTTCTACCAAAGTTTCCACCAAGGCCTGGCTTTAGATGCAATTGGCTCACCAGGACGATAGATTCTTTCACTTTGCCCATCGGCGACAGTGATATCCAAAAGTAACGCTTCTTCTAGAATGAATGGGTAAATCTCATCAGCTCTCGGATACAGGATTGCTAGCATTCCCATTTTGCTTGCGAAATTGTTTAGCATTGGCCCATCTGCCCACGGACTATTTTCCATTTCAGGATCGTCTTCTGCATAGCTACACAAACAAGGATATTTATCTGTCAAAACTTTATGTAGTGCTATGAGCTTTTCATGGGTTCCAGACTTATCTTCGTAGTACTCTTCCCGTAGCTCTTCAATATATATCCAGGCTTCATCGTTGTCCTTTGGTACTTCTGTGAGTATTAAATCTAAAGTAAAACTCATACTATTTTTGACCTGTAAATCCGCAATCAGGCGCGACTTACTTTATGTGCTATTTTGCACGAAAATAGGAGCGCAGCGACCGTGCAAAAGCACATAAAATAAGACGTCGGCTGCATTGCATTGTTAGCGCCGTTACTTGCACGGAATTGCGAAATCAACGTGGTAATGCTCGTCATGCCGTACCCATGAACGCTTTTTTGAAAGCTGAATATTCTTAGATAAATATTCTCCGTGTGTTGTTTCGAGAAGTTTAGGTTGCAACTTGGGATCAAAAATTACACGCCACAAATCAAACCCTCGTTTTACCGACTCTTTATGTAGCGCAACTATATGAGCAGCCATTGCCTCATAATCTATCGTGAAATCTTCGTAAACGCCGTAATTGTCAAACTCAATTTCGTAGCCAAATTTGTTTAGAGGGCTAGTCGGCAAGTGGACTGAAGATCCAGATTTATCGGTGACTGGAACCATAAAATCTGCAGACAGACCGTTTCTGTGAGTTTTGTGCGGTTTAAATTGCCCACCTTCTTCAAATCCCATCTCAGCATATTTAAACACTTTCTCAGGATTTTTATCTTCAAGGTCTTTGTATGCAGCTAAAATTATTTCACTTACTTGGGAGTGAACATAAGTTCTTCCAGCTAATCTCGCAACTAAGCTATACCCCTCAAAATTTGATCCTGATGTGGGCAGTTGAACTCCATTCTCTAGTCTGCCATTGGATGTGGTCCCATAGCAGATGCTATCCTCGGCAATTGCTAAAGATGAGAAAAATAAAAAAACAAAAAAAATATTCTTCATGGTCTCGTAGCGCTAACAGTTTATTCAAAGGCCAGTGGCTTTACATCTCTCTGGCTACTATTTATTTTTCAAGGCTATAAATATCGATCACTTACGGATTTTGTTCAAGAAATAGGGGGGCGCTACTATATTTCGGCCAATTAGCCCTCAGTATGTGGATCGTACCTGCGCTGTCTGAGGTGAATCGTACCGATGGGCTTTCAGCTTTATATATGTAGCCGCAAGTTCCCCTCGATTTCCTCAACCAGTGAGACCGGCACCTCGTGCTCTAGCGCTAATGTTCGCCACTGCGATACCTGCTCCACCACGTTATCCACAATGCTGTCGATCTTCCTTCTGCTAAATAGCGGGCTGATCTTCTCCAGGCTGTGGATATCTTCCCGGGTGAAGTTCTCGCGCTTGCCATTCAGGCCCATCCAGTGATTGTTGACCCAGCGGCTGCCCGGTTTGTAGCTGTAGGCGAGGTCGTAGGCGGGGGCCAGTTGCCAGGTTTTCTCCTTTAGCTGGAAAGCGAAGTTCTTGGCGTGGTCGTCGTGGTTGCGGGCGACGATGTTGAACACCATGCGCAGTAGCAGTTGTTCGGCTTCTTTGGCAGAGAGTTTCAGTTGTCTCGCGACACCGAAGAGTTCGGCGTAGGAAAAAGAGCCGGGGGCTTTGTAGTCCACATGGGCCAGGCCGTTCAGAGTCTGGATATGGATCTTGTCGTTGCCGCGCCGGTCGAAGCGCTCGGTGACAAAATGCCGCCGATTGCCCTCGTGCAGTAGATGGCAGGGCATCATATCGATGCCGCAGTTGGCGGCCATTTTATGGTAGACGTATTCCATGGCGCCGAAGCCCATGGGGTCGCCGAAGGTTTCCCGGTCTTTGTTGTGCTCGCTGACGCCGTCGAACTTCATCAGGTAGTGGGTGAAGCCCTCCGGTACCTCGGTCTGCCCGGAGCGCACGTGGGTAAAGTCCTTATTGAAAGCGAGCACGGCCTTGGGGCGCGCGCCGCCGGCACTCATACCGACGGACATCAGGGCCATCATGGCCTCGCGGTTGTCCTCGCCGCTTTTGTCCAGGTGCACGTTGAAGCCGCTATGGTGGTCGAGCACTTCTTGTGCGATGGCCACCAGTTCGTCGATGGCGATGTCCTGGGAGGCGTTGAGCTTCTTTATGCGGGTGGCGGGCGCGTATTCCAGGGCGCCCATGCCGCGCTTGCCGGTGTACTGCAGCCTTTGCAGGGGGCTGATGTCTTGCGGGTGTTTGCCCTGGGCGGCCATCCAGGCGTTGAGTACCGCATTGCCGAAGTCGTCGGGGAGGGAGTCGGCGATCAGGCCGGGCAGGCCGCGAAAGGTTTCATAGCGCAGTTCCGGGAAGCTGTAGATGCGCCGCGCCAGGGGCATTTTCAGGGGGGAGAGTTCGATGCCGGTGTCGATGAAAGCGGGATCGTATTCAAAGGCGCCGACGCCGGTACCGGTGTCGAAGCTGACTGCGCCAGCGGCTTGCCCCTGGTAATCGACGCTGATGACTTCCATTACCATTCCGGTTCCTCCTGTGTGCCTTTGTCTTCTCGCTTCTGGTCCTCATCTCCGTCGTCCTTGCCGCGCTGGCCGGAGGCCCGCTGACGCTGTTTGCCCTGGAGTTTCGCGAGCTGGATCGGCGAGGGTGGCTGCGGCGGCAGGAAACTGTCCAGCTGGGCGGTGAGGTCGAGGGCCTGGAGTATGGCGACCAGAACCTCCAGCTGCGCCTTGCCTTTTTCCGCATTGAGTACCGCCTTGCGGCTGACACCGGCGCGCTCCGCGACCTCAATTTGGGTGAGGTCCCGGTTAAGACGTGCCTGCTTCAGGCGCTGGCCCAGCGCTTCGGCGATGGCAGCGGGGGATTTCTGGCTGTAGTCCATAAGGTGCTTTATAAGGGATATAAGCGCTAATTCCCCTGATTATGTTCCCTTTTGGGAATATTACAAGGTGTGGATTTAATGTTCTCTATTTCGGACTTAATGGGCCATAAAGCACTTTAGGTGCAAAAAAGTGCACTTTATGCTGGGTTTCTGCTTGAGCTGGAGTGTTCTGACCGGGTATGCATCACCGTTCACGGGGCCATCAGCTGCGCCCTCCACCCCCGCCGGGGAGGATGGCCCGCATTGTCCCTGCTGACACAATGCCGCCATAACCAGAGCCCCGCACCGCACTATTTCCGGTGTATTCGGCCGACTCAACAATAATCAGGCGGTTAATGCGATGAAACAACAGCCCAAGCTTCCCTTCTGGCAGGTGTGGAATGTCAGCCTCGGTTTCCTCGGGGTGCAGTTTGGATTTGCCCTGCAGAATGCCAATGCGAGCCGGATTCTTTCCGACCTGGGTGCCGATCTGCACTCCCTGTCCCTGTTCTGGATCGTCGCGCCCTTGATGGGGCTGATTGTGCAGCCGATCGTGGGTTCTGCCTCTGACCGCACCTGGAGCCGTTTCGGTCGTCGCAACCCCTATATCCTGTTCGGTGCCATCGCCGCGGCACTGGGTATGGCGTTTATGCCCAATGCCGGTATCGCGGTGGCCTTTGTTGCACCGATCCTGTTCGGGGGCGTGATGCTGGCGCTGATGGATGCGGCGTTCAACGTCACCATGCAGCCGTTCCGCGCACTGGTCTCGGACATGGTGCCCTCGGAGCAGCGTACCGTGGGGTATGCAGTGCAGTCGCTGCTGATCAATATCGGCGCGGTGATGGGCTCCATGCTGCCGTTTATCCTCACCAATGTGATTGGCCTGGAGAATACCTCACAGGCGGGTGAAGTGGCGCCGTCGGTGATCTGGGCCTTCTATATTGGTGCTTCGGTACTGTTGGGCTCGGTGCTGTGGACCGTGTTCCGCACCAAGGAGTACGCGCCGAAGGAATACAACGCCTACAAGGGGATCGACGAAGAGACCCTGGCGAAGGAGTTGGCGGAGCGCAAATCCCTGTCGCAGCGCCTGGGTGGTTTCTTCAAGCTGCTGGTGAGTATGCCCAAAACCATGCGTCAGCTGGCGGTGGTGCAGTTCTTCTCCTGGTTCTCCCTGTTCATCATGTGGGTATACACCACGCCAGCCATTACCCAGCACGTGTGGGGTGTGGAGGCCAAGTGGTTTGATTCCCATTACCTGGAGTCGGTGGGTGAGATCCCCGCGCATATCGCCGCCGCCAAGGGCGCTGCCGGTGACTGGGTAGGGATTATCTTCGCCGCTTATTCCCTGTTCGCTGCGCTCTTCTCCATCGTGCTGGCCCGCGTAGCTAGCAAGCTCGGCCGCAAGCCCACATACGCATTGTCGCTGCTGTTGGGTGGCCTGGGTTACATGAGCTTTGTGCTGTTCCAGGGCGGTGAAGCCACCCAGGTAAATCTGCTGATTACTGAGGTGACCGTTCCCAGTGGTGCGCTCGGCCTGCTGATTCCGATGATCGGTGTGGGTATCGCCTGGGCCGCGATTCTGGCCATGCCTTACTCGATCCTTTCCGACGCGCTGCCGGCGAGTAAAACCGGCGTGTACATGGGAATCTTCAACTTCACCATCGCCGCACCACAGATCCTGTCCGCGCTGGTGGCGGGGCCGATCCTCGCCGGTGTGTTCGACAACCAGGCCATCTATATCCTGATGCTGGCCGGTGTGTTTATGGTGTGTGGCGCCATCTCGGTGTTCTTTGTACAAGAAGAAGCGACACTGCCCGCACCGTCGGATCCGGTCGCCGCCTGATCCCTACCGTCTCCTCCAAAAGCCCCTCATCGCAGGGGCTTTTTTACTTGATACACCGATACACAGCTGTATCAGCCGTCCTCGCCTACCCGTACTACCAGCTTGCCAAAGTTCTTGCCTTCCAGCATGCCGGCAAAGGCTTCTGGGGCCTGCTCCAGGCCATCGACGACCTGCTCGCGGTATTTGATTTTGCCATTGGCGTACCAGTCCGACATTTGCTGGTAAAACTCGTCATAGCGGTGACCGTAGTCATCAAAAATGATGAACCCCTGTACCCTGAGGCGTTTGGTCAGAATTGTACCCATCAGCAGACCGAGACGGTCAGGCCCTTCGGGCAGGTTGGTGGCGTTGTACTGTGAGATCAGCCCGCATACCGGGATGCGGGCGCTGGTGTTCAACAGTGGCAGGACGCCGTCCAACACCTTGCCGCCGACATTTTCGTAGTAAATGTCGATGCCATCCGGGCAGGCCGCGGCCAGTTGTTGTTCGAAATCTGACGCGTAGTGGTCGATGCACGCATCAAACCCCAGTTCCTCCACCGCAAAACGACATTTCTCCGCGCCGCCGGCGACGCCGACCGCACGGCAGCCCTTCAGTTTTCCGATCTGTCCCACGGTTGCACCCACCGGTCCGGTCGCGGCGGCAACCACCAGGGTTTCGCCTTTTTTGGGGGCGCCGATATCCAGCAGTCCCATATAGGCGGTGAACCCGGGCATGCCGAGCACGCCGAGTGCCAGTGATGGCTGCGCAGGATTTTTGCCAAGGTTGACCAGCATGGTCCCGTCGGACAGGGCGTAATCCTGCCAGCCGCAGGTATAGGAAAGCACCCAGTCCCCCTCTGCAAAGCCATCCAGACGCGATGCCACCACACGATTGATGGTTCCACCCACCATGACATCGTCGATCGCCACCGGCTCCGCATAGGACGGCGCATCGCTCATGCGGCCTCGCATATAGGGGTCCAGGGAAAGGAAAACCGTGCGCAGCAGCACCTGTCCCTCGCCCGGTTGGGGAATATCGGTCTGTTCGAGGCGGAAGTTATCGGCGCCTGGTGCGCCCTTGGGGCGGGACGCGAGAACCAAGCGGCGGTTGTGATCGTTGGATTGGTTGAGGCTCATTGGATTTTCTCTGTTGTGGGTTCGATATGGATAGGATTCTGCAGCATTCAGTTCCCGTTAAAAGGTAATCGGAGGTAATGATTGGCCGTGTTAATAGGTTTCACTAGGTTAGTTCGCCTGCTGGAATTGAGTAGGATGCAGGGGGAATGCATGCCGTCAGGGCTGAGTCGGAAGCTGTGCGGGTGAGAGGCGGCAGTCCCGGATAGGTTGCCGAGCGCGCCATTTTTACCGAAAGCTTTGTAATCGTTTACATAATCGTGTGATTAATTGTATAAATATGCCATTGGCCTCTCGCCCTGATTTCGCGTAGCGTTGAAGGAAGCGGCGCAAGCTGGCTGATTAAAGAATAAATTGGAGCCGCAAAGCGGCCCGCAGTGATTGAGAGAATAAAAATGAATACTACCGTCAGCAGTGATGCGGGCGTCGAGGCCCTGCGCCCGGAGTCCAGTCTTTCTGAAACCAACCTCTCAGAAACCAATCATGGTCTGGTCATCGCCATCAGCGGTGTGGCCACCATCGGCGGCTTCCTGTTCGGCTTCGACAGCGGTGTAATCAATGGCACCGTGGATGGTCTGCAGGCTGCGTTCAACTCCGATAGCGCGGGCACCGGCTTCAATGTGGCATCGATGCTGCTCGGTTGTGCCATCGGCGCATTCTTCGCCGGCACCCTGGCGGACAAATACGGCCGCAAGGCACTCCTGATTGCTTCCGCAATCATGTTCATCGTTTCTGCCTGGGGCTCCGGTATTGCCACCGGCTCCCTGGAGTTTGTCTTCTATCGGATTCTCGGCGGCCTCGCGGTCGGTGCCGCCAGTGTGATGACCCCCGCCTATATCAGTGAGGTGGCACCCGCGGCCTACCGGGGACGGTTGGCCACGGTACAGCAGGTGGCGATCATCAGCGGCCTCACCGCTGCGTTCCTCAGTAACTACGCCATCGCTAAATTCGCCGGCGCTTCCACCACCGAGTTCTGGATGGGCTTTGCGGCTTGGCGCTGGATGTTCTGGATCGA
>NZ_LZDE01000192.1 GCF_002009015.1 Microbulbifer mangrovi | reverse complement strand
TTCACAGGGGGGCGCCTAGCTCGGTCCTGAAAACCCACCCCCGGTGCTTGGCCGCCAGAAGACCTACTAAGCGGTTCCTCGGGCTCGAAGGCCTAAAAATTATTTAAGAAGAAGCTTCATCAGGTGCGCCGTAGAGCCATCCCAATCCTCTGGTATTTCACCCTCAATCGCATCGTGTACCGCGTTGCCGAGTACCTTGCCCAGCTCCACACCCCACTGATCAAAGGGATTGATATCCAGCAGGCAACCGAAAGTGAACACCTTGTGTTCATACAGGGCCAGCAGGCTGCCCAGATGGAAGGGATCCAGCTTTTCCACAACCAGGGTATTGCTCGGGCGGTTGCCCGGAATCACCTTGTGCGGGGCGAGTTGATGGACTTCCTTGTGTGTGTGGCCAGATGCCTCTAGTTCCTTGCGAGCCTCCGCCAGTGACTTGCCGCGCAACAGCGCCTGGCTCTGGCTCAGACAGCACGAGAGCAGCCACTGGTGTTGTTCTTCAAGCTCCGACGTGGACTGTTTGATCGCCACAAAATCCGCCGGAATCATATCCGTGCCCTGGTGCAGCAGCTGGTGGAAGGAATGTTGGCCGTTACTGCCTTCCGCACCCCAGATCACGCTGCCACTTGGGTAGGGCAGCGGCTGGGCATCGCGGGTCACACTTTTGCCCAGACTTTCCATATCCAGCTGTTGCAGCCACGCCGGGAACTTCGCCAGGCGCTGCGCGTACGGAAGTACCGCGAGGCTGCCGGTACCCCAGCACTGACGGTACCAGAAGTGGATCAGCGCCATCAGCACCGGCAGGTTCTGTGCAAACTCCGCTTCTGCGAAGTGGGTATCCATGGCATTGGCGCCTTTCAGGAGGTCGCTGTAGACGCCAAAGCCGCAGGCCAGCGCAATGGGCAGGCCAATTGCAGACCACAGGGAGTAGCGGCCGCCAACCCAGTCCCACATCGGGAAAATATTCTGCACCGCGATGCCGAAATCCTGCGCCGCCACGATATTGCTGCTCACGGCTACGAAGTGTTTTGCCAGGTCGGATTTTGCACAGCCTGCATCGAGCACCCACTGACGTGCAGAAAGCGCATTCTGGCGTGTTTCCAGTGTGGAGAAAGACTTGGAGGCGACGATGAACAAAGTCTCGTCAGCGGGCAGTGAGGCGATGGTGTCACTCAGGTCGGCACCATCGATATTGGCGACAAAGTGCACCTGGAGATCCTCTTTATGCCAGGGGCGCAGTGCCTCGCATACCATGCGCGGCCCCAGGTCGGAGCCGCCGATACCGATATTCACTACATGGCGGATACGCTTGCCGGTATAGCCGGTCCAGCTGCCGTCGTGGATCCGCGCAGTGAACTTTTCCATCTGATCGCGGCAGTCCGCTACCGCCTGTTCGTGTTCGGTCTTGGGCTCGCCCTGAAAGCGCAGCGCCGTGTGCAGTGCGGGGCGATGCTCGGTGTTATTGATGGGGGATCCTGAAAACAGGGCATCAATGGCACTTTTCAGCCTGGCGGTATCGGTATACCCGAGCAGCAACTGCAGGGTCTCTGCATTGAGCAGGTTCTTGCTGTAGTCGAGGTAAATCCCCGCGGCCTCAGCGCTGAAAGCCTGTGCCCGGTCGGGAGTGGCTGCAAACAGTTCCCGCAGTGACCAGCGCTGCTGGTCTTTGTGTTGTTGCAGTTTGGAGATGGCAGCAGACAGGGGGAGAGCATCCATGATCAATATTTCTTCGCTTTTAAAAAGACGGGGATAGGCGCAAATATTAACGGTAATTACACCGTTGAGCCAACTAGAGCCGGGAATGTCGCGGGGCCTGACAACAGAGCACAAGAAGGCAGCATCATCGAGCAATCGTGCACTTTTTAAAGGCGGAAAGCTTTGGGGGCAGAGCCTTCCCGGAAAACCGGGAGCATGGGGGAGTTGTCGGAAGATGGTTGCGGAATAGCGGTGGGTGAAAGTTATTTTCTCTGGGCCAGAAATGCAAAATGCCGCTTCGAGAAGCGGCATTTGCATGAACCTGGTACGAGAGTGATTATTTAACCACTTTCATACAGCGCACATTATCGGATGCCATCCAGCAATCCGCGTCCGCAGGACAGGCCATGGAAGTTGGAATCTGTTCTGAGCCCGGAGGGCAGGCGGCCGGCATCGGAGCCGGTGCACAACAACCTGCGAGGACCAGTGCACATATAATTCCGGTTAAGTACTTGGCTGGAGTGAAATTCATCCCCTAACTCCTTTCCGTTGATGTTAGTCAATAGCATAGACAATAAAACGTCACCTGTTTGGTGTGCTTTGTAAAAATCTTTTCTACAAACATACCGCCCAATGGAGTGTAATAGGCGCGCGGTTAAAATAGCCGCCAGAGGTGAATTCAGGATAAAACGGCCGCCAGTTTGTCGCGCGTCTAAGCCTGAATTTAAAGGGTTATCCGCCAAATTGCGCCCTGGTTCACTGCAGCGCGGTCGAGAATTTTTTTTCGGTGTGTAAAAAAGAATTTTTTTCTCTTCACATTCCCAAAAAAATGCTGCATTGCATGCCAAAAACGCGATAAACCGGTGCTGCCGGCTGTCACAAACTCGATGAATTGCGCGCATATTTTTATGCGCGCTGCGAATACAGGGTAGAAGGGGGGATACTTTGGCGCGTGAATATTGCTCCGCTTAATTTCCGCTGGGCTGCAGAAATTCGCCAAACGCGTGCGCAACGGAATCTTTTCGCTCCGGATTGCGCAGTACGCCGAGCAGCACGTTGCGCAGTTCGGGAAGGAAAAGCAGATCGGTGAGCAGCAGGTTAAAGGTCTGCTGGGGCTGGCTGGCGCTGAGATTTTCCAGCCAGAGCTGCGCCAGTTCTGGAACAAGAAGGTCTTCGCTGCAGCGACTGCCGATGGCAGCGAGTACTTCGCCGTGGGTGGCAGCGTCACTACTTTGCAGCACGCGCAACAGAAACTGCTGGCGCATACCGGTGGCGATACTGTTGGACACGCCGCGAATCACTGCGGTAACCAGGTTCAGGTCATTCTGTTCGGGGGCGCCGGCAGCGAGTGCCTGTTCCGCACGCAGGATCAGCGGTTCCGCCAGGTGGTGGTCAATGGCTTCGCTCTCCAGGCACTGGCACAGGGGGATCAGCGCCGGTGCAGCGAAGCGCGGGATGCTCCCCGCGAGCCGGTCCCGCTGTTCTTCCCAGCGCACCGCGAGGTCGGCAATGCCCTGCAGGGCGAGCTGATCCCAGGGAAATGAAGCCGGATCTTTGGCGTAGGCCTGGGCTGCTGGGTAGTGGTCACTGGCAGGCCGCTTTAGTTGTTTAGCGGCCTTGGCGTGGAATACTGCGCGCTTTTCCTCAGGCGGGGTGAATACCAGCCCGCTGCCCTCCAGTGCCTGTTGCAGGTGCTTGGCCGGATCCTTTTCGCCATTGCCCTCGGGGTACAGCGCCTGTTGCAGTTGCTTCAGGAAACGGTCGCGGATGGGCAGCAATAGCTTGCCCTGCTCGTCCAGCGGCAGGCGCAGGAACCACACGACCGGGTCGCCGCCCGCCGTTTCGTCCACTGGCCACAGCAGCAGGCCGCACCAGGCCTGACGAAGGTACGGGTGTGGCCACGGCGCGGCCCCGTCTTCAAAGGCTTGGGCGGTTTTTTTGCTGACAGGCTGGATCCGGCGGCCGACATCAAACCAGCGCAGGTTGAAATCGGCGGATGCGATCAGCTCGGAGAGCGTGGATACCGGTTGCGAGCCGGGCTGGGATTGGGAGGCAGGGGGCTTCTGGTTCACGGGCAGACGTTCTTGATAAAAGAGAAATATTACACGGTGTGGGCGAAGCGCGGGGGGACGCTTCGCCCGGTACAGCAGGACAATTGTAAGGCGGGAAGGGTGTGTTAGCCGCGCTCCTCTGCCACCTGCAATTGTACCTGCTTGCCCAGCGGCATTTGCTTGAAGTGCAACCAGCCGTAGGCGATGGCGAGCAGGGGGCAGATGATGTTGAACAGGGCGAACGGGGCATAAGTGAAAGTGGCGATACCCAGGGTCGCGCTCATATAGGCGCCACAGGTATTCCATGGAATCAGCACGGAGGTAATGGTGCCCGAGTCTTCCAGGGTGCGCGACAGGTTCAGTCCGTGCAGGCCCTTGTTCTCGAAAGCCTCGCGGAACATGCGCCCGGGAATGATGATCGCCATATACTGGTCGCCGGCAGCCGCGTTCATGCCGAAGCAGGTGACGACGGTGGAGGTGATCAGCCCACCCACGGTCTTCACGCCGGAGAGCGCCCAGTTGACGATGCGCTCGAGGAAGCCCGCGCGCTCCATCACGCCACCAAAGGCCATGGCGGAAATAATCAGCCAGATCGTATTGAGCATGCTGCTCATGCCGCCTTTGGAGAGCAGGGAAGCGACCGCCTCATTACTGGAGGTGGACTTGTAGCCATCGAACAGGCTGTGCCAGGCGCCTTTCAGCAGGCTCAGGGGGCCTTCGCCACCGGCGAGTTGGCGGGTGGCATTGGGTTCGAAGATGATTGCGATCAGGCAGCCCACCAGGGAGCCGATAATCAGCGTCGGGTATGCGGGGATTTTCTTCCACGCCATAAACAGCAACAACGCCAGGGGCACCATGCTGATAATGGAAATATTGAACTCGGCCTGCAGGGCGCCCAGCAGCTGCTGGATATCTTCTGCAGAGGCCTGGCCGGTATCAGAGCTTAGGCCGATCACCGAAAAAATCACCAGCGCGATGGTAAATGCCGGGATGGTAGTCCAGAGCATGTGGCGGATATGCAGGAACAGGTCGTTGGAGGTTACCGCAGCAGCCACGTTGGTGGTGTCTGACAGGGGGGACATTTTGTCGCCAAAGTAGGCGCCGGAAATAACTGCACCTGCGGTAATCGCCGGGTTCAGCCCCAGCGCGCCGGCAATCCCCATTAGTGCCACGCCCAGGGTGCCGGCAGTGGTCCAGCTGGACCCGATACTCAGGCCGACAATGGCGCAGATGATGCAGCTGGCTGCATAGAACCACTGGGGAGACAGTATCTGAACCCCGTAATAGATCATTGATGGCACTGTGCCCGCGAGAATCCAGCTGCCGATCAGGGCGCCAACTGCGAGAAGGATGAGGATGGCGCCGAACACAAGGCCGATGCCATGCAGCATGCCGCCTTCCATATCCTTCCAGGTAAATCCGTTCTTCATGCCCACGAGGGCGGCGACGCCTGCACATAACAGCAGGGCGATCTGGTTGGGGCCGTAGGAGGAGTCGGCGCCATAGAAAAATACGGAGAGTGAGAGTAGTGCGATGAGAATCAGTAGGGGAATCAGTGCATCCAGCAGGCTGGGGGTGCGGTGCGACTGCTGCGGGTCTTGCGGGTGGGACTCGCTGGCATTGCTGGAACTGGTCTGGCTCAAGGTGCTCTCCTTTGTTCGGCCAAAATTTGACCTAAGTGGGCGGCCCCGCTTTTGGCCGGGCAGCCGGGTCAGATTCTTGTTATGTGTGACGCAAAGCGCCCTATTCTCGGGGCGGCGTCAATATATGTCTATAGGCGCCGGGTTGAGGGCGCTGGCGCCGCCGGTTAACTGCCGGGTCCGTCTTGGTGCTGGCAGTTCTTCCTTGCATCCGGTATGTTCTGCGCCGGTTTCGCCCACAGCCGCCTCTTTCTGGTGGCATCTGGGCCACTATAAGAAAAAGCCAGAGCGCAGCGACCGCAGAGATCGCGCGCTGGGGTTGGCAGGTAGTTGAATTCCATGAATGCGAGAAATCTGGACACTAGTCAATTTGAAGACATCCGCCCCTATCGGGACGACGAGGTCCGTCCGGCGCTGCGCCGCCTGGTGGAAGACCCCGAAATGTCCCGTGTGGTGGCACACTTTCTGTTGCCCGGTATGGCCGGCAAGCTCGAGCGCCCGCTCGCCTGGCTGGTACGCCAGCTGGTGCGCTTCGAGTTCCGCAATGCCAACAATGTGCGCGGCGTACAGGATGTAATTGCCAAGTATCTGGAGAAGGCGGTCAATCGCACCAGCTGTGGCCTGTCCATCTCCGGTCTGGATACCCTGCCCAAGGACCGCGCCTGCCTGTTCGTCAGTAACCACCGGGACATCGCCATGGACCCGGCGCTGGCAATTCTCGCCATGTACAAGGAAGGGCACGAGACTTCCCGTATCGCTATTGGCGACAATCTGTTGTCCAAGCAGTTTGCGACCGACATCATGAAGCTGAACAAGTGTTTCGTGGTGAAGCGCAGCTCCGGCAGCCGCCGCGAGAAACTGATGGCGGCGACCACGCTATCCCGCTATATCCACCACTCGATCGTGAACGAGAACGAACACGTGTGGATTGCTCAGCGCGCGGGCCGTGCCAAAGACGGTCGGGATCGCACCAATCCTGCGCTGGCAGCGATGTTTGGCATGGCCAAGCCCAAAGAGCAGCCGTTTGCGGATTTCTGGCGCGAGCTGCACATTGTGCCGCTCTCCATCTCCTACGAGTGGGACCCCTGTGATCGCTACAAGGCGCGCGAGCTGTATATCACCGAGCACCAGGATGAGTACCAGAAAGAGGCCCACGAAGACCTGGGCAGCATTGCCAAGGGGGTTGTCGGCCAGAAAGGTCACATCCATGCGGCGTTCGGTACCCCGATTGAGAAAGATTTCAACGATGTCACTGCGCTGGCGGATGAGATCGATCGCCAGATTATCGGCAATTACGTGTTACATCCCACCAACCTGATCGCCTATCAGATGATCTACGGCGAGGCTCCGCAGTTACCGGTAGGCTATCCGGCCAAGCCCTGGCACCCGGACGAGCATCAGGAAATTCGTGAGAAATTCGAGCAGCGTATGGCTGCCATCGACGAGCGCTGGCGCGACAAGGCCATTCAGGGCTATGCCAATCCGGTGGTTTCCCGGTTGGCGTACGAACAATAATCTTGGAGCCGGGACGCGTCTGCAGGCGCTCTGATCCTGAGACGTGGCGGCAAAGCACGGGGCAGGTGTTTTCAGGACCGCTGTGAATACTTCCCTGTACGCTCCGTCGCAAAC
>NZ_LZDE01000191.1 GCF_002009015.1 Microbulbifer mangrovi | reverse complement strand
TCGAATCCCTCCCTCACCGCCATTAAACAAAAAAGCCCGGCTAAAAGCCGGGCTTTTTTGTTTAACGACGATGAGGTCGGGTGAGAACCCTCGCGGGGTTCGATCAACTCGCCAAAGCGAGTTGAGACCGAGGCGAAGCCGAGCCCGCAGGGGCAAAACACGCACAGCGTGTTTTGAGTCAATCCCTCCCGGTTACTCTATGAGCTTCACAAGTGCAACGAAGCCAATCCCTTCCTCATCTCCACCCTCTCCCAAAAAAATAAAAAATGAACACACAAAAGCCCACCCTCGAACAGCAAGTCCGGGCCCAGAAAATTGCCAGTGTGTATCGGCATACCTGGACGCTCTCAATCAGCCACCCAATTGCAGGCGCCTTGCTTGTCGCCCATTTCTGGGATGTCGCTCACCCGCTACCACTTCTGCTTTGGTTCGCGGCAGTGATGCTGGTTGCCGTCGCGCGGGTGCCGCTGTATTGCCGCTACCGCAAACACGAAAACGATATCGCCCAGTGCCGGCGCTGGGGATATTACTTCGCCGCCATGTCAGCACTGCAGGGCACTTTGTACGGTGTGGCCTGGTTTGCTTTTGTTCCTGCAGGAGATCCGTTTTATTTATCGGTGGTGTGCCTGTGGATTATGGGATTGAGTGCCTGTGCGGTGGTGGGCTATGCCGCGGATCCGAAGACGCTGTTGGCATTCTTTATTCCGGTGGTTGTGCCCGGAGGAATACTGCTGGTTCTGGATGGCAGTGAGCGCATGCAAATCCTGGCGGCCGCAATATTGCTGTATAGCGTGGTGATCCTGCTGGCGTCGGCGCCAGTGTATCGCTCTATGGTCCGCTCCATCGAATTGAATATGCGCCTTAAGGAGCTCTCCGAACAGGATGGGCTTACCGGGCTGGCCAATCGCCGCCATTTTGATGAAACCCTGCAAAAAGAGCTGGATCGCGCAGCGCGGCGCAATCAACCGCTATCGCTGTTGTTGCTGGATATCGATCACTTCAAGGCTTACAACGACCACTATGGACATGTTGCGGGTGATCACTGCCTCCGCCTGGTGAGCGATGCCATTGCCGGATGCGCCAGGCGCAGCGGCGAGCTGCTGGCGCGATACGGAGGCGAGGAGTTCGCGCTGCTGCTGCCGGGTAGCGATAAGGCGGAACTCGCCTCAGCCGTCGAGCGGCTGCAGCAGGCAATTTGTGAGTGTGCCATCCCCCATGAAGGTAGAAACGACGGGGTGGAGTTTGTCACCGCCAGTATCGGCGGGACTACCGTGGAAGATGCGTATGGGGGGTACCCGGCGAGTCCCGAGCACCTGATCGACAATGCGGATACCGCGTTGTACATGGCGAAAAACCACGGTCGAAATCAGTATCATTTTTTCTGCAGGCGATCGGGGCAGCTGGCTGGGGCCGAGCCGTGCGCTATTCCGTAGCTTCAACCGGTTCGCAGCGCTTTTCTTTCATCAGAATCCAGGCATCGCATTCTTTGCCGTCCGGTGAGATACAGGTGGCGACCTGATCTCCGGAGGGCAGTGTCCTGGTCTTCGGGATGCCGCCCATTTCCGCACAGTGTTCCGCGGCGGGGTTTGGCATGTCGACGGGCTTGCCTTCGCCACTGCCGCCCTGTGGGGTGCCGTCGCACGCTTGCAGACAGGAGAGTGCGAAGGCGGAGAATCCCACAATAATGTAGTTCTTTCTGTTCATACCAGCAGGCTTCCTTGCATTGCTTGGTAATACTTTAGTCCGCAGATCACCGGTGTCGGCAGTGGGGCGGATTAAAACCGGTCCAGTTCGTCGCGCAGATCCTGCTCGAGATCCTTGGAATCGGTGATCCAAACGCTGTTGTCGGCTCCTGGAAACACGCCTACCTCGATTCCGTCTTTATCCAGCCCCGGCAGCCAGCGATTGAGGAACTGGGGCAGGGGAATACTGCGTGCGGTAAGATCACTCTCTCCCTCTGCATAGGCTTCGGCGAATGCTTGTGACGGCCACAGTGGCAGGTACTCGAAGCCGCCCTGTTCGTCGGAATGCAGTTTCAGGAAGTGCTCATCGCTGTTAATCAGAATCCAGACTTCACGCTCTTCTCCGGTAACGTCCAGAAAGTATTCATAGCGGGCTTCGCAATCCAGCTCGAGGATCGCCTGTAGTTCTTGTGTGCTCATGGTTTGCCCTTTTGTAAATCTTGGCTGGTGGTGCAAGCGGCTGGCACGGAGGTGAATTGGCGCCATCGCTACATCCCGGGTATCAGGGGATGCACTCTACACCGGTATTCACTTTATACGGGATTGCAGAGAACCGATAGCTGCCAGTGCGGCTTGTGTAATTATGAGTCATTGAATTCCAGGGGCGATTCGCTAACTTAGCATCAGTGCTCGAATAACTAGCTCAATCGGCAAGCCATCTCTATGCAAGAACTGATCTCGAACCCAATGGCCCTGTTAGTAATGGTGGGGATCGTGTCGATTGCGTGCCAGTATCTGGCGTTCATGCTCAAGTTGCCGGCGATCCTGCCACTGCTGCTGGCGGGGATTGTGTTGGGGCCGATTACCGGAGTGCTCGATCCCGACGCGCTGTTTGGCGATCTGCTGTTCCCGCTCGTATCTCTGGCGGTGGCCATCATCCTGTTTGAGGGTGCGCTTACCCTCAAGTTTTCCGATATCGCCGGGCACGGCACCATGGTGCGCAATCTGTGCACACTGGGTGCCCTGGTAACCTGGGTAATCGCCACGCCGGCTGCTCACTATGTGCTCGGTATGCCGATGCAGCTGGCCGCGCTGTTTGGTGCCATTGTCACCGTAACCGGGCCGACGGTGATCGTTCCCATGTTGCGTTCGGTGCGCCCCAATACCCGAATCTCCAATATTCTGCGCTGGGAAGGTATCGTCATTGACCCTATTGGCGCACTGCTCGCGGTATTGGTGTACGAATACATCGTCGCTTCGCAAAATGCTGTAGAGCACACCCTGGTGATTTTGCTGAAAGTGGTGGCCATCGGCTTTGGCCTGGGTTCGCTGATAGGCTACTTCCTGGGTACTCTGCTCCGGAACAACTGGGTACCGCACTACCTGCGCAATACTGCAGTGCTGACCCTGATGCTGGGCGCCTACGCGGCCTCCGACCTGATGGCCCATGAATCCGGTCTGCTCACGGTCACCGTGATGGGCATCTGGATGGCCAACATGAAGAACCTGGACGTCGACGATATTCTCGAGTTCAAGGAAACCCTCAGTGTACTGCTGATTTCTGCCCTGTTTATTCTGCTGGCGGCGCGGGTGGAGTTTTTTACCCTGGCACAGCTGGGGTGGGGCGCGCTGCTGGTATTGGCGGCGATCATGTTTGTCGCGCGGCCGCTCTCCGTATTCCTGTCATCCCCGGGCTCTGGTCTGAACTGGCGCGAGCTGGCAATGCTCAGCTGGATCGCCCCGCGGGGTATCGTCGCTGCCGCGGTATCCGCGCTTTTCGCCCTGAAGCTGGAACCGTTCGGGCTGCCCAAATCGGAACTGCTGGTGCCGATGGTCTTTCTGGTGATCATTGCCACCGTCGTCCTGCAGAGCCTGGCCTCCAAGCCAATCGCCAAATTACTCGGTGTGCGCGCCCCTTACCCCAACGGGTTCCTGATTTTTGGGGGAAGCAAGTTTGCGCGCATGCTGGCGAAAGACCTGATGGAAAAAGATATTCCGGTCAGAATCGCCGATACCAACTGGGATGCCATACGCGAGGCGCGCATGGAGAATATTCCCACCTACTACGGCAACCCCATCTCCGAGCACGCCAGCCTGACCATGGACCTTTCTACTGTGGGCAAGGTATTGGTACTGTCTCCCTACAAGCAGTTGAATCCGCTGGTGACCTATCACTTCGAGCATGTGCTCGGCGATGGTTCAGTACTAGGTCTAAGCCATGGCTCGCAGGAAGGGCGTGCGAGTCATCGGGTCTCGGATGAATATGCGAAGAAGTTGGAGCTTTTTTCAGAAAATGCCACTTATAGCCGCATCGCCAGCTTGGTAGCGAAAGGCGCCACTTTAAGGACTACGCGCATTACAGAGGCCTTCACTTTTGACGACTATAGGGAAACTTACGGTAATCGCGCAACAAAGCTTTACGCTATCGACCCACAGGGCAGAATTCATATTTACACCGTTTCCCATGATATAAAACTCAGGGAGGACTGGCAGATTGTCAGTCTGATTACGCCAGAGGAGTCAAAGGAGGCGGCAGTTAGCCTCGCTGTTTAAAGCTCCCATCGGTATTTTGTTATTCGATGCGGGGGGCTCTAATCTACTCTGGGCACGCTTGTCGTTATCTCCGAGGAGAAAAGGTAAGAGTTTTTTATTTTACCTTGATGTAGGAGCCCAAGTAATCAATGACCCGGAAGTAGTCTTCGCTCACGCTGGAAGAGAAAAGGAGCTCTCCTCGAGTGGCGTGTTTTCCGGTCAGGTAAATTTCATTGCTACCGGTCGGCCTAGAGCTGTAGTCTTGCGAGATGGCGGGGGAGCTATCTCGCTGCAGGTATTTGCCTCTGTAGGAAAATGTTTTTTGCCAAGTGAGGAAAAAACGTTTCTTGATGGTGACTGTTTCTTTGCTTTCGTCTACATGCAGCCAGGTTTTGTAAAATGCTGCCCCCCAAATGAAAAAACTGAGTAAAACGGCGAGGCTGATCAGTGGAATACTTTCCATTTTGTAACCGGGGAAACCAATTCCAGCAATAGCGAAGAGGGAGAGTAGAAACAGGGCGAGCTTAGCCCTAAATGGCACGGTGAAACCTGTCTCCCAGCTTCTATCCATGATGAATGTATTCCTAGAGCTTATTCGCACATTTGTACTTTGTATGAGCGTAACATAATCTTTTGCGAGGCGAGACTCGCGGTATTCTGTTTTTACCGGTAACCGGCTGGTTACCGGTTAGCTATTATTCTTGAGATCCAGCCTGCGCGCGCGCCAGTAGCGGCTATTCCAGTAGTGTTCCGATAAATGGGAAATGGTTACGCCGCGAGATACCGACGCGTGAAGGAACTGCCCATTCTCGATATAGATGCCCACATGCCGCCCCCTGCGGCCGGTCTTGAAGAACACCAGGTCTCCCGTGCGCAGCTGGTTGCGCTTGATGGCCTTGCCGGCCTGGGCCTGGTATCTGGTGGTACGGGGAAGCTGGATGCCCATGTGATCGCGATAGGTGAGTAATACCAGCGCCGAGCAGTCGATACCGCGCTTGCTCATACCACCCAATTGATACCGGGTACCCTTCCACTCTTGATATTGCTTGTACAGTCGCGTTTTGACTAACTCAGAAGGCGAGGGGGATGGTTTGGGGTTGGGTTGAGAGGGCTTGACTTGGGGGAGTGGTGCCTGTTGTGAGGTGTGGGGCATGTCTTCCGGCGAATACTGGTAGGGAGCCATGCTACATCCGGCGGTGGTGATGATCGCAAACAAGTGGGGTAGTAGCAGTCTTCTTTTCATGGGGTACATCTGTGCGATCACGGCAATCGGCGCCGACGAGTGGCGTCCGGATTGATTTTCTTATTGTGCACTATCGTACCAACTAAAGCTGAACGCGCCCTGAATAGCGATTTTGGCTAAAAATTGCTCTATCCACATTGATGTCGGAATCAGCATCTGGTCCCACCGGATCGAGCCATGTGCGCAGAAGACTTCAAGATTACAGCAGGCACTGCCAGTACCCTACATCCACCCACTGATCGAACTTTCGCCCCACTTCTTTGAAGTGCGCCACCTTTTGCATGCCGAATTTCTCATGCAGCGCCACGCTCGCCGTATTGGGCAGCGCGATCCCGCAGATCACTGCATGAATACCCCGTGTCTTCAGTTGTTCAAGTAATGCCTGATACAGCCTGGAGCCCCAGCCTTTAGCAGTAACTCTCGGGTCTAGGTAGACGGTAGCTTCTACTGAATACTTGTACGCACTACGACCTTTCCATTTTGTGGCGTAGCAGTAACCAATTACCTGATCGCCGTGTTCTGCGACCAACCACGGAAGCTCGTTGTTGCCACATTCCTCGATACGGCGCGCGATCTCATCAGCTGAGACCGGGTCTAGTTCGAAGGTAATGCAGGTGTGCTCAATATAGTGGTTGTATATCGAGGCGATACGTTGAGCATCTTCAATTACCGCTTTTCGGATCATTCGCCACCTCCTGTTCCGCACCACATTCAAAGTATTTTTCTTTGCCGCGTGTCACAGTTTTCGATAAGCTTTGCGATCGATGATTTTCGCGCCAGCAGGAACTGTATCAATGGATTTTACCGGTTATCTCCGTGTACTCGCCAAAAATGATGGCTCTGACCTCTACTTAAGCACTGGTGCACCGCCCTGTGCCAAGTTCCAGGGGGTACTGAAGCCTCTTAGCAAAGAGCCGCTTGGCCCCGGTGAGATCGAGAAGATCGCCATGGACATCATGGACGACGAGCAGCGCGATGAATTCAAGCGCGAGTTGGAAATGAATCTGGCAATGACGATCCCCAATGTGGGACGCTTCCGGATCAATATTTTCTGGCAGCGCAATCAGGTTTCCATTGTTGCGCGAAATATCGTCACCGAGATTCCCAAGTTTGACGACCTGAAACTGCCGCCCATCCTCAAGGATGTGGTGATGGCCAAGCGCGGCCTGGTGCTGTTTGTGGGGGGGACCGGCTCGGGCAAGTCCACCTCGCTGGCCGCGCTGATTGACCACCGCAATACCAACAGCGGTGGCCACATCATCACCATCGAAGACCCGGTGGAGTATGTACACCGGCACAAGAAGAGTGTGATCAACCAGCGTGAGGTGGGAGTAGACACCCGCAGCTTCCACGCCGCACTGAAGAATACCCTGCGCCAGGCACCGGATGTGATCCTGATCGGCGAGATCCGCGACCGCGAGACCATGGAGCACGCCATCGCATTTGCTGAAACCGGCCACCTGGCGATTTCCACCCTGCACGCCAACAACGCCAA
>NZ_LZDE01000190.1 GCF_002009015.1 Microbulbifer mangrovi | reverse complement strand
GCGGCCTTTACCCACTGGAACCTGGATATCAACGAGAAATGGGGCCTGACCGCCGGCCTGCGCTACTCCCGCGACAAAAAGAACGGCGCCATGCTGCGCAACGCTTTCACCGCGGCCCCGAACGCCGTATTCCGCGTGCTCACCGCGCAGCCGGGACCAGAGTTTGACGACAACTACAGTGAAGATGCCTTTAGCGGCTCTCTCTCTGCCCAGTACCACTACTCCGATCGGGTGATGGCCTACGCCTCCTACAGCCGCGGCTACAAATCCGGCGGGGTGAATATCGACAACAGCGGTGCCGGTACCAACCTGAACAACCCGGAAGAAGTACCCGGCGCTATTCCGGAAGATCCGACATACCGCGCTGAGTACCTGGACGGCTACGAGATCGGCCTCAAGTCCGAGTACCTGGGCGGCCGCGCGCGCACCAACCTCGCGGTGTTCTACAACGACATCACCGACCTGCAACTGGCGCAGTTCCAGGGCACCAAGTTCACCGTGGACAATGCACCGGAAGCCACCGTCTACGGCCTGGAGCTGGAAAACCAGCTGCTGCTGAACGAAACCTTCGCACTGAACTTCGACCTCACCCATCTGGCGGAAGCGCGCTTCGGGAATGACCCGGTTCTCGGTATTCTCGCCGACCGCGAATTTGCCATGGCCCCGGAATTCTCCGCCAACCTGGCGCTGGATTTCGAGCGCCCGCTCGCCAGCAACCTCAACCTGTTCGGTCGCGTGGGTATGGTGTTCAACTCGGACATCTACTCCAACACTTCCAACAACCTGAAGGTCAGCAGCCAGAGCGAATACGCGGCCAACATCGGTGTGCGTTCAGACAGTGCCAACTGGGCCCTCACGGCCTGGTGCCAGAACTGCACGGATAACCGCTATGCCAGCGTGCACTTCGATTCACCGCTGCAGTCTGGAGACTACAATGCCTACGTATCCTACCCCCGTACCTATGGCTTAACGTTGCGCGGCAACTTTTAGGGTTTAACGTTGCAAGGAAATATCCAAGTCTGATGGATCTGGTAAAGAAGCATATTGAAGGTGCGCAGAAAGACGGGCCCAGGTTCGACTTTCTGCAACCGCAGGGAGAGGAAGCATTACTCCCTGCGGACTCGGTCACCTGGCGGATTTTCAAAAATCCGGTGTCCATGTTTGTCGGTGGTATCACCGCCGTCATTCTGGAGCTGGCGGAACCCAGGGTGCGCGACGGCGTGTGGAACCACACCACCTTCCGCACCGATCCCATGGGCCGCCTGCGCCGCACCGGACTCGCCGCCATGGTGACCGTGTACGGGCCGCGCAGCAAAGCGGAAGCCATGATCGCCGGCATCCGCCGCATGCACGGAAAAGTCTCCGGCGTTACCGAGGAAGGCTTCACCTACAACGCCAATGACGAGGAACTGCTGAACTGGGTGCAGGCCACCGCCAGCTACGGCTTTCTCGAGGCGTATTGCCAGCTGGTAAAGCCGCTCTCTGCGGAGGAGAAGGACACGGTTTACCGCGAGGGCGCTATCGCCGCGAACCTTTACGGGGCGGTCGGCGCACCGGACTCCGTCGGCGCACAGGAGGCCATGTTTGAGCAGATGCGGTCCAAGCTGAAACCTACGGCGATCATCGAGGAATTCCTCCATTTGATGCTGAGCACCCCGGTTTTCCCACTGCTCATGCGTCCTTACCAGCACCTGCTGGTACGCGCTGCTGTGGATATACTACCACTGGAAACACGACAGTACCTGCAGCTCGACACCCCACGCTGGCGCTTGAAAAGCTGGCAGCGCGGACTGATTCGATTCAGCGGGCGAATCGCAGACCGGGTTGTGCTCAAGTCGAGCCCGGCGGTACACGCGTGTCAGCGCCTTGGCCTGCCGGACAATTACCTCTACCGCTAGATCAATTCAGTCATTTACCACAAGACGCGAGTAATTCTGCTGCGGAACATGCGCGGCAGTACTCGCCATCCAGATTACTCAGAAAGATCCAGTGCACATCCTCCGCCGGCACCAACTTGCCGTCCAGCCGCTGTAGCGGAAAAGCCGCGGTTGCATCCTGGGGAACCGATACCCGATATCCCAGCCCCGCCGCCACACGCACCGTGGCATCTATCGAGTTGTTGGTGAGCACACCGCAAATAACCACCTCACTGATACCCCGTTCGTTCAACCAGTCTTCGAGCCTGGTGCCGATAAATGCGCAGTTTTCCGACTTGGTGAAAACCGGTTCGTCGCCCTCTGGCATCACTTCCGGTTTGAACGCGAAATGGGGTGAATCGGGGTGGTAGGGTGACTCCGGGAATTTTGAGGCGTGGCGGACGTGGGCGATGGGCAGGCCGGTATTCCTCCAGTGATCCAGCAGTAATGCGATGGTTTTTTCTGCATCGGGATTGTTGCGGTAGCCGCTGTCGAAGTGATCGATTGCGTGTTGAACATCGATGATCAGCAGTGCTGGATTTGGCGAAAGCAAGAGCGTCTCAGGCATTGCAAAAGTCCCGAACCTAAAAATTAGCCACTATCGTATACCCAAACGAAAAAAGCCGGTGGGGTTACCACCGGCTTTTGTTATCAATAGACGCCTTCTAAAGGGCCATTCTCCGGCGCCACAGGCCGCCGAGCATCATCAAGCACAGCAGCCAGAAGCCTGTACTGCCGCCGCTGGAGCCGCCGCCAGAGTTGCCACTTTCTTCCGGCACCGGCGTTTGACCACCGCCGCTAGAGATTCCATCGTCAGTGTCATCATTACCGTCGCCGCCGTCATCACCGCTATCATCTCCACCGTCATTACTGCCGCTATCGGTATTGTCACCATCATCGCCCCCGTCCGCGACATCGGCGTCCTTGAGGGTGAAGGTGAATTCCGCTTCTTCTGAGGACAACATCGGGTTGCCATCATCGGTGACCACAATACTGACACTGTAATCACCCACCGCCATCGATTGCGGATCAAAGGTAAATGATGCCTCATCACCCGGTGTCACCGGCAGCTCGCTGGTGTACCACTGGTAGCTGTGGCTGTCACCGCCATTGACGTCGGTCACTTCGGCACTCAGGGTTACGTCACCCGCATCGGTGGTAAATACCGTAGCCGGCTCGCCATTTTGCGCCGCCGAAATAGTTACCGTCGGCGCAATGTTGGTGTCGGTAATTGTCAGGCGGTGGCGCTGGTGATCGGCATCAATGGGCATTTCGAAGGTGGTATCACTGCCTGCCAGGGCGGCTAGCAGTTCGAGGGTTAGATACTCGTCGGGTTCGACAAGATCATCGCCGACAATGGGCACCACTACCGCAGCATTTTCCAGATCCTCAGCAGATTCGATGGTGAGAATTAGTTCGTTCAGGTTTACCGCATTATCGCCATCGGTAACAACATCCGCAGCGGTGGCATCACTTTCTGATTCTACCCAGCTCGCCATAATGGTAACGGGGTATTCCGGGGAGGGGCCGGACAAACTTACCGCCACTTCCGCCTCGCGATCTTCGCCCGTGGTTGACTCGCCTTGAGTAAAGCGCACTTGCGGGTAAACCTTGACGGATTGCGGCAGAGGCTCGGAGCGGTTGCCCGCATCGTCCACGGCGAACCAGTCCAGACTCAGAGCCCCGCTTGGCAGAGAAACCTGTTGCTCATCGTTGCGCACCAGCAGGTTGCCATCGAGCTCCACTTCGAATTCCAGCTCGTTGTCAAAATTGTCGTTGGCCCACGCTTGGATAACTCTCAGGCTTACCTGCGTGGTTTCGCCTGTAGCGGCCACACTGATTGGCTCTGGCGCTCTGAGCATTACGGGAGGGTCTTCATCAATTACACGTGTGGGGTCAGCTGGGTAGGGATCCTCATTGTTCACCACACCGTCATTATCATTGTCGTCGTCCAGAGTCAGGCCGGAGTTCCGCTGACAGATTGTATAACACCCAAGAACCCAAGCATCTGGCTTGCCGTCACCGTCAGTGTCCAACGAAGCAGCTGCATTTATCGGGAAAGCATCTTCGGCATTTAGCACCCCGTCGTTGTCGCTGTCATCGTCCAAGGTCAGACCTGAAGCGGACTGACATGCGCTATCGCAAGCTTCGAGCCAGGCGTCAGGCTGGCCATCGCCATCGGTATCCACTGAAGCAGCTGCATTGACCGGGAAGGCGTCTTCATTATTTACCACGCCGTCATTGTCATTATCATCATCCAGCGTAAGGCCAGAGCCAGACTGACAGGCGCTGTCGCAGCTTTCCAGCCAGGCGTCCGGTTTGCCATCACCGTCGGTATCTATTGACGCGGCGCTGTTGTCGGAAAAATCATCTTCTTCGTTCTCCACGCCGTCGTTGTCGGTATCGTTTGGTGAACTGTCGAGTACCAAGCCCGATCCGCTCTGACAGGCACTGTCGCACGTGTCGAGCCAAGTATCCGGAAGGCCATCGCTGTCTGCATCTACCGAAGCGGCCGCATTAATTGGGAAGGCGTCTTCCTCATTGAACACGCCATCGTTGTCATTGTCGTTGTCCAGCGCCAGACCCGAGGTAGATTGACAGGTACTGTCACAGTCGTCGTTCCATTGATCCGGCAAACCATCGAGGTCAGTATCTACAGACGCAGCTGGATTATTAGGAAACTGATCCAGAACCAATCCGCTGGAAGCACGACACTCGATTTCACAGCCAGCCTTCCAGAAGTCTGGTGCTCCATCACCATCACTGTCGACACTGGCGGCGAACTGTGTGGGGAAAGCGTCATATTCCTGTTCAACACCATCGCCATCGCCATCGCGGTGTACGCGGCCTCGCAACCGTAGCCCCGGCAATTCAGTTTCACTGCCAAAATCCCAGTAATTATTACCCGCGGTATCTAGGTAGCTGGACCACCCTTCATACAGCGAAATATCCGCGCAGTCCGTATTATCAGCGCCAGTAGGACAGCGAAGTTCCGCCAGCAAAACGCCCGTACCGACACCGCGACTGCTGGATATGCCCGAGGCATCCACTGCCCAATAACTCGCACTGACAGAACCTCCGCTCGATAACCCATCGGCGAATGAACTTGCAGAGACATACGCTGTGGAAAAACTGGCAATGAGGTCGTTATAGGAATCGCTATCCCCCAGCAGACCGCCAGCACGACGATTTCCGCTTACCAGCCCGGTAACGTAACTGGCGGTAATCTGTGTCTGACTGGCAGAACCAACCAGTCCACCAACGTTAGAACCAGTACCAGAAATAGAACCAGTAATAAAAGTGGCGGTGATTTGGCTATTTCTGGCCGCTCCCGCCAAGCCACCGATGTTCGACGCACCATGAATCGACATCAAGGGACCAGACATGCCCAGTTCTTTGATCGATGCACTGTATAGATGGCCGAAAAGACCCTGATAGAATTCGTCGGGACGGGTAATCATCAGGTTGCGAACAAGGTGGCCATTACCATGGAAAATAGCCCTAAAACCATTCTGTGAACTGTCGCCGATCGGCTCCCACCCCTCGCCGCCATTCCAGTAGTCATCGTTTATATCCAGGGCGCCATCGCCATTGGTGTCGAAGTTCAAATCGGAGATCAACTCGTAACCATGACAACGAATTTGCAACACACCGTCATACGAATTAATTGGGCAACCCGAGGTGTTCAATTCATCATCGGTACTTAAACGCTGACCTGCCCCCTCAAGGCTGTATCGCACAGCATCCAGTGCTGCCAGCGAGCCGATCTCAATCAAGCCATCCGAGTCGGCATCCGCATCTCTAATACCATCATTGTTATCATCGTCATCTTCTCGATTATTGATCCCGTCGTTGTCGGTATCATCGGGCATACCATCCAAGACAAAGCCGGAGTTGGATTGGCAGGCACTGTCGCAGTCTTGATTCCACTGGTCTGGCAAACCGTCCAGGTCAGTATCGAGTGCAACGGCAGCATTATTGGGGAATTGATCTAATACCAGGCCACTGGCCATTTGACAGTCGACATCGCATCCAGGTGTCCAGCGATCAATAGCGCCATCGCCATCGCTGTCGACACTGGCCGCAAAGAGAGTGGGAAATTCGTCATTAGCGTCGAGAGCACCATCACCATCGCCATCGCGATAAACGGCGCCGTTTAAATATAAACCGGGAAGCTCGCTCTCAGAGCCAAAATCCCAAAAGCTGTTAGCGTTGGTATCCTGATAGTCGGACCAACCTTCATAGAGTGTCTCAGTAGCACAGGCGGTGTCGTCGGCACTGGTGGGACACTGAAGCTCCACCAGGGTAACCCCTGTGCCACCATCGCTAGTCGTTATTCCCGATACATCTTTTGCCCAATAGCTGGTAGTGACAGGGGTTTGATTTGCGTTCCCAATCAGACCACCAGCATGGTCGCGTGCGGACACATATGCGGTGGAAAGACTGCCTGCAACCTGACTATTAGTACTTGAGCCAACTAGACCACCAACATTTTCATTACCAAAAGCAGAGCCCGTGGCGTAACTGGCGGTAATTCCCGTGTAATCACTATCACCGACCAAACCACCAACATGTTGATCACCAACAACGGAGCTAGTGGTGTAGCTTCCCGTGATTTCTGTGTAGTAACCACCACCAATCAAGCCACCGACATAAACACCAGCGCCTGTCACAGAACCATTGGCATAGGTCGCAATGATCTGACTGTATTGAGCGAAGCCCGCCAGACCACCCACAGTGCCCCCCCCTTCAATGGCCATTAACGGCCCGCTGAGGCCCAGCTCCTTGACGGTAGCATTTTCAAGAATGCCAAACAGGCCCTGATCATCCTGATTGGGGCGCGCGATCATCAGGTTCTGGATTCGGTGGCCATTACCCTGAAACAAACTCGTGAATGGATACTCCCAGTCGCCAATAGGCTGCCAGCCCTCACCCGCGTTCCAGTAGGTATCATTGCTATCGAGTACACCATCGCCATTGGTATCAAAATCCAGGTC
>NZ_LZDE01000189.1 GCF_002009015.1 Microbulbifer mangrovi | reverse complement strand
CGCGTGGAAGTACTGCGCGGTCCGCAGAGTATTCTGTTTGGAAAAAATACCGTTGCCGGTGCGCTGAATATTACCAGTGCGCGCCCCACCGAAGATTTCACCGCGAAACTGAGCGCGAGTTACACCCCCGAGTTCGAGCAGAGCGAACTGGAAGGCATGGTATCTGGTGAGCTGGCCGACGGTGTGCGTGGTCGCCTGGTATTGCTGTCCCGGGAAATGGACAAGGGCTGGGTACACAACGAGTTTTACGATACCAACGATCCGCGCAGTGACGAGCTGATGGGCCGTGCCACCCTTGAGTGGGATGTGTCCGACAGCACCGTTGTTACCGCAATTGCTGAAAGTGCGGACTTCGACATGGGTGCTTTCCCGCACGCGACCAAAGTTGCGGGGCCGCTGGCGGCACTGGGTGCCATCGAGGGTACCGATGTCACCAGCATGGGTAACACCAACCCGGTGCTGAATTTTGGCGCCACCCAGAAAATGGCCGGCAATCACAACGAATTCACCGTAATGAGTGAAACCGAGCTGGATGCCGGCACCCTCAATATTGTTGCCGGTCACTCGGCCTACGATTACGAGCGCTACCTGGATGCGGACTACTCGCCCCTGGATGGCCTGCGTTTTGACGATACCGAAGATTTTTCCCAGAACAGTCTGGAAGTGCGTTTCAGCGGCAGCGCCGGTGACAACTTCGAATACATGACCGGCCTCTACTGGCAGCAGCAGGACATGACCGTCGACGGTCTGTCCCTGTTCAATATCCCGGTGCTGCAGCAGGTGCTACTGGGCGGCTGTGCTGCAGGCGTGGGCGCCATGGGCGGCGATCTGGGTTCACTCTATGTGGGCGGTGATGCGGTTGCCACCGGTGCCGGCGTGATCGGACTCGGCGGCCCGGCCGGGCTGGTAAATGCCTGTGGCACCGCTGCGGCATTTGATGGCATACCGGATGGTGTGGGCCGTTATGCGCGACTGCGACAGCAGACTGACACCCTCGGCGCATTTGCCCAGGGTACCTGGCACATCACCGACAGTTTCCGTACGACCCTCGGCCTGCGGTATACCAGCGAAGAGAAGTCTGCAGACAAGGCCACTTACGCGGTGGACTTTGCCGAGCGCAATACCACGCCAACCGAGCAGGCCTGGGTAACTGCGGTGGCCAGTTCGGTGGGTGAATTCACCACCCATAGCTTCAGCTCGAATGACCCGGGTATGACGCGCAAGGAAAACAGCCCCACCTGGTCTGTAAACCTGCAGTACGACCTGAATGACAGTGTCATGGCGTACACCACGGTCTCCACCGGCTTCAAGGCGGGCGGTTTCAACTCCTTCTATATGCGCAGCCCGACCCGCGGCAACGGCGCCTTCTCTGAAGACGTGAGCTTTGAAGAAGAGAAAGCTACCTCCTTTGAAATTGGTCTCAAGTCGACCCTGCTCGGTGGCGCGGCGGAGCTGAATGTGGCTGCGTTCCAGACCCGCTTCGAGGATCTGCAGGCGGCAATCTTCAGCGGTAACACCACCTTCGAAGTGCAGAATGCGGCGGAAGCCACTTCCCAGGGTATCGAGGTGGATGGTCGCTGGATGGTGACCGATAACCTGACCCTGTCCGGTGCGCTGGGCCTGCTGGACTTCTCCTACGACAAATTCCCCAACCAAGCGTGTACCAGTGACCAGTTCCTGTCTGAGCGCGAGGCGCTGTACCAGGCCGCGGGGGCCGCTGGTGATATCGCCGGCCAGCTGGGCGCGGCGCTGGGTTACAACAACGCGCTGTGTGCCGCTGCGGGCACCAACGACCTCTCCGGCCGCACTGCAGCCAATGCCCCGGATACCACAGCGTCTCTCTCGGCCAGTCATTACCTGCCGCTGGGTAACTACGAGCTGAAATCGAATTTTGCGGTCAACTACTACAGTGATACCTACCGCGCGGACGACCTGGATCCGATCAGCCTGGAGCAGGGCAAGGCGTTTGTGAATGCCGGTCTGATCTTTATGCCGGTGGATGGTAGCTGGCAGGTCGCCCTGACCGGGAAAAACCTGACCGACCGCGATCACTTCAATTACATCAACGACGTGCCGCTGTTCGCCGGAGCGCATAACTACATGCCACTGGCCGGTCGCTCCTGGAACGTCAAGTTCAGCTACACCCTGGGTGATTAATTGCATGCTGGCAGCGGCGCCCCTGCGCGCCGTTGCTGCGCTTTGACATCATCAACGATAAAAATAAATTCGAGAAAACATTATGCAAACCATGGAATCCGTGGTGCTGCGCAACGGCGCCATTCAGCTGGAAACCGTCGACATTCCTCAACCGGGACCGGGACAGGTGCTGGTGAAATCCCTCGCCTGTGGAATCTGCGGCTCCGACCTGCACCTGACTCGTCACAGCGACGAAGTATTCGACCTCTACAAAAAGATGGGTTTGATGCCGGCGGAGCTCGAAGTCAACCCGGACATCATGCTCGGGCATGAATTCAGTGCAGAGGTCGTGGCCTATGGTCCGGAAACCCAGGGTGCCCTGGCGGTGGGCTCCAAGGTCACCAGCGTACCCATTCTGATGTCCCAGAACGGTGCGGGTATTGGCGTAACCCCCGGTGTGAACGGCGCCTATTCCGAATATTTCCTGCTCGACGAAGCGCTGATGCTGCCACTGCCGGAAGGGGTTTCCCCGCAGGCGGCGGCGATCACCGAGCCGCTCGCTGTCGGCCTGCATTCGGTCAATCGCTCGGATATCGGCGAAAACGAGGTGGCGCTGGTAGCCGGCTGTGGCCCCATCGGGCTTGCGGTCATTGCCGCTCTGCGTCTGCGCGGTGTGCGACACATCGTTGCTTCCGACCCGCAGGCCTCCAGCCGCGAAATGGCGCTGGAATTCGGTGCCACTGAAGCGGTAGACCCGACCAGCGACGATGAAGTCGCGAAAGCCGCTGCACTGGCCGGTGACAACCAGGTCGTAATTTTTGAATGTGTGGGAATCCACACGCTGCTGGACGGGTTTATTCGCCGTGCACCGCCCAAGGCCCGCCTCGTGGTGACCGGTGTGCACACCGCGGAAACACCGGTCAATTTCGCCTTCGCATTGGTGAAGGAAATGGATATCCGCTTTACCTACTACTACACACCGGAAGAGTTTGCCGAGTGTCTCAGCCGCATCGCCAAGGGCCAGGTCAACTGGAAGGCACTGTGGACCGGCACCGTGGGTATCGATGGTGTGTCCAGTGCTTTCAACACCCTGATGCGGCCCAACTCCCACATCAAAGTGATTGTGGAGCCCTGGCGTAAGGGCGAACTGGAACACGCGGAATAACATGAGGTAATTCCGATGAAAAATGTATTTGTAACCGGGGCCGGCGGCTTTATCGGTCGTCACCTGGTGGCGCAACTACTGGAGCAGGGCTGCAGTGTGATCGCACTGATGCTGCCCGGCGAACCTGTACCACAAACCTGGGGCGATCGCGTGCGCACAGTCACCGGGGATGTGCGCAGGCTCGATGCGGTCAGCGAAGAAATTGGTGCGGTCGACACAATCTTTCACCTGGCGGCGGTAGTGAGCGACTGGGGATCGCGCCAGGAACATGTGGATATCACTGTGCGTGGTACCGAGCAGGCGATTTTACTGGCACTCAAGTGGGATGCCCGCTTTGTGGTTACTACCAGTATCGCCGCATTTGCCAGTGCCATGGGCAGTGGCAGGATGGATGAGTCCACACCGCGCGGTGTGCCTTCTTCCAACTACGAGTTCGCCAAACAGCAACAGGAAGATGTCACGCTGCAAGCGGTACGCGAGCACGGCCTGCATGCAGTGATTATCCGCCCGGCCAATGTGTATGGCGTTGGCAGTGTGTGGGTCAATCGTTTCCATGAATTCCTGTCCGAGAAAAAACCGGCGTTGATGGGCAGTGGCGAATGGGACGCGGGTCTGGTGCACGTGCGCAACCTGGTTGATGCAATGACCCTGGCTGGTAGCAAAGACGGTATCGGGAGCGGCGAGATCTTTGTGATCTCCGACGGCCAGGGCGTGACCTGGAAGCAATATCTCAATGCACTGTCACAAACGCTATCTCTACCTCAACCCAAAAGTATTCCCAATGGCGTCGCGCGAATACTGGCTCCGGTTCTGGAGTTTTTCGGCAACCTGTTCGGCTTGAAGAAGGCGCCGCCGGTGACGCGCCTGGCTTATCGCCTGACCGGTGTCGAAAGCATCTTTGACGCGAGCAAAGCGCAACAACTTCTTGGATATCAGCCATCCGTCACGCTTGACGAAGCCATGCTGGAAATTCGTCAAGCCTATTCCAAAGCATAAAAACTGAAGCTCGCATAGAGCATGAGAGGAAAAGAACATGGTACTTCCAATGCCTATTCACCCGCAGGACTCCCTGCTTACCCTGAATACCAGCAAGCTGCCCTTGATCCGTGATGTGTTGCCAGGCGTGCATATCTATCCCTGTTTTCTGGATGCCGAGAACGGTGTCTGGGTATTGCGCGTATTGTTCGAGCCAGGCGTAACCCTGCCCAAGCACTTCCATACCGGCGCTGTGCACCTGTACACCATGAGCGGCAGTTGGCACTACGTGGAGTACCCGGACCAGCCGCAAACTGCTGGGAGCTACCTGTATGAGCCGGGTGGTTCCATTCACCAGCTGCACGTTCCGGAAAGCAACACAGAAGTGACCGACACCTTCATGATGGTGACCGGCGCCAATATCAATTTCGACGAAAACGACGAGTTCATGAATGTGATGGACGCCGGCTGGATTGAAATGATGATCCGCGAAGCCGCAAAGGCCCAGGGCATAGTGCCCCGTTATATCAAGCCAGCAGTGGGTGCGGGCTACTCCGACGAGTGATCAACTTGACCTGAAAGTAAGCGTCCTTATACGACTTTCCATACTGTGGTGTATTGCGGCCTTTTTCCGAAAGGAAGGCCGCCTTTTTCACACTTCATTTGCGCAAGCAAATGGCAAATTCGCGAAAACTAAATAACGAGAGAATCGGATGCGACTGATTTCTGGTGCCTGCCTACTGGCACTTGGTCTGGCAGGCTGTGGTGAGCAGGTGGCGAATAACAGCAGCGACCTTTCCGGGAGCAAAACAGAAACGGAACAGGCGGTAACTGATGGTGTGCACGTGGGGCCGGAGAATAACCCCAGCGAGGCCCGAGCCGCCGGTATCGCTGAACAGGTTTACTTTGGAAATTTTCACGTTCATACCAGTTATTCCTTCGACGCCCTGACCAATGGCGCCAATACCACACCGGCTGACGCCTACCGCTGGGCCAAAGGCGAGGCTATTCCCGCTGCGGCGGCTGCCGGGGTGATGCAGATCAAGCGTCCGCTGGATTTCTACGCGGTTTCCGACCACTCGGAATACCTTGGTGTATTCAAAAAAATGCAGGATCCGAATAACCCTGCGAGCAAACTACCGATCGCAAAGGAAATTACCTCGAAGGATAAGAAGGTCGCCTTTGACGCCTACGCACGGGTGCTGGACACCATGTCACCGGGCAAGGCCGATCCGGCCCTTGCCGATCCCTCCATCATGAAGCCGATCTGGCAGGAAGTGGTGAATACCGCAGACGAATATTACGAGCCGGGAAAATTCACCACCTTTCCGGCGTTTGAATGGACCTCTACACCTGACATGCGCAACCTGCACCGGGTGGTGGTATTCGAATCTTCCAAAGGAGTTCCGGAACTGCCGTTCAGTACCAACGAATCCGAAGACCCACAGGACCTGTGGAAATACATGGACCGCGCCCGTGCCAACGGCGCCACATTGCTGGCAATCAGCCACAACGGCAACGCCAGTGACGGCCTGATGTTCCCCACCGCAACCGCGGACGGCGAGCCGCTGTCGGCAGAGTATATCGAGGCGCGTCTCGCCAATGAGCCGCTGTACGAGGTGAGCCAGATCAAGGGCTCCTCGGAAACCCATCCGCTGCTGTCGCCGAACGACGAGTTTGCCGGCTTTGAATTGTGGGATTATTTGCTGTCCGCCAGTACCGCGGCGGTGCCGGAAAATAAAAAGGGCGGCTACGCGCGGCAAGCTTATCTCGATGGGTTGTCGATGGCCGCAGACGGACGTGGCAACCCCTACAAATTCGGTTTGATCGGCGATTCCGATACCCACAATGCAGCGGCCTCGGTGGAGGAAGACAACCACACCGGCAAATTCGCTTTTGAAGCAACACCCGAGAAACGCCTCGATGGCCCGCTTCCCGGTGACGACATCAACAATCGCCGTGTACGCGAGTTCAGCTCCGGCGGTCTCGCGGCTGTGTGGGCACCGGAAAATACTCGCGAGGCAATCTACGCGGCGTTGATGCGCAAGGAAACCTATGCAACCTCCGGCACTCGCATGAAACTGCGTTTCTTCGGCGGCTGGGATTTTAGCGATGACACCCTCGGCAAAGCAGACTGGTTGCAACAGGCTTACGACGCGGGCGTGCCCATGGGGGGCGATTTGCCCAGCGCGGGCAGCGGTAAAAAGCCGGTATTCCTGATCAGCGCCATGAAAGACAGTGCCGGTGCAAACCTGGATCGTATTCAGGTGGTGAAGGGCTGGGTCGAAGATGGCGAGCAGCACGAAGCGATCTTTGATGTGGCCCTTTCCGATGGGCGCGTTGCCGGTTCAGACGGCAAGGTGGCACCGGTGGGCAATACTGTCGACCCGGCCACCGCAACTTACACCAACGAGATCGGTGACGCTCAGCTGTCGGTGGTATGGCGAGACGATAATTTCCAGCCTCAGCAGCACGCTTTCTACTACGTGCGCGTGCTGGAAATCCCGACGCCGCGCTGGTCCACCTACGATGC
>NZ_LZDE01000188.1 GCF_002009015.1 Microbulbifer mangrovi | reverse complement strand
AAACTGCCCCCAGCAGCAGCGCTGCCACCAAGTTAACGGTGGCACTGCAGCGCACCGCAACATAAGGCAGTAAAGCAATGAGTTACATCATCGACCGCCGTCTCAACGGCAAGAAAAAAAGCACCGTCAATCGTCAGCGTTTTTTGCGGCGCTACAAGTCACATATCAAGAAAGCTGTCGGCGAAGCCATGAATAGCCGATCCATCACCGACATGGGTACCGGCGAAAAAATCAGTATTCCCACCCGCGACCTCAATGAACCCACCTTCTCCAATGGCCGCGGCGGTCATATGGAGCAGGTATTGCCTGGCAACAAGGAGTTCATCACCGGTGATCGCATTCCCCGTCCCGGCCAGGGGCAAGGTCAGGGTAGCGGTGGCAGTGGAGCCAGTGACAGCGGCGAGGGAATGGATGAATTCGTTTTCCAGATTTCCCAGGAAGAATTCCTAGATTTCATGTTCGAAGGGTTAGAACTGCCGAATATGGTCAAGCGTAAGCTCGCCGGCAATGATTCCTTCCATGTAGTCCGGGCAGGTATCTGTAACGAAGGTACGCCCGGCAGGCTCAATGTTGTGCGCTCCATGCGCGCTGCCAACGCCCGTCGAATAGCGCTCAGCGGCGGAAAACGTCGCAACCTCAAGTTACTGGAAAAGGAACTCCAGCAAGAGGAAAGCAAAGACGCGGCACTGCGAGACCAGCGTCGCGTGGATCAGTTGCGCCTGGAAATCGAAGACTTGCGGAGTCGCATCAAGCGCATCCCGTTCCTCGATGACTTTGATCTCAAATACAACCTGCTGGTGAAACAGCCGCGCCCCAGCTCCAAGGCGGTGATGTTCTGCCTGATGGATGTATCCGGCTCGATGAACCAGGCCACCAAGGATATGGCCAAGCGGTTCTTCCTGCTGCTGTACTTATTCCTGCAGCGCAGTTACGAATACACCGAAGTAGTGTTTATCCGTCACCACACAAGCGCCAAGGAAGTGGATGAGCAGGAGTTTTTTTACTCCCGAGAAACCGGCGGTACCATCGTATCCAGCGCACTGAAAATGATGCGCGACATCATGGCCGAGCGCTATCCCGCGAGCGAATGGAATATTTACGGTGCACAGGCTTCCGACGGCGATAACTGGAACGACGATTCCAGCACCTGCCATAAAATCCTGATCGACGACATCATGCCCCACGTACAGTATTACTCCTACGTGGAAATCACCCCCAGAGACCACCAGGCCCTGTGGGATGAATACCGGAGTGTCGAGCAGCTGTTTCCCGAACACTTCGCCATGGAGCAGATTATCGACGTAGGTGATATCTACCCGGTATTCCGTCAGTTATTTACCCAGAAGGTTGCAGCCTGATGCTAGACACAGCGATCAATAACAAGCAGCCCATCTCCACCACTTCCGAGTGGACTTTCGAGCTCATTCAGGAGTACGACCGGGAAATCGCGCTGCTGGCCAAGGAATTTGGCCTGGACACCTATCCCAACCAGATAGAAATCATCAGCTCCGAACAGATGATGGATGCTTACTCATCGGTGGGTATGCCGGTGGGTTACAACCACTGGTCTTTCGGAAAACAGTTCATCAGTGTCGAAAACAATTACCAGCGCGGGCGCATGGGGCTAGCGTACGAGATTGTGATCAATTCCAATCCGTGTATCGCTTACCTGATGGAAGAGAACACTATGACTATGCAGGCGCTGGTCATTGCCCACGCCAGTTACGGTCACAATTCTTTTTTCAAGGGAAACTACCTGTTCCGCACCTGGACCGACGCCAGCAGTATTATCGATTACCTGCTATTTGCGAAAAATTACATCACCCGCTGTGAGGAGCGCCACGGGGTAGACGAGGTAGAAGCGCTACTGGATAGCTGCCACGCGCTGATGAACTACGGAGTGGATCGCTACAAGCGCCCTTATCCCATTTCCGCCCACGAAGAGGAACGCCGGCAGAAAGAGCGCGAGGAGTATCGACAGCGCCAGCTGAACGACCTGTGGAGAACGATTCCCAAGCTGGGCGGAGCGGAGGAAAACGCGCAACCGCACCGATTCCCGGAAGAACCGCAGGAAAATATTCTCTACTTCATTGAGAAAAATGCACCGCTACTGGAAAACTGGCAGCGCGAGCTGGTGCGCATCGTACGCAAGCTGGCACAATATTTTTATCCACAGCGCCAGACTCAAGTAATGAACGAGGGCTGGGCTACCTTCTGGCACTACACGCTGCTAAACGAGCTACATACGCGCGGCAAGGTGACCGACGGCTTCATGATGGAGTTTCTCACCAGCCACACCAGCGTGATTTACCAACCGCCCTATGACAGCCCCTACTACAATGGCATCAACCCCTACGCGCTGGGTTTCAGTATCTTTACCGATTTGCGCAGGATCTGTGAGAATCCAACGGAAGAAGACCGCGCGTGGTTCCCGGACATTGCCGGCAGCAACTGGAAAGAGACCCTGCAATTCGCCATGCGGGATTTCAAGGACGAAAGTTTCATCCTGCAGTTTCTGTCACCCAAGGTGATGCGGGACATGAAGCTGTTCTGCATTTCCGATGACGACCGGGAAAAGGAAATCGAGGTCGGCGCCATTCACAATGAGGAAGGCTACCGGGAACTGCGGGCAAAACTGGCAGGGCAATACAACCTGGGCAACCGCGAGCCGAACATCCAGGTCTACTCCGTGGACACTCGCGGAGACCGCTCCATCACCCTGCACCACACCCAGCATCAGCGTCGGCCGCTGGGCAAGGACACCAGTGAGGTACTGAAACACCTGCATCGTCTGTGGGGGTTTGACGTGCACCTGCACAGCCTCAATGGCGATGAGATTACCGAGAGTTACCACTGCCCGGAGCAAGGCAGAGACAGGTCGGAAGAAGAGGAATCCATGCTGGTACCCAAGCCAATCTGAGGGTCGAAATACCAGCAAAGGGGGCTATGCCCCCTTATACTCGAGAGGATGGTCTGTAGTGACGTATTCGCGCCAGACATCGACTTGAGGTTCAGGCGTCCATTAACAGGTTAACTCGACCTACCAGCTCGTTGCGATCGCAGCCTGCAGCAACCACCGCATCCGCACCCGCATCCAGCCAGCGCTGCTGGTTTACTTCGCCCACTGGCGCTACCACCAACACACTCAGGGATGAGAAATCACTGCGTGAACGCACGAAGTCCAAGATCTGGAAACCGTTCACGCCTTCAAGGTTGGCATCCAGCACCAGCATCCCCGGCTTGCCGCTCACCATCACCGCGCCAGCGGTGAAACTGTCTCCCGCGATATCCACATCCATACCTGCCTGCTGCAGTAACTGGCGGGCAGCCGCCAGTTCCAGCGAGTCAGCCACCAGCAATACCTTGCGGGTTGTACAGCCGAGCTCTGCCGGTACCGGCATGGCGTTATCGCGCAGGAAGGTTACGAAGTCCTCCACGCAGATTCGGTGATCGCCGCGCCCAGGGAGCTTGTAGGCCTTCAGCTGACCTCGCTCAATCCAGCGGATTACGGTGCGGAAATTTACTCCACAATACCGGGCTGCTTCCCCGGTTGTAAGAACATGCACTTCGCTCATTTTATTACTATCCCCCACGAATCGCGCATTTAGTTATTTATTATGCTGAATTAAACCAAACAAACAGGCGTTAATTCTATGCCTATATAGGTTTAACGAACCAACCGACAGTTCCCTCAATAAAAGTTTGATAGCCATGGTTGACAGCTATGACAGGTTAAATAGAATGGACAGCATGTTACGTAGGGTCATTTAACCATCTGTAACAGGCGCTATCTGCACCGATTCTGTAGCCTTTTGTAACGAACTACAGATAGATCGGCGTATCTGGCGCAAGCGAGCTTGTTGGGATTCTCTCTCTAGGAATACCCTAAGACCCTGGGCCCCCTTGAACTTTCGGGGCCTTTTTTTTATCTTCCCCGCCCTCTAATTTCCTACTATTTACCTGTCCCCGCGCCTTTTTGGCGACGCGCCTGTCAGGTTCAGCAGCATCTATGGCAATTTTCGCCCTCCCGTTTTTAATCGATACGACCGGAATCGCCTCGGGAGTCACACCATGAAATGCTATCTGGTCGGCGGCGCGGTACGTGACCACCTGCTGCAACGCCCCGTGCACGAGCGCGACTGGGTCGTTGTCGGCGCCACTGAGACGGAGATGCGCGCGCAGGGGTTTCGCCCAGTGGGCAAAGATTTCCCCGTATTCCTGCACCCGGATAGCGGAGAGGAATACGCCCTCGCCCGCACCGAGCGCAAAAGCGGCCACGGTTACGGCGGCTTTACCGTCTACGCCAGCCCCGAGGTCACCCTCGAACAGGATCTGCAGCGCCGCGACCTCACCGTCAACGCCATGGCCCAGACCGAGGACGGCAAGATTGTCGATCCCTACGGTGGTCGCGCAGACCTGGAAGCGCGCAAACTGCGCCACGTCTCCCCCGCGTTCAGCGAAGATCCCCTGCGTATTCTGCGGGTCGCCCGCTTCGCCGCGCGCTACGCGCCTCTGGGATTTCAGGTAGCCGATGAAACCATGACGCTGATGCAAGGCATGGTGGATGCAGGGGAGGTGGAACATTTGGTGCCGGAACGGGTATGGAAGGAAGTAAGCCGCGCCCTTACCGAGCCGCGGCCAGATGTTTTTATCCGGGTATTGAGGGATTGCGGCGCACTCAGGGTGTTACTGCCGGAAGTGGACTGCTTGTTCGGGGTACCCCAACCCCCGCTGCATCACCCCGAAATTGATACCGGAGACCATATATTGCGCGCCCTCTGCCAGGCCCCGAAAAAGCTGCCGGTACGCTTTGCGGTACTGGTACACGACCTCGGCAAGGGCGTTACCCCGGAGGATGTACTGCCCAGCCACAGGGGGCACGAAGCTGCCGGTTTGCCGCTGGTAAAAGATGTATGCAGGCGACTGCGAGTACCCAATCCCATCACCGCGCTGTCGCTCGGTGTATGCGAGTACCACCTGCACTGCCACCGCGCATTTGAATTGCGCCCGCAGACCATTATGAAAATGCTGCGCGCCCTCGATGCCCTGCGTCGACCTGAGCGGTTCGCACAGTTTCTGGAGAGCTGCGAAGCGGACGCCCGCGGACGCAAGGGCCTGGAAGACCGGGAATACCCGCAGGCGGATTACCTGCGCGCTGCTCGCGAAGCTGCGGCCAGTGTGGACCCGCAGGCACTGATCGCCGAGGGATTTGAAGGCGCAGAGCTGGGCAAGGCCCTGGAACGTGCGCGCCTGCAGGCGGTTGCAGATCTAAAGAGCACCTACATCGCGCCGGGCCAGGACTGATATCCTTCCCACACAGCGCCTCGCAAAACGACCCTGACTGGAAGACCACCATGGCCACCGCCCTGATTACAGGCGCCGCCGCCCGACTGGGACGCGCCATCGCCGAAGAACTGCACCGGGATCACCAAGTCGTCATCCACTACCGTCATTCCGCCGAGGCCGCGCAAAGCCTGGTAGCAATACTCAATGCCAAACGCCCAGACTCCGCCGCTGCCGTGCAGAGCGACCTGCGCTCAGCTGAGGACTGCCAGAATCTGGCGCAGGCCGCCCTGGAGTGCTTCGGTGAGGTGAACCTGCTGGTCAACAATGCATCCGCGTTCTACCCAACGCCTATCGGCAGCGCCACAGAGCAGCAGTGGGAAGAGCTGATGGGAAGTAACCTCAAGGCCCCGTTTTTTCTCAGTCAGGCACTGGCGCCAGTGCTGGCCCGCACGGGTGGCAGCATCGTAAATCTCGCGGATATTCACGCCGATAAGCCGATGCCCAGCCACACCGTGTACAGCGCTGCCAAGGCCGGGTTGGTAATGCTGACCAAGAGCCTGGCAAGGGAACTCGCCCCGCAGGTGCGGGTAAATGCGGTGGCGCCCGGTGCGATTCTGTGGCCAGAACAGGAGAGTGAAGGCTATAACAAGGAACAGATCCTGATGCGCATCCCCATGCAACGCAGTGGTGACCCGTCAGACATAGCCCGCACGGTGCGATTTCTCGCCGCGGACGCACCCTACATCACCGGCCAGATCATCGCCGTCGACGGCGGCCGAAGTCTCAATATCTGACAACCCGACCATTTAGAGTAAGGAACAACCCCGTGAGCGAAAAGCAGTTTATTTCCGCCCAGTCATTGCTGGAGGACTCATTCACCCTGGCGTTGAAGGTGGTCGAAAGTGGTTTTATGCCGGACTACATCGTCGGCGTCTGGCGCGGTGGCGCCCCTATCGGCATCGCGGTTCAGGAGATGTTCGATTTCTTAGGCTTTCACGCCGACCATATCGCGATACGCACTTCGTCCTATACGGGCGTCAACCAGCGACAGAAAGAGGTGAAAGTGCACGGACTCACTTACCTGATCAAACAGGTGGAGTCCCACGAGAAAATGCTGATTGTGGACGACGTCTACGATACCGGGCTCAGCATCCAGCAGGCCATCAGTGACCTGCGCAAGGCGTGTAAGAAAAACACCCCGGAAATTCGCACGGCCTGCCCCTACTTCAAGCCCAATCGCAATCAGACCGATTGTGAGCCGGATTATTACCTGCACAAGACGGACGAATGGCTGGTATTCCCCCATGAATTGAAGGGACTAACGGAAGCGGAAATTCTAGAGAACAAACCGGAACTGCGCCGACATCAAGCACTGCTTGAGAAAGTGATGAATCGCGAAAAGTGATTTTTCGGGAGAAATGCGCGAGAAGCGGGGAATAATATAAACAGACGATGAGGGCGACCGCGGTCGCCCTC
>NZ_LZDE01000187.1 GCF_002009015.1 Microbulbifer mangrovi | reverse complement strand
TGGTGCAGGGGGTAGTTCCAGGGGGTGATAAACCCGCACACGCCTACCGGTTCTTTCAGCACCACGGAGTGGCCGGCTTTTTCGGTTTCTTCCATCAGCGCGGCGCGGTCGGCGTAGTAGCGCATGGCGTAGATGGGGCCGTCGATATGCAGCCACTCGGTAATATGTGGCGGGCAGCCCAGAGCCTGGGATACCGCGTCGATTAGGTCCTGCTTGCGGGCTTCCATGCCGTCGGCGATAGCGTGTATCAGGGCCTGGCGTTTGGCGGCGCGGCTGTGGCGCCATTCCTTGAAAGCGGCTTTGGCGGCGACCACCGCATCGTCCACATCCTCAAGCGTGCCCTGGATCACCTCGCACAGGGTTTCTTCGGTGGCGGGGTTGATAACGGGGTGCAGGCTACCCCCCTTGGAATCGCGCCACTCGCCGTTGATGTAGAGCTGTTTCGTGTTGAGTTTTGATACGTCCATTGCGTCGGTTTCCGATATTAAATTATGACTGAACAGATAACGCAGTAAGCAGCGCGTCGGCTCATTGAATGCGTTTTATTGCGATGCCCTGATTCCCGCCTTCAGGGCGCGGTGATCTCGATCAGTGTTGGGCCTTTGCGCGCAAAGGCCTCTGACACTGCCCCACTCAATTGTTCTGGCCGATCAATGCGACAGCCTTCGGCCCCGAACGCGCGGGCTAGGGTGACAAAATCCGGTGCGTGCAGATTGACCCCTTCCTGTTCAACAGCGGCCTCATCCATAAAGTCGCGGATTTCACCGTAGCCACTGTTGTTCCATACCAGTATTGGCAGTGACAGCCTCTGCTCTACTGCTGCTGCCAGTTCGCCGAGAGTGAACATGATGCCGCCGTCGCCAATCAGTCCGATTACCGGGCGCGGGCTGGCCAGGGCTGCGCCGATGGCGGCAGGCAGTGCGAAACCCAGCGTGCCGTAGCCGGTGGTGCAGGTGATGTGGCTGCGTGCCTGGTACAGGGGCAGGGCGTGGTTGGTGTTGTAGGCCAGCTGCGTGGAATCGGTTACCAGAATGCCGTCTGCAGGCAGCGCATCGCGCAGGGCCTGTACCCAGGGTAAGCGCTCCTCGGATCCCGGCCACCATTCGCTGCGACATGTGTGTAGCAGGGATTCCACTTCTGCCGCGGCCGACTGTCGGCGGGGTTCCCCGCTATCGGTGGCCGCATCAGAGAGACTCGCGAGGGTGATGCCCGCATCCGCGCAGATAGCGAGGTCCGGCTGTGCATTGCACACCAGTTGCGCGGGGTCGATATCCACCCGGATCAGTTTGCCGCGGAACCGGTAGTTTTCACGTACCAGATTGCGGTCGGTTTCGGCCAGCTCGGTGCCGACGGCGAGGACGACATCGGCAGACTCGATGCGCTCGCGCACACAGGCAAAGCTCAGGTTGGCGCCGCCGCACAGGGGGTGGCGTTCATCAACGATGCCTTTGGCCGCAAGGGATTCGAATACCGGCGCTGCCAGTTTTTCTGCCAACGCAGTGGCCGCTTTGCCGCAGTGCTGGGCGCCACCGCCGAGCAGGATCACCGGCTTTTCGGCAGAGCTGAGCCATTCGGCTGCGGTGCCGACCGTATCGCTGTCGGTACCCGGCAGGTTCGGTGCCGGGGCGGCGCGGTAATCTGTGAGCCGCCCGGGCATGGGCGCGGGAAACAGGTCGATGGGGATTTCGATATGTACCGGGCCCGGGCGACCGCCGCGCATCAGCTGGAACGCGCGCGCCAGCACTTCCGGCAGTTGCTGTGCACTGGTTAGTGCGTGCTGCCAGATGCAGAAACCACGGCTCACGTCCTGCTGGCGGGGCAGTTCGTGCAGGCGACCGCGGCCCATGCCGAGGTCTTCGCGACGGTTGACAGCACTGATCACCAGCATGGGAATGGAGTCTGAATAGGCCTGCGCCATGGCCGTCGCGGCATTGGTTACCCCTGGGCCGGTAATCAAGAAGCAAACCCCCGGGTTGCCGCTGGCGCGCGCATATCCATCCGCCATAAACGCCGCGCCCTGTTCGTGGCGTGGCGTGATATGGGTCAAGCCACTACCGGGCAGGCCCCGGTACAGTTCGATGGTGTGCACGCCGGGAATACCGAATACGGTATCGACGTCGTACTGGCGCAGCAGGTGCATCAGTACCTGGGCGCAAGAGGGGTTTTGTGGATCTTGATGTTCAGCCGTGTGCATGGACGATACCCCGACTCTCTTGTGGGTTTTTATCAGTTGGATGATCAGGTTTTCGATCAGATTTGCGCCGGAGCCTAGCGGGCCAACATGCACCCTGCAAGCGTCCGCAGACTCTGCGTTTCCGCCGGGGAATACGCCGGATAATTGAGTGTAGTCACAGCCTGTGACGGGGAAAATTGCGCAAATTGGGATTTGGCACACAACTGCGTAAACTTGCGGGCAGACTTTTCAGAATCAGCCAATGAACCAGTGGTAAGGATATGACAGCGATGGAAATTGATCAGTGGCGACGGGATTACCTGCGCGGCGGGCTGCAGCGAAGCGATCTGGCGGAGGATCCCATCAGCCAGTTTCGCGCCTGGCTAGAAGAGGTGGTGAAGGCCGATATTTCCGACCCGAGCGCAGTGTGCCTGAGTACCGCAGACGCGAGCGGCCAGCCTTCTCAGCGCATTGTCTTGTTGAAGGGATTCGGTGAGCACGGCTTTGTTTTCTATACCAACCTGAAAAGCCAGAAGGCCTGGGATATTACCGCTAACCCCAAAGTGTCGCTGCTGTTTCCCTGGCACTTTCTCGAGCGCCAGGTGATCGTGCGCGGTACCGCCGAGCAGTTGAGCGACGCGGAAGCGGATGCATATTTCAGCAGCCGTCCGCGCGACAGCCAGATTGCCGCCTGGGCATCACACCAGAGTGATGCCATTGTTTCGCGAAAGTTGCTAGAGGAGAACTTTGAGGCCTGTCGCCAGAGATTCGAGGGCCAGGATGTACCGCGGCCCGAATTTTGGGGTGGCTACCGGGTGGAGCCCCATGCGGTGGAGTTCTGGCAGGGGCGCGCGTCGCGCTTGCACGACAGGTTTGTGTATCGGGCGTTGGATAATGGCGAGTGGCAGATCGAGCGGTTGAGCCCCTGAGGCGTGTTCCGTTTGGACCTTTGCCGATCAAAAAAAGGCGGCCCCTCAGGGAGCCGCCTTTTTTGGTAGGCCACAAATGGCTGATGGCGCTCAGGCGCTGATAAACCGCTGGGTGTGAAAGTCTGTACTGCCAAACAGATACTGGATCGCGGTGAGGCGTTTGAACAGGTGTGCCACATCCAGCTCGTCAGTTACCCCGATCCCCCCGTGTATCTGTACCGCTTCCTGCCCCACATGACGGGCGGCTTTACCGATACGGCTCTTGGCCGCGGATACCGCCTTTGGCGCAACCCCGTTGCCGGCATCCAGCTCCATGGCTGCCATCATCAGGATAGAGCGCGCCTGCTGACATTCGATAAACATCTCCGCCATGCGGTGTTGCAGGGCCTGGAAGCTGGAGATGCTGACACCGAACTGCTTGCGGGTTTTGGTGTACTCCACGGTTTTTTTCAGCGCACTTTCCATGGCGCCAACCGCCTCGGCACAGATGGCAAAGGTGGCCCGATCGATAATCTTTTCAATGACGGGCAGCGCCTGCCCCTCGGTACCCAGCAGATTGGCGCGCGGAACCCGGACCTGGTCAAAATAGACCTCGGCCGCATTGTGGCCGTCTACCGTCTTGTAGTTGTTGCGGGTTATACCCGGTGTTCCCGCGTCAACCAGTAGCAGGCTGACGCCACCTTCTTCGGCAGCACCTGTGTGGGCCGATACCACCAGGGTATCCGCGGCGGCGCCATTCAATACCACCGTTTTGTGGCCGCTCAGGATCAGGTCATCGCCGTCGGCTTTTGCGGTAGTGGCCAGACGGGCTAGATCAAAGCGACCTTGGGATTCTGCAAAGGCAAACGCCAGTTGCAGATTGCCTTCCATCAGCGGTGTTAGCCAGTCGCTTTTCTGGGGCTCGCTGCCCGTCTCCGCAATCAAGCCACCGGCGAGAATCGCGCTGGCAAGCAGCGGCTCAACCACCATGCCTTTGCCAAATTCCTCCATCACCACCATGAGGTCGACGGCCGAGCCGCCGAGGCCGCCCTCGTCTTCGGAGAAGGGCACCAGCAGCCAGCCCAGCTCGGCGAACGTCTGCCAGTACTCGCGGTTGAAAGGTTCGTTACTCGTTACCGTTTTCTGCCGGATATCAAACGCATAGTCCTGTCGGATAAAACGGGTGACGCTGTCGCGCAGTAGTTGTTGTTCTTCGCTAAATGAAAAGTCCATATCCGCGTCCTCCGATTACAGGCCCAGCACGGCCTTGCAGATGATGTTTTTCTGGATCTCGTTACTCCCGCCGTAGATGGATGATTTGCGGTTGTTGAAGTAACGCAGCCAGCTGTTGATGGCGCTATCGCTGCCGACCCGATCACCGTCGAAGTCGTCCTCCAGCTGCCACGGAGCATAGGGCAACCCGCTGTATGCGGCGATCTCTGCATGTAGCTCGTCGATGGCCTGGGCCAGTTCGGTCCCTTTGATTTTCAGAATCGAGGACTCCGGGCCCGGTGCCTGCCCGGTGCGGATCGCGTCCAGGGTGCGCAGCTCGGTATATTCGAGCGCCAGCAGTTCAATTTCTATCTCGGCAAATTTGTGGGCGAATATCGGATTGTCGATCAACGCCATACTGCCATCGGGGGTGGCGCTGGCGAGTTCGCGGGCGCGCTGTAGCTGGCAACGGGACTGGGCAACTCGTGCAATGTTGGTGCGCTCGTGGGTGAGCAAGACCTTGGCGTAGGTCCAGCCTTTGCCTTCTTCGCCGATACGGTTTTCTACCGGCACACGGACGTTGTCGAAGTGCACTTCATTGACTTCCCGGTAGCCGTCCAGGGTGAGGATCGGAGACAGGCTGATACCCGGTGTGCGCATATCGATCAGCAGAAAGCTGATCGCGGTCTGGTTTTTCTCCTGGGGGCTGCCGGTGCGCACCAGACAGAAGATCCAGTCCGCGTACTGCGCCAGGGTGGTCCAGGTTTTGGTGCCGTTGACCACATAGTGGTCACCGTCGCGGTGTGCCGTAGTTTTCAGGGAGGCGAGGTCTGAGCCGGCATTGGGTTCTGAATACCCTTGGCACCACCAAACGTTGCTGGCCAGGATGTCTGGCAGGAAGCGTTGCTGCTGCTCTGTACTGCCGAAGGTGAAAATGACCGGCGCTACCATTTTCATGCCAAATGGTATGACCTCCGGCGCACCTGCCAGGGCGCATTCGGTCTCGAAGATGTTTTTCTGGGTTGCGGTCCAGCCGGTTCCACCATGCTCTACGGGCCAGTTCACTGCGGCCCAGCCCTGCTTGTGCAGTATTTTCTGCCAGCGAACGCAGTCGTCTTTTTCCAGATGCATGCCCAGCAGCGTCTTTCTCTGGATATCCTGCGGTAGTTTGTCCTTGAGGAACTGTCGCACTTCGCTGCGAAATGTCTGTTCTTCCGGCGTGTACTCATTGTTCACGTTCGGTATACCCCTGTAACTATTTATCTTGATAGGGGCACAGATTGACGTTGCCGCAGGATGCGTGCCACTACCGCTGGGGTAATGGAAGTCGGGTGTATTGCCGGGGAATATTCAGGTCAGGCAGTGAAGCCGGCCCTGCACCGGACCAAGCAAGGCGGTGCCCCAGGCATTACCGGTGAGGTTATGGCGCATGGGGATATCCCGGCACACACTCGGTACTGTCAGCAGGCTATTGGTGAAACGGATACCTGATATTTGTTCGCCTAATTTGGTACGGCTTGCGAAGTGTTACCGTTGGGATCAATTTGGTCGGAGTCCGCTACTGAACCGGTGGTTTGGAGAAGTAAGGGAACGATTTCTGACGTGACTCCGGCGTGACGGTGCAGTCATTTTTTTTGGGTTATTTCTGTGACTCGTATTTCAGGTCGACAGGAATAAGTAGAATGAATTACTCAAAAAAATAAACTTTTGTAACGGAAAAACCTCTTGTAGTCTTCTCCTGTCAGCCCCGGCACAGGGGCGGCAGAAGACAGCGCGGTTGCTGGCCGGGTCACCTGAGGGTGTGGTGACAAAGTGGTACCGGTCGCGGTAGTTCTGTTGCTGAAAAATACATAAAAATAACTCGGTGCAATGGAGAGAAAATAATGGGAAGCCAATCTGATGCTTTCAATAATCATCAATTTACCCTGAAAACAGTAAACAGCAGAGGCAAGAACCTGGTTCTGGCTTCGGCCTGTTCATTCGCGGCCATGTCCTTGGCCTGCGGTGTGGGTTCGGCCCACGCGGCAGAAAATTCCATCAATACCCTGCTGGAAGAAGTAGAAGTCGTCGCGCGGAAACGCGGGGACGCAGAGCGTCTGCAGGACGTACCGGTTGCCGCGACCGCATACTCCGGCGACCAGCTTGAAGCGTTGCAGACCCGCGACCTCGAGAGCCTCGCCTTCAAAATGCCCAACGTGCAGATGGACGATGCGGGCACCATTAAAAGTACCGCCAACTTTACCGTACGCGGTCTCGGGGTAAACAGTTCCATTCCCTCCATTGACCCCACCGTAGGTGTGTTTGTCGACGGTATGTATATGGGCATCAACGCGGGCGTGATCCTGGACCTGTTCGACCTGGAAGGGATCGAAGTACTGCGCGGCCCCCA
>NZ_LZDE01000186.1 GCF_002009015.1 Microbulbifer mangrovi | reverse complement strand
CGTTTTCGAAAACGGATACCCAGCACTTCCCCTTCGATTCCAGCCGCGGCACCCGTATTTAAGGCGGCTCCCACTATTGCTATGGGTTACCCCTGCGCAGCCAGCGCACTCTCCCTGAAGAATCCCGCAACCAATACCGGCCACTGCTCCGCCCAGAATTCGGTGGGCTTGCGCTTGAAGCCGCTGCGCACGTACTGAACGATGCGGCCCTCTGCGCTGGCCAGCAACAGGTTGGCGGCGGCAGTCAGGGGGATGGCGGGGCGCAGTTGCTCGCGCAGTTCGGCCTCGCGCAGGATCTGCTTGAGCTGGGTTTCCAGGCGGTCGAACAGTTGCAGGATACGGCCGTGCAGGCGCTCGGTTTCGCCAGTCAGTGCGTCGCCGGTGAGCAGGCGGGTGATGCCGGGGTTGCGTTCGCAGAAGGCGAGCAGCAGGTGCAGGATTTTCTGGCAGCGGGCCAGAGCGCTGGGCTCATCCTGCATGATGATTTTGATGCGGCTGAAGATGGTTTCTTCGATGAATTCGATCAGCCCTTCGAACATCTTGGATTTGCTGGGGAAGTGGCGGTAGAGCGCCGCTTCGGAGAACCCCACCTCTTTGGCCAGTGCGGCGGTGGTGATACGGGCGCCGGGGCTGGCTTCCAGCATGTGGGCCAGGGCCTGCAGGATCTGCTGGCGCCGATTGATTTTTTCGCTGCTCATGAACTGCCTTTACCCGGAATATTCAGCCGGGAACTGATTTTGTTGTTGTACCGGTATGGTTCTCGTTGCTCGGCTTTTCAGCGTTTGTATTGTGATCGGGGTGTCAGAAGCCCGTTATAAGTCGCAGAAAAGCGCATTGTCCGGCGGCAGAATCGTAACCATTCGCCGCCGCGGCATCAATTGTTAGTGCCTGTTAACAACGGTAATGTGATGGAATTCACGCGTCCTGCTGTTCCGTTTGAAGGTTGCTGTTGGTGATCAGGGTGCCGACGCCGGTGTCGGTGAAGATCTCCAGCAGCACGGCGTGGGGCACACGGCCGTCGATGATGTGTGCGGAGGTCACGCCGGCTTTTACTGCATCCAGGGCGCAGGCGATCTTGGGCAGCATGCCGCCGTAGATGGTGCCATCCGCGATGAGACCGTCCACCTCCAGGGTGGACAGGCCGGTGAGTACCTCGCCTTCCTTGTCCTGCAGACCGGCCACGTTGGTGAGCAACATAAGCTTTTCCGCTTTCAGGTATTCGGCGATTTTGCCGGCCACCAGGTCGGCGTTGATGTTGTAGGATTCGCCATTCTTGCCGACACCGATCGGTGCAATCACCGGGATAAAGTCGCTGTTGATCAGCATGTCGATCACGCCGGTATCGACACTTTCCACCTCGCCCACGTGGCCGATGTCGATGATTTCCGACGCGTGCAGGCCGGCCTTGTCTTCTTCTTGGTCCTTGCGACGCAGCTTGCGTGCGCGGATCAGCAGGCCGTCTTTACCCGTTACACCCACGGCGCGGCCGCCGTTTTTGTTGATCAGGTTGACGATCTGTTTGTTCACGGTGCCGCCGAGCACCATTTCCACCACGTCCATGGTCTCGCTGTCGGTAACGCGCATGCCGTCCACAAAGCGCGATTCAATACTGAGTTTGTCCAGCAGGTCGCCAATTTGCGGGCCGCCGCCGTGGACTACTACCGGGTTCATCCCCACCAGTTTCATCAGGATCACGTCGCGGGCGAAGCTGTTCTGCAGCTCTTCATCCACCATGGCGTTGCCACCGAATTTGACCACCACGGTCTTGCCGATAAAGCGCTGGATGTAGGGCAGGGCTTCATTGAGAACCTGTGCGACGCGCAGGGCGGATTTCTGGTCCAGGGACATAGCGTTTTCCTTACCGCTTAGGGTTACTGCTGTGTGTTGCTGCTTGGATCGATTGATTAGCCCGGAATTTTCAGGGCGGGGTCGATGGACTGTAGTTGGATCGCCACAATCTTGCGGATACGTTCCAGAGCCTGTTCATCGTCGGCTTCAAAGCGCAGGGTCAGTGCGGCGCTCGTGTTGGACGCGCGCACCAGTCCCCAGCCGTCGGCAAATTCGATGCGCAGGCCGTCGATGGTGTTGAGATCGGCATCACCGAAGTGCCCTTGTTCGCGCAGCTTGTTGATGAGGCCAAACTTTCTCTGCTCGGGTACCGGTAGCAGTATCTCCGGCGTGTTGACCATCTGCGGCAGGGAGTCGAGCAGCTCGTCGAGGGACTGCTCGCGCAAGGCCATGATTTCCAGCACTCGGGCCGCGGCGTAGATGCCGTCGTCGAAGCCGTACCAGCGATCCTTGATAAAGATGTGTCCGGAGAGTTCGCCGCCGAGCAGCGCGCCGGTCTCGAGCATCTTTTCTTTCATCGGCGCATGGCCAGTTTTCCACATCACCGGGCGCCCGCCGTACTGGGTCACCAGATCCGCCAGCGCGCGTGTGCTTTTCACATCAAACACGATATCTGAGCCGGGGTTGCGCGCCAGGATATCCCGCGCGAGCAACATCACCAGCTGATCTGCCCAGACGATGCGGCCGCTGCCGGTAATCAGGGTGACGCGATCTCCGTCGCCGTCGAGCGCGATACCCAGGTCGGCGCCCTCGCCTTTTACTGCGGTGATCAGGTCCTGCAGGTTCTCCGGCCGCGAGGGATCCGGGGCGTGGTTGGGGAAGTCACCATCCACTTCGCAGTAGAGGGTTTCCACTTCACAACCCAGCTGTTCAAACAGCTCAGGCGCCAGTTCGGAGGTGGCGCCGTTGCCGGCGTCGATGACAATGCGCGGCTGGCCCGCGAGGGCCACGTCATTGAAGATCTCGTCGATGTAGGTTTCGCTAATATCCTGGCGACTGTTGCTTGCTTCACCACTGGCGAACTTGCCGGACTGCATCAATGCGCGCAATTCCTGTAAACGCTCGCCCGCCAGTGGGCGACCGTTCATCACGATCTTGAAACCGTTGTAGTCGGCGGGGTTGTGGCTCGCGGTCACCATCACGCCGCTGTTCGCGTTCTTGCCCTTGGCACAGGCGAAATAGAGCATTGGAGAGGGCACCAGCCCCAGATCCACGGCGTTGCAGCCGCTCTCCAGGATGCCTTCGATCAGGCAGTCCCGCAGCAGCTCACTGCTGTTGCGCCCATCACGGCCCACCAGCAGAAGCTTCTCCCCGGACTGCAGTGCAATGGTGCCCAGTGCTCGGCCCAGCTGATACGCGAAGGGTTCGTTGATTTCGTCTCCGGCAATACCGCGGATATCGTAAGCGCGGAACACATGCGCGGGTATCGCGGTGCTCGGCGTGCGCATCAATTCGCTGGTGGAGGGGCCCTGCTTCTCGGGTGCAGCCGACGCCGGTGCTGGCGCGGCAGCCACCGCGGTGTCAGTGGACTCCGTGGCTGCAGGCGGGGGGTTCAGGTCCTCCTTGCGCAGGCCTTTTTTCGCTGGCGCGCGACCACTTCGGGAGGATTTTTCCCAGGGTGCGGCATCGCCGTCGGTGGGAACCAGAGTGCGCAGCGCAAACAAAGTCGCCAGCAGTCCAATCAGGGCCGCGGTGTAAATCCAGTAGGCCGCGACGCTGTGCTCTCCGGCAAAGGCCGTGGAGGGGGTAAACACCAGTTGCAGGTATGAGCCGGCAACGGGCGCACTGACCGTGTCTCCCCCGGCGGTGTTGCCAGGGGACTGCCACAGGCCCCGCGCGGGGCCGTCGGGGAACTGCTGCGTGATCTGGAAGCTGCCCGGATTCTGGTCGAGCTGGTCCAGGGCGCGCTGAAATACGCTGAATGGCTGGCTGATTAACAATGCACCGTCGTTTTCGGCGCGAGCGCTGTACAGTTGCCACTGTTTGTCACTGCCGCGGAGGAATTCCGGCTTTGGTTGACCGTCTTCGCGGCTGCGTTTGAGCAGGTCGACCAGTGCGAAATCCAGCGGTGGGTTGCCATTACCGACCTGAAATTCGTCGGGGGTAAAAAACTGCACCGAGGCTTGCGCCAGTGTACGACTCGGGGTGCTGGTGGTGGATTTGCGGATGCTCTTCAGGCCATCGAGTTTTTGCTGGCGCGCGCTGAAAAACTGCCCCAGCTGCTGTGCGTAGTCGTCCGCCAGCTGCTGTGCCGCACTGCGCACGCTGTCGGCATTGTTTCCCTGGATTACATTGGTCATCAGCAGGTGTGCGCCACCCAGCCAAACCGCTGCTGCGAGCAGTGCGGGCAGCGTCAGGCCACTGTGCCACAGGGGCTTTGTTTGCGATTGAATATGTGAAGCCACGACTTGTGCAGTCTCCCAGTCTTCCCAGACCAGCCCCCGGACCGGTTCAGTATTGTCTGAATCTTGTGTATTGTTTTCTGTCTTTACTGCTAGTTTTCCGCAGTGTGGAATGCCCGTGCCGCGATCAGTGCAACCAGTTGCGTCGCGAGTTCGGATTTCAGCGCCGCCGGCAGCGGCTGCTCGCCGGTGCGATCGATTACCGTCACCTGATTGCGATCGCTGTTGAACCCACCCGCCGGATCGCTCACATCGTTGGCGATGATCATGTCCAGATTCTTGCGTGCGAGTTTGCCCTTGGCGTGTTCGGCTACCTTTTCGGTTTCCGCGGCGAAGCCCACCACAAACGGCCGCTTGCTCGTGCGTTCGGCGATTGCAGCGACGATGTCCGGGTTTTTTACCAGCTGCAGCACGTCGCTGTCATTGCCATCTTCCTTTTTGATCTTTTGCGCGGCGACCACCGCGGGGCGGAAGTCCACCACCGCAGCGGCGGCGATAAACAGGTCGCAGTCGTCTGCGGCGGTTTCCGCAGCCCGATGCATATCCTCGGTGCTGACCACATCCACGCGCGAGACTCCGGCGGGGGTATCGAGGCGTACCGGACCGGAGATCAGCGTGACGTCGGCACCGGCGCGCGCGGCTGCAGCAGCTATAGCGAAGCCCATCTTGCCGGAGCTGTGGTTGCTCAGGTAGCGCACCGGGTCCAGTGCCTCGCGCGTCGGACCGGCGGTGATGGTGACCTTCTTGCCCGCGAGTATCTGCTCCGGCGCAATGGTGTCGATAAGCCCCTCGACGATATCCAGCGGCTCGAGCATACGCCCCGGGCCCACATCACCGCACGCCTGGCTGCCGGCATCCGGGCCAAGCAGGGTGGCGCCGCGGCTGCGCAGGGTTTGTGCATTATCCTGGGTTGCGCTGTTGCGCCACATGGCCTGGTTCATTGCCGGAGCCAGTACCACGGGGGCTTCGCTAGCCAGGCACAAAGTGGTCAGCAGGTCATCGGCCATGCCCGCGGCCAGCTTGGCCATCACACTGGCGCTGGCGGGGGCGATCAGGATCACGTCCGCCCACTTGGCCAACTCGATATGTCCCATCGCGGCCTCGGCGGCCGGGTCCAGCAGGTCGGTATGCACCGGATTGCCGGACAGCGCCTGGAAAGTGAGCGGCTGCACGAACGCGCGGGCGCCGGCACTCATGACCACGCGCACGGTGGCGCCGCGATCCTGGAGTCTGCGTACCAGGTCGGCGCTTTTATAGGCGGCGATGCCGCCGGTAACGCCAAGCAGTATCCGTTTATCGGCCAGAGAGGGCATATTCTGTGGTTCCGGAACTCTGAGAACGCGTAAGATTACCATTTTAGCGCCTGTGGCAATATGGCCCTTGGGCAGCTGCAGTTGGCTCGCAATGGAAGCGAGCGTTTACTTTGACTGTGTGGTTCTACCCAGGGAGGGGAAATGGCGATTACGGATTGGCCTGCCGAGGAGCGGCCGCGGGAAAAGTTACTGGCCAGGGGCGCGCAGGCGCTGTCCGATGCCGAGCTGCTGGCGATCTTCCTGCGCACCGGCCTGCCAGGGGTTTCCGCGGTGGATCTGGCGCGCCAGTTGCTGGCGGATTTTGGCGGCCTGCGGCCGTTGCTGGAGGCGGAACGCAAGGCGTTCTGTGCCGGCAAGGGCCTGGGTGATGCGAAGTTTGTGCAGTTGCAGGCGGTGCTGGAGATGGGACGTCGTCATCTGGCGGAGGATCTGCGGCGCTCTGATGCTCTCACCAGCCCCCAGGCGGTGCGCGACTATTTATCTGCGCAATTGCGCCATCGTACCCGCGAGGTCTTCTGCTGCCTGTTCCTGGATAGTCAGCACCGGGTGATTGCCTATGAAGAGCTGTTCGAGGGCACCCTGAACGCGGCCAGCGTCTACCCGCGGGAGGTGGTGCAGGCGGCACTATCCAAGGGTGCTGCGGCGGTGATCTTGGCCCACAACCATCCGTCTGGGGTCAGCGAGCCCAGCCAGGCGGATATCCACATCACCGGGCGGCTGAAAGATGCGCTGGCGCTGGTGGATATCCGGGTGTTGGATCATCTGATCGTCGGTGAGGGCGGTGGCTGTTCTTTCGCTGAGCGGGGACTGATCTGAGGCCCTGAGGAAGATTTCTGGCGGTAAGGTGGCGGGTGCGGCTTTTCAGGACCGCT
>NZ_LZDE01000185.1 GCF_002009015.1 Microbulbifer mangrovi | reverse complement strand
CTTTTTGTGGGTAAGACCAGTGCTCCTTACAATATGAATATCAACAATTTGTTTGGGTTCGAGATTTTTAGAATCGTCCCGAACATCAACACATGTGCCACAGGCCTGACCTCTGGCTACCTCCCGCTGGGCGCGACCATCCTATCAGACGAGATCTACGAGGTGATCAGTAAGCCCCAGGTAGACGGCGCCCTGTTTACCCTCGGCTTTACCTATTCCGGTGCTGCGCTGCCGGCGTGATAAATATCGAGATCATGGAGCGTGAAAACCTGTGCGGCCTGGTGCGGGATATGGGAGCCTACTTCGAGGAACAGGTGAAAACCCTGATCGACCTGCCCATCGTCGGTGATGTGTGCGGTCGCAAGTACATGACGTGTATCGACAACGTGGCCGATAAGGAAACCAAGGAACTGATCGACCCGGCGCCAAGGTGGGTAACCGCATCGCCGATCACTGTCAGGCCCGCGGACTGATTGTGCGCCCGCTGGCACTCATGAACGTGCTGTCTCCGCCGCTGACCCGGAACAAGGAAAACATCGACTTCCTGGTGGCGACCCTACGCGAGAGCACTGAGGCTACCATGGCCGACCTGAAGGCCGAGGGATACCTCTAAGCCTTCAGCATGTGCAGCCCCCCAATCCATGATGCAGGGGGCTTACGCCGACCGGGCCGTTAGCGGGGCATCACTTCCAGAACTGCCACCACTTTTTACTATTCTCCGCGCGGGCAGCCTGGCCCTGTTCGGCGCCCTTATCCATTTCCTTGCGCACTTGCTCTGCTTTCTTGGCCTGCTGCTCTTCCAGACCCTTGGCTTCTTCTTTCGCTGCGGTGGATTGCCCTTCCGCTTCCATTGCCTTGTCAGCCTTGCGCGCTTCTTTTTTCTCCATTGCGGCGGCACGCTTCTCTTCGGCCATCATGCGCTTATCTTCTTTCTTGAGTTGCTTTTCGGCCGCCATTTCGCGCTTGCCTTCCGCCATCTCGCGATGCTCTGCAACACGTTCTTTCGCTTTGTTTGCCTCGCTGGTATCCGGTTGCTGGGCGAAGGCAGATGTAGACATCAGAAGGGTGGTGGCAATCAACGCTGAGATTTTCTTCATTGTGTCGATCCTGTTAGGTTGGGGATGAAGGTGTTGTTTAGATTTACCGAACGGCGGGTGAATGTACAGCGATTGGTAGACATTATCGAAAGCTGCCCTCTGTGGCCCGGTGCCGCTCTCAGCGCTGATTCAGTAACTGCGCGCGATAGGTGCGCGGTGTCGCACCGAACCAGTCCCGGCAAGCGCGGTTGAAGGCGGATTGTTCCGAATATCCGAGCAGGCCGCCTATTTGACTGAGTTTGAGATTGGGTTCCATGAGGTAGTTCCGGGCCATTACCTGCCTTTCGGCGGTCAGCAGCTTTTCATAGGTGGCGCCCTCGTTGGCCAGCCTGCGCTGCAGGGTACGCTTGTGCATGGACAGGTGTGAGGCAATCGTCTCGCTGCTGCATTGGCCGGTGGGCAACAGACTCCTGATCAACCTGGCAACATCCTCTGAGACCGAGCTTGTATAGGGGGGCTGTTGCGCATCCAAGTAGAGCTCCGCCAGTTGCCGGGTCTGGTGGTCCACACTCGACAGCGGAATGGACAGCGTGGAGTCGGGCAGCAGGAAGCCGCACCAGCTCTGGTTGAAATGCACCGGGCTGCCAAATACCTTGCGGTAGGTCTTTTCGCTGCCCAGTTGGGCGTGGACGAAATAAGTGCTGAGTGGATTAAATGCCTCACCGCACAACAGCTTCATGACTTGCATGGCATTGGCGAGTCCCAGTTCGTAGGCCTGTATCGAATAGCCGCTGCCATCATCGATCCAGTATTCGAGCTTGATATGCCGGAACTGCCCCTGTGCCTCGAAAGTGCTGCGTATACCGAGTGCCGGGCAATGCAGGTGTAAATATCGCGCAATGCTATAGAGGGCCTCCCCCACGCTGGCAGAGCTGCGCGCGATCACGGATATTGGCCCGAGAATATCCATGCCCTGATATTCGGCGAGCTTCAGGCCGAATTCGGGGTAATCAAGTACTTTGGTGGTGTCCTCGAAAAGCGCGGCCATATCGCGGTAGATCAGGAACGAATTGTCTTCGCGATTTTCGGCTAGGGGAATCCGGTGTCTGGAGAGCAGTAAACGAGGATCTCCCCCCAGGTTTCTGACCAGATCGTCGTATCCCCACAGGTTGGTGGCTCTGATCAGGTTGGGCACGGGCGCTCCGGTTTCTCGCTAATCTGTGTTCCAGTTTGCATGATTAAAGCCACTCGAGCTTTTGGGGTGTTGTCGCGATTTGTCAAAAAATAGTCGTCATCCGTCAATATTGTCAAGCGGCATTTCTGAAATATTGTTCGGGTCTGGTCATCAATAGATATAAAAAAGGAGACCATTGTGACAGCGATGCATTACGACACCATCATCATCGGTGCCGGGCTTTCGGGCATAGGTACCGCCTGCCATATTGCCGCGGAACACCCGCACAAGAGCCTTGCGATCCTCGAGCGCAGGGAAAGGATGGGGGGCACCTGGGACCTGTTCCGTTACCCCGGTATCCGTTCAGACTCCGATATGGCCAGTTTCGGGTTCAACTTCAAACCGTGGTATTCCGACAAGGTACTGGCCGAAGGCGACAATATCCGCAATTACGTCAAGGAAACCGCAGCCGAATTCGGTCTGGAAGAAAAGGTGCAGTATGGCCTCGCCATAACCTGCGCCGATTGGTCAGAGGTGCGACAGCGCTGGACCGTCACCGCAGTGCACGAGCCGTCCGGTGATAAGAAAATATTTACCTGTGCATTTTTGATCAATTGCGCCGGCTATTACAATTTTGACCAGGGTTACCGGCCGCACTTTGACGGTGAGGAATCCTTCAAGGGTGACATCGTCCACCCGCAGTTCTGGCCGGAAAAGTTCGACTATACCGGCAAAAAAGTCGTGGTTATCGGCAGCGGTGCAACCGCCATTACCCTGGTGCCCAGCATGGCAGGCAATGCGGCCGGTGTGACCATGTTGCAGCGCTCGCCAAGCTACGTGATGTCGGTACCGGGTACCGACAAGCTTTCCATGCTACTGAATAAATTCCTGCCGAAGAAGTGGGTGTTCAACCTTGCCAGAAAACGCAACATCCTGATGCAGCGCGGACTGTATCTGGCCTGCAGGAAGTGGCCAAACGCCATGCGTAAATTGTTGCTGTCTCATGTTCGCAAGCAGGTCGGTCCCGACTTCGATATGCGCCACTTCTCGCCAAGCTACAATCCCTGGGAGCAACGCCTGTGCGCAGCGCCGGACGGTGACTTCTTCACTTCCCTGCGGTCTGGCAAGGCAGATATCGTTACAGATCATATCGATCACTTTACCGAGAGCGGCATCATGCTGAAGTCCGGCCAGCACCTGGATGCGGATGTGATCGTTACCGCTACCGGCCTGGATGTACAGCTGATGGGTGGTATGGAGTTCCGCCTGGATGGCAATCCGGTAAGCGTACCGGGCAAAATGATTTACAAGGGCATCATGGTGCAGGATCTCCCCAACTACGGGTGGATCTTCGGGTATACCAACGCGCCCTGGACCCTGAAGGCGGATATCGGCGGGCGCTATCTGTGCAGCCTGTTCGCACATATGGAAACACACGGGCTTTCCGTAGCGCGACCGGTAGATCTCGAGAACAATGCCAGTGGTGTCGGCATGCTGGACGGTTTCGCACCCGGTTATATGGATCGTGCCAAAGACCGGATGCCGCGTCAGGGTAGGGGAGCTCCGTGGGTGGTAACCATGCACTATGGCAAGGACAAGAAGGCGCTGACCGAAGACCCGATCGCAGATGGCGTATTGCAGTTTGAGCGGGCGGCGTCTCCAGTCGTGGCTCAGGAAGTCGAGGCCACAGCTTGACCGCTGGGCCTTAGACGTACTGAGTGTTAGGGGTATTGGGTATGAGCGCTGTGGATAGCACCAAGCCGCCGGTAGTCTTGATCCACGGTATGTGGAGTACAGCGGAAACCTTGTCGGAACTCCGGCAGGCTTTTGAGGAGCAGGGGTATGTGGTGCACGCGCCCACCCTGCCATACCACAAGGAAAAGTCGGCGTACGACGAGGGTGACAAGGCCCGGCTGGCTCGAGCCAGTCTGCAGGACTATGTGGACTTTATTGTTGCCAGGTTGGTGGAGCTGCACGGTGCCTGCCACTGGACCGTGGGCGGCAGCAACTTTCCCCGGGTTCGCTCGAGCATATTCAACTGGCTGGAAAATAAGACGGCATAGGCATATCTGGTCGAGCCTTTGCACAGATCTGGTGATTGGCTCGCCAAGTGGTTGTGCATGGTTTATTTCGCCAGATATTTCTGCCTTAACCACCGGCTGAGCCCGTCCACCGAAAATACCAGTATCACGATGGCGAGGATGACGGTCGCTGCCTGTGACTGCTGAAACAGGCTCAAATGGATATACAGCATCTGCCCGAGCCCTCCGGCGCCGACGAAGCCGAGCACACTGGAAATACGGATATTGTTTTCCCAGCGGTACAGGGTGTACGCGGACCACTGGGGCCACAGAATCGGCAGTGTGCCGTATAGGAACGCCGTGGTTCGGGAGCCTCCGCAATAGCGTACCGCATCGGCGGCTGTTGTCGGGGTGTTCTCGAGCGCCTCGGCAAACAGGCGACCCAGTACGCCGGTAGTGTGCAGGGCGAGTGCCAGGGTGCCAGCGTTGGGCCCCAGTCCTGCGGCCAGAACCATCAATGCCGCCCACACCAGTTCCGGAACCGAACGCAGCGCATTGAGAGCAGCGCGTGCGCCCGCTTTCATTATCCAGCCCCAATATCCCGCTGCAGGTAGCGCGAGGCAGGCACCCAGCAGCGCCGCCAGCAAAGTACCCATAGCGGACATGGCGATGGTCTCCAGCGCGGCCTTGCCCACGGCCTGCAAAAAGGCGGGGGACAGATCCGGTTGCAGGAACTCCGCAAAATACCCAGCCATTGCGTGCAGGGTTGCAGGTTCCCCCAGCGCGGAAAAGTCGATAGCAAGAAAGTAAAAGGCGGCGACTATCGCGCTGAGGATGGCCGACAGCAGGAGCAGGTTGCCCCATCGGAACGGATATTTTTCCGGGGGTATTTCTGGGGTCGTTTCCGGGGTCATAGCAGCCGGCTCCGCAACAGGCGACTGATCTGGTCGGCGATCAAAACCAGTAGCAGAAATACCAGCAGTATTGTCACGACTTCATTGCCCGCAAACATACGCAGGGAAAGCTCCAGCTGCTGTCCCAGGCCACCGGCACCGACAAATCCCATCACCACCGAGGCGCGCAGGGCGCACTCCCAGCGATAGACCGTATAGGACAGCATCTCGCCGGCGGCATTGGGCAATACGCCATACAGGAATGCGGTAAACCGGGACGCGCCGGCGCCGATCAGAGCTTCTGCCGGCCGCCTGTCCACGGATTCAAAAATTTCTCCGTAGACTTTTCCCAGCATGCCCACATAGGTAATGGTGATTGCCAGCACGCCGGCGGTCGGGCCTAGCCCCACCGCGCGCACGAACAGCAACGCCCACACGATTTCCGGCACGCTGCGCAGCAAAACCAGCAATGCACGCACCGGCAGGCGCAGTCCGCGACCCAGCAGCGAGGGGTGGCCGCGCCGGTGCAATGCTGAGCGAGACAGGGCGCGGGTAACCAGCAGGGCCGCGGCGAAGGCGAGAGGCAGTGCCAGTGCGATGCCGGCCATGGCAATGGCGAGCGTTTCCAGCGTCGATTGCCACAGGAGCTCGAGAAACTCGCGGTTATGTGCCGGTGGCCAGGCGCCGTGGAGCAATGTGCCCATGGCCTGGGTGCTATCGCGATCGAATAACACGCCCGGGTTCAGTTCACTGAAATGCAGTCCCGGCCACAACAGCAGCAGTGCCACGAGGGACAGCAGCAGGCGCGGCAGCAGCGCCGGATCGCGCTGCTGCCATCCCGGGCGATCCACAGCCGCTTGTATGCTGTGTCGCGTCATTGCGGCAGGCCAAGCATCAGGTTCAGCAGCGCGGTGGCGTCAGTGGTTGCCACGGCGGTTGATCCTGGTCGTTATGGTTGACTGCGGGTTGCAGCTGTTCGTTGGCATAGAGCCGGTCCAGCTCGCCGGTGGTGATTTCTTCCACCGGCTTGTCGAAAAGTATGGCCCCGTCGCGCAGGCCGATTACCCGGGGAAACAGTCCCATCGCCAGTTCCAGATTGTGAAGACTCACTATCAGGGTCGCGTTGCGTTGTTTCGCTTCCTGCTGCAGCAAATTCAGTGTGTGTGTCGCCAGCACCGGGTCCATCGCAGATACAGGCTCATCAGCCAGAATCAGTTCCGGCTGCTGGTATAGGGCGCGGGCGATGGCGACACG
>NZ_LZDE01000184.1 GCF_002009015.1 Microbulbifer mangrovi | reverse complement strand
CATTTACCTTCGCCGCACTTGCCCTCTTTCTTTTTACCTTCTCCGCATTTACCTTCGCCGCACTTACCCTCTTTCTTCTTGTCCTCGCCGCATTTACCTTCGCCGCACTTGCCTTCCTTCTTCTTGCCGTCGTCGGCCATTTTCAGGTTGTAGCCGGCGGTCAGCTCGGTGGCGGTAAATGGATTGGCGGATGTAGATGCGCTCAGGGTGGCAGAGGCAATGAAAGCGGCACCAACGGCGGCCGCAAGTGGCAGATTCTTCTTGTTCATAATGGTTCTCCTGGTGGAAAGTCGAGATCCTGTTCAGGACTCTTACCTAAAAGTAGGGGCTATTCCCGCATACGGCGCGAAATCCGCCGCTCCCGGATTATAGTTTCCCGGCTGGCGATTGGGGTTTCAGTCAGACTAGTGGTTCCGGATTCAGGTTCAACCGAATATCCGGAACTGTGAACCAGTTCTAACCTGCCGCGCTTACTGCCACGACACTGTAATAGTCGCATCAGCGTCCTGTTCCTTACATACGCAGTGACAAAAAGTTCGGATGAGTGACCACCGCTGTCATCGGGCGCGGGCGGCACGTTACCGCGCTCTATTTACCGCCCAGACTCTGCCCAGAACTTGCGCAGACGTTTGATGGACACCGGCATCAGGGTCTTCAGCGATTGTGCAAACAGAGACACCCGAAACTCCTCCAGCAACCAGCGATATTCCACCAGTTGCGGGTCCCCCGCCATCAGCAGCGGGTCACTTTTGCTGGCGGCTGCGAGGTAGGGCTCTTCCGCCTCCTGGAATTCCGCACTGAGACGCCGGTCCCGGTTCGGGTCCAGTGCCGCCTTTTCCAGCCGCAGCTCAATGCCTTTCAGGTAACGGCCATACTGACGCAACCATTCCAGCGGCGTTTGAAACAGCACGCCGCGGTAGAACATGCCGTTCAGCTGGCGGTTGATATCCCCCACCGCCATGGCCACAGCCAGGTTTTTCTGCTGTTTGATCTGCTTGCGCAGGGGCACTAGCTGGGCGAGCACCTTCACCAGTACACCGGCGATCTCCTGCGCGATCTCCACAAGTTTTTCCCGCTGCTCCAGCGCGGCGAGAAATTCCGCCTGGGTGCGCGGCCAGTTTTCATCCTCCCAGAAACACTCGCGCACGGCGGCCATCAGGATATCGTCGGCCACGTCTTCGCGACGCCCAAGATCCGCGGCACTCAGGCCGAGCTCTTTACCTTTCAACAGCTCCTTGCGCAGGTATTTGACCGGTTCCGGCAGGTGCAGGATGGCGAGGCGGCAGATACCCACGCGGGTCAGCTGCCGGGCCTCACCGGGGTTATCCAGTAGTTTCAGGTCGACACTGTCCTTGCTGGCGATCAGTGCCGGATAGGCGCGCACCTTGAGGCCCCCCTGATCCAGTTGATGGGTTTCCGGCAGGTCGCCGAAATCCCACTGGGTGATGCCCTCCCGCTCGAAATCATCGCCGGCGCTGGCCAGCTCCTGCTGCACCCGGTCGCGGTAGCGGGCCTGCAGGATTTCCAGATCGCGATCCTGGTCCAGTAGCTGCCCCTTCTCATCCAGCACCTGGATATTGAAACGGTAGAAATCCTCAACGCCCTGCTCCGCCGCCTGCCAGGCATCTTCCGGCAGTTCCTGCGCGGTCTGGCGCTTCAGCTCGTGGGCCAGCGCCTGCCACAGCGGGGTATTGCCGGGCTGCATGCGCGGTAGCGCCTTGTCCACCGCTGCCGGGACCGGCACGAAATATTTGCGATATTGCTTCGGCAGATTTTTCACCAGCGCGATACATTTATCGCGCAGGATGCCGGGCACCACCCACTGCAGGCGTGCGGCGGGTACCTGGTGCAGGGCGCCCACCGGCACCTGGATGCTGACACCGTCGTCGATGCTGCCCGGTTCAAAGTGATAGCTCAGCGGATATTCGATACCGCCGCTGATCAGGGAATCCGGGAACTGGGCCTCGCCCACATGATCCGCATCCTGCTGCATCATCAGGTCGCGGGGCAGGAACAGTAATTCGGGGTCTTTCTGCTCGGCCTGTTTGCGCCACTTTTCAAAACCCGCCAGGTTCACCACCTCGGCGGGGATCCGCTCATCGAAAAAGCGGTACACCACCTCGTCGTCCACCACGATATCGCGGCGGCGGGATTTGGCCTCCAGGTCCTCCAGCTCCTCCAGCAGTGCCTTGTAATGCTTGAAGAACTTGCCCTTGCCACGATAGCGCTGCTCCACCAATGCCTCGCGGATAAACACTTCGCGCGCGACAACCGGATCCAGCTTACTGAAGTGGATACGCTGCTTGTCCACCAGCACCAGGCCGTACAGAGTGACCTTTTCAAATGCCATCACCGCACCTGAGCGCGGGTTGTAGTGGGGCTCGAAATAATTGCGTTTGACCAGATGCTCGGCACAGCCCAGCGCCCAGTCCGGCTCGATCTTGCCCACCGTGTGGGCAAACAGGCGGCTGGTCTCCAGCAGCTGTGCCGCCACCACCCAGCGCGGCGGCTTCTTGAACTGGCCGGAGCCCGGGAAAATATGGAAGCGACGGTTGCGACAGCCGAGGAATTCCTTGTTTTCGTCGCGCACGCCGATATTGTCCAGCAGCCCCGGCAGGATCGCCTTGTGCACATTGGCGTAGGGCGCCGGCTCCTTGTTCATTTTCAAGTCCAGGTCGCGGATAGCGAGGCGCAGCTGGTGGTGGATATCTCGCCACTCGCGCAGTCGCAGCCAGGAGAGGAAGTTTTTCTGGCACCACTTGCGCAGCTGGTTCTGGCTCAACTCCTGTCGCTGGGCTTCATAACCGTCCCACAGGTTGACCAGGCTGAGGAAATCCGACTGCTCGTGCTGCCACTGCTTGTGTTTTTCATCCGACGCCTGACGTTTTTCCGCCGGGCGCTCGCGGGGATCCTGCACCGCCAGCGCACTGACAATGATCAGCAGCTCGCGCAGACTGCCCGCAGGACCGGACTCCATCAGCATACGACCGAGGCGCGGATCCAGCGGCAACCGCGACAGCGCGCGCCCCAGTGGTGTTACCCGGCCCTTGCCATCTACCGCTTTCAGCTCCTGCAACAGGTTGTAGCCGTCGTTGATGAGTCGCTGGTCCGGCGGATCCACAAACGGGAATTCACGAATATCGCCGATGCGCAATTGCAACATCTGCAGGATGACCGCAGCCAGGTTGGTGCGCAGGATCTCCGCATCGGTAAATTCCGGACGCTGGATAAAATCGCTCTCTTCGTAGAGGCGGATACACACACCAGCGCTGACCCGGCCACAGCGGCCTGCGCGCTGGTTGGCGCTGGCCTGGGAAATAGCCTCCACCGGCAAGCGCTGGATCTTGCTGCGGTAGCTATAGCGGCTGATCCGCGCGGTACCCGGGTCGATCACATAGCGGATACCGGGCACGGTAATCGAGGTCTCCGCCACGTTGGTAGCAAGCACAATCCTGCGGCCCTTGTGCGGTGCGAATACCCGGCTCTGCTCCGCCAGGCTGAGGCGCGCATAAAGAGGCAGCACCTCCAGGTGCGGTAGATGGGCATCCCGCAGGGCCTTGGCACACTCGCGGATTTCGCGCTCGCCACTCATGAACACCAGGATATCGCCACCGCGACGGGGCGAGGATTTCTCCTCGTGCAGCAGCTCTTCCACTGCACCGATAACCTGTTCGTTCAGGTCCGCGTCGCTGTCCGCCGGTGGCCGGTAGTGAATATCCACCGGGTAGGTGCGCCCGGATACCTCGATAATCGGCGCATTGTCGAAATGCCGGGAGAACTTCTCCAGATCGATGGTCGCGGAGGTGATGATGATTTTGAGATCCGGGCGCCGCGGCAACAGGGTCTTCAGGTAACCCAGCAGGAAGTCGATATTGAGGCTGCGCTCGTGGGCCTCATCGATAATCAGCGTGTCGTACTGGTTGAGCAGCGGGTCGCGCTGGATTTCCGCCAGCAGGATACCGTCGGTCATCAGCTTGATATGGGTGTGCTCGGTGCTCTGGTCGGTAAACCGCACCTGGTAGCCCACGGAATCCCCCAGGGACTGCCCGAGCTCCTCGGCTATACGGTTGGCCACGGTGCGCGCGGCAATCCGCCGCGGCTGCGTATGGCCGATCTGGCCAAAGATACCGCGCCCCAGTTCCAGGCAGATCTTGGGCAACTGGGTGGTCTTGCCGGAACCGGTCTCCCCCGCCACTACGACGACCTGGTTGGCGGCGATCAGCTCGGCGATTTCCTCGCGCCGCGCTACCACAGGCAGGCCCTCCGGCCACTCCACCTTGGGCAGTTTTTGCCGGCGCGCCTCGGCCAGGGCCACGGAAGCCGACACCCGGGAATCCAGCTGGGACAGCATCCTGTCTGCCGGCTTGCCCTCTTTCAGCCGACGTTGGGCATTCCTGAGGGTGCGCTCCAGCTCAAAGCGGTCGCGCCCCATGCACTGGGGAAGCAACTGCCGGTACTGCTGCAGATTTGGCTGGGTGGACTCTCGACTCATATGACTGCTTATTCAGAGGAAAATGGCAAACCGGCGATTATACCTGCTGTGGACTGCCGGGGTCTGTCCCTAAACTCCTGATCTATACTCAGGTCGATGGCGCACATTACAACCCTCAAAACGGGTCCTGTGCGCGACCGCTTTCCTATCGGCATCCAGTCGATACTCCGACAAGCGACGAGAAGACACGCAATCTCCGCCCGCCCCGCCGGGTCGGCGGCAGCCAGCGCGAAGAGGTAAGGAGCGCACATGCAAGATCTCAAGCCAAGACCCCCGGCCACCGCCGGCGAGATGATGGGACACCCGAAAGGGCTGTTCCTGCTGTTCGGTACCGAGATGTGGGAGCGCCTCAGCTACTACGGTATGCGCGGCATATTCGTGTTTTACCTCACTTCCGCTGCCGCCGCCGCGGCGTTTGGTTGGGAGACACTCTCCGATACCGAGCTGCAGTCCAAGGCCCTGAGCTACCTGGGCACCTACGCCATGCTGGTATACCTGACACCGATCATCGGTGGCTGGATGGCAGACAACAAATGGGGCCAGCGCCGCTGCATCATGTTCGGCGGGGTGCTGATGATGCTGGGGCAGTTCGCTCTCGGCTTCCCGCACAAATGGCTGCCGGACGGTACTGAGATTTACGGGCTGTGGCTCGGCCTCGCGTTGATGATCATCGGCAACGGATTTTTCAAACCGAATATTTCCACCATGGTGGGCGACCTGTATGACGAAGGTGACAAGCGCCGGGATACGGCGTTCACCATTTTCTATATGGGGATCAACCTGGGTTCAATTCTCGGTTATCTGGTAATCGGCTGGATTGGCGAGAAGGTGGATTACCAGCTGGCGTTTGTGGTCGCAGGCTTGGGCATGCTGCTCGGCCTGATTCTGCAGATGACCCAGGCGGACAAGATGCTCGGTGAAATCGGCAACCAGCCTTCGGCAAAACTGGGGTTGACGCCAAACCTGAGTAGCGATGAGAAAAAACGCCCGCTGACCCCGGAGGAGCGCGACCGCATCAAGGTGATCCTGATTCTGGGTCTGTTCACGGTAATTTTTTGGGCGGGGTTTGAGCAGGCGGCGGGGTCGATGAACCTGTTCGCCAAGTACAACACGGACCTGCACATTTTCGGCTTTGAAATCCCGGCCAGCTGGCTGCAGATGGTCAACCCGCTGTTCATCATCATCCTCGCGCCGATTGTGGCGAGCATCTGGGTGGGGCTCGGCTCGCGTGAGCCCACCTCGCCGGGGAAATTCAGCCTGGGTTTGATTTTCCTTGGTCTGGGTTTTGTATCCATGGTGGGCGCGGCCATGCAGATTGGCGATTCCGAGACCGCCAAAGCGAGCCCCTGGTGGCTGGTGGTGGCGTATATTTTCCACACCATTGGTGAGCTGTGCCTGTCGCCGATCGGCCTGTCGATGGTGACGAAACTCGCTCCGCTGCGTTATCTGTCGCTGATGATGGGGTTGTGGTTTGCGTTCATCGGTATTGCCAATAAAGGCGCGGCGGAGATTGGTAAGCTGGTAGGCGAGTCCGGCCCGATAGCAACCTTTGGCGGCGTGGCGATTGCGGCGATCGCTGCCGGGCTGATCCTGTTCTTTATCCGCGAGAAACTGGTGGACTGGATGCACGGTGCCGAGGAAGAACACACCGTGGTGAAAGACACCACCAAGGAAGAAATCGGCATCACCGCCGACCACGATGTGGCACCTCAGCGGAAGTTTGGGGAGTAACCACTACCCTCGATCAGCGTGCCCTGAACAATATCTGTGGCGGTCAGGCATCGGGTGGAGGTTTTCAGGACCGCTGTAA
>NZ_LZDE01000183.1 GCF_002009015.1 Microbulbifer mangrovi | reverse complement strand
CGGCGAAGGTAAATGCGGCGAGGGTAAGCAGAAAGAAGGCAAGTGTGGCGAGGGCAAGCAGAAAGAAGGTAAGTGCGGCGCTTGATCGACCAACCCGTCGTGTGACAGCAGCCCGGCCCGGAGCCGGGCTGCTATCTGTTCTGCGCGGACATAAGTACTCGGAAATCAATAACCGTACCCAGGATTCTCGCTATGACTGCATCGCGCCAGTACCCTGTTCAAGGCGCCGGCCTGGGACTCAGACGCTCAATGATGGGGGAAGCTCTGACACCCGTACAGGCAGACTTCCTTGAGGTCGCCCCAGAAAACTGGATTGGTGTCGGTGGCCGCTACGGCCGTTGGCTGCGGGAATTTACCGAACGTTTTCCATTCGTGACCCACGGACTGTCACTGTCCATCGGTGCCCCCGATCCACTCGATGAGGATCTGGTGAAGTCCATCAAGCAGTTTATCCGCGAGCACGATATCCGCTGTTACAGCGAGCACCTCAGTTACTGCTCCGCTGATGGGCATCTCTACGACCTCCTGCCAATTCCGTTTACCGAAGAAGCGGTGCACTATGTGGCCGGCCGAATCCGACGGGTGCAGGATATCCTCGAGCAGCGTATTGCCATGGAGAATGTCTCCTACTATGCCGCACCGGGACAGGAAATGTCTGAGCTGGAATTCCTCAATGCCGTTCTCGAAGAGGCCGATTGCGACCTGCTACTGGACGTGAACAATATTTACGTCAACGCCACTAACCATCGTTACGACCCCGAAGCTTTCCTGCTGGGATTGCCAGCGCAGCGAATTCGCTATGCCCATGTGGCCGGGCATTTTGACGAGGCGGAAGACCTCAAGGTGGATACCCACGGCGCACCGGTAATCGATCCTGTTTGGCGCTTGCTGCAGCGCGCGTACGAAGTGTTTGGTCCTGTGCCCACATTACTGGAACGGGATTTCAATATTCCCCCGTTAGCGGAGCTTTGCACCGAGGTCGCACGTATAAGGGATTATCAAACATCGGCTACAGGGGCAGCCCCGCAATATTGTGAGCCCACCGCGGAGGTGGCCCATGGGCGCTGATACTTCCACTGACAACGGAACTGACACAAAAGGTACGTTTGTGGCATTGCAGCGGGATTTCGCCGCACACCTGCGGGCTCCCGATGAAGCCGCCGCACCGTCGGATATTGAAGATCGTCGTGTGGGTATCTATCGGGACCTCATTTACAACAATATCGAATCCTTTATTGCCGGCGGTTTTCCGGTACTGCGCAGCATTATCGACGACGAACCGTGGCACGCCATGGTGCGTGATTTTGTCCAGCGACACTCTGCCCAGAGTCCGTATTTTCTGCAGATCAGCGAAGAGTTTCTCGAGTATCTGCAGAACGAGCGTGCGGTCAGCGCGGCGGCGGAATCGGATCCGCCGTTTATGCTGGAGCTAGCCCATTACGAGTGGGTCGAGCTCGCGCTGGATGTCAGTGATATTGCATTGCCCGATGACCTGGAGCGGAACTGCAGCGACGAGCAGGTACTGGACTGGGCACCGGTGGTATCGCCGCTCGCCTGGAATCTCAGTTATCACTATCCGGTTCATCACATCGGTCCGGCGCATCAGCCAGTGGAATCGCCGCAAACGCCGACTTTCCTGGTGGTATATCGCGATCGAGCTGATAACGTCGCCTTTCTTGAGGCAAACGCCGTCACCGCGCACTTATTGACGTTGATTCAGGATGCGAACCCGGTTGCTGATCCATCCGCCGCATCCGCATCATCGTTGCCGGCGACCGCCAGTGGCCGGATGGTACTGCAGCGTCTCGCCGAAGATTTGCAGCACCCACAACCGGATCAATTGCTGGCGTTCGGCACGGATATACTGAAAAAACTCCTCGGCCTGGACATTCTTGCGGGATTCAGGCCGCTCTAAAGATCGGCGTTAAAGAGACCAACCCACTTGGCGAAAACTGCCAGCTGCTATGCTGGCTAAGCGGCCAGTGTTAATATTGCCCCCACTGAAATAAACAGATTCTGGTTTGAACAAACGAAACTATTTTGCGAGGAGCAGGGAATTGCTTGAGCGCACACATGTAACTGCCTGGGTCCTTGCCGCAACTCTGTCGGCCCCCCTGGCAATGGCACAGGATGCATCGGATCCATTTGCGGAGGTGCCCAACGAGACACCTGCGACTAGCACCACATCACCCGATGCCAGCGAGACCACCGGTGATACTGCTCCGGCGTCGACAGAAGGGACTGGCGAAACCACGACCTCCGATGATTTTGGCGCCGAAGATGACTTTGGCTCTGAGGACCTTGGTTCCGAAGATAGCTTTGGCTCTGAGCTCGAGGACGAATACGGATTTGATCCCGCCGACGAATTTTCCAGCGCAGAAGAGCCTGAAGATCGCGATCCCTGGGAAGGGTTCAACCGCGCCATGTTCCGCTTTAACGACACAGCGGATCGTTGGTTCCTGAAACCCGCAGCGGTCAGCTATCGGCAGGTAACACCCATCTTTATGCAGACGGGTATCTCCAACTTCTTTTCCAACCTGCACGAGATTAACAACGTCCTGAATGATGTCCTGCAGTGGAAGTGGGGACAGGCGGGCAATGATACCGGCCGTTTCCTGGTGAACAGCACCGTGGGGCTTGTGGGTTTGTTCGATGTGGCGCAGCATATGGGACTGGAACCCAGTGACGGCGAAGACTTCGGCCAGACGCTGGCAGTGTGGGGGATGCCCTCCGGCCCCTATGTGGTAGTGCCTTTCCTGGGCCCTTCCACCGTGCGGGACGTGCCGGGTGAAGTGGTTGAGTGGTATACCAACCCTCTGACCTACGTTGACGACAACGCGGTAGAGAACACGTTGAAAGTCGTCGATCTCCTGCAAACCCGCGCGAGTCTGTTGCAGGCCGAATCCCTGTTGCAGGGGGATCGTTACGTGCTGATGCGCGATGCTTACCTGCAGCGACGCGAGTTCCTGATCAACGATGGTGAACAGGAAGATGACTTTGGCGGCGACCTGGATGACTACGATTTCTGACGCCCTTTTCTTCGAGTCGGTGCCTGCCTGCGCAGGTGCCGATGCTTTTCCCGCGTGCGGGGCTCGATAATGAGTAGCCCAACGCACGAACCCTCCCCGATTCAGAAAACCTCCTCAGACGCGAATACCACACGCAGCGCGCGGTGCGGCCTGTTGCTGATTGATACGGATGATCCTTCCCGTCAGCAGGTAGAGAATGCCCTCGTACGGCTTGGTTTTACCGTGAGTCTGGTGGAAAACGGCGTCGAAGCCATCGGCCGCTTTTCCCCGGAAAAGCACGGCTTGGTGGTTACCGATCTGCACCTGCCGGATATGGGGGGGCTGGAGGTTTTGCGCAAGATCAAAAGCCGCTCACCGGATACCCCAGTGGTGGTACTGGCCGCCAACAGTGATGTTGATGACGTCGTGCAGGCGTTGCGACTCGGGGCCAGCGATTACCTGCTTACCCCCATCGTCGATGAGAGCGTGATCGATCACGCGGTCACGCGGGTGCTCGAGGCGCGGGATCTCGCGGCGGAGAACCGTGAGTACCGAGAGCAACTGGAAGCGCGCAATCGCGAGCTGAACGACCATATCGAGCTGCTCCAGCGCGACCACCAGGCCGGCCGCCAGTTGCAACAGCACCTGTTGCCGCGCACCCCCTATGAATACCCGGCCGGGATCCAGGCTGCCTACCGCTTGCTGCCGTCGCTGTACTTGAGCGGCGACTTTATCGACTACGGGCTGTTTGGCGAGCGTTTTGTGGCTTTTTACCTTGTGGATGTCTCCGGCCACGGGGTGTCCTCGGCGCTAGTGACCGCACTGATCAAGCACAGCATCATGCACCTGCTGCGAGAGCGCCCACTGTTCAGCCAGCTGAACACCCTTGATCGGGATCTCAAGGAGATCCTTGAAATGATCAACCGGGAGTTGTTGGCAACCCGACTCGACAAGCACGCCAGTATGTTTGTGGGAGTGGTGGACAGCCGCGCTCGCCAGTTGCACTACGCGGTTGCCGGGCAGGTACCCATGCCGGCCCTGGTGACCCGGGAAGGGGCCCACTGGCTCGCTGGCAAGGGGCGTCCTCTGGGGTTGTTCGAACAGGGCGACTGGGAAGTGCATCACCGCAGCCTGCCCACCAGTTGGCGGTTGGTGGCATGCTCTGACGGTGTGCTGGAGTTGCTCCCCGGAAACCTGCTGCAGAAGGAAGAGGCCCTGTTGCAGAAGATCGACCACAGCCGCGGTGACCTGGATACCCTCTGCACGGCATTGAAAGTCGATACCGCCGAATCTTTCCCCGACGACATTACCATTCTTACCCTTAGGCAGGACGAGCTCTAGGTGCCAATAAGGCCCAATTCTTGCTGTCTTTTTGCCTGTATTTCTCGATCCGCCATTCAGGGCCCGTTCACCGAGCGTACCCGACACTGGCAATGTGTACCGGCTGAACAGGCAATCGGCGGGATCTGGATCCAGGACGTGCCAGACTCGATAGTCACGATTGTTAACCGGTTCACACTGGTCTTGTCAGCACCGGTGGGCAGGAGTAAGCTCCGCCCACTTCTGGGTCTATTTGCGTGATACGGATCTCTGGTCCGGCGCCGATTGAGTCAGGCTTGCACAAGGAACTGTGCCGCGGCCAAAAGCCGCAAATCATCCATTTCGCTCCCTGGTTCGGGACAAGAACAGGGCGCGTTTGAGGTTACTATGCAGTCCGGGCAGATAATGGTTGGCGACCACCAGGGCATTTATGTCGTGAAACTGGTGGGCGATGTACGCCTCAATCTATGTACGTCATTTGATAACTTTATCGACAAGATGTTTTCACACGGCGAATTTCGCGGCGTGGTGTTCGATATGCATGAGACGCAAGGGGTCGACAGCACCACACTCGGGTTGATGGCCAAGATTGCGTTTCGTTGTGCCGAGCGTCACGGTGGAAAACCGCTGGTGTTATGTGAAGATCGCGGCTTGCTCCACTTGCTGGATTCCATGGGTTTCGAGGAGTTGATGGATATTTCCAGCGACGCCGACAATGACGCCTATCACGCGGAGCCGGCACCGCTCAATTGTAACGCGCCGGATGAACACACCGCGCGGGAAATGGTGCTGGAAGCACACCGCGTGTTGATGAGCATGAACGAAAAGAATGCAGAGACTTTCCGGGATCTGGTGCACGCGCTGGAAACTGAGCAGGCGGCGCAGAGCCACAAGTCAGTGGCCAATCACTAATACCGCGTTACCGGTCAGCCCGCTGTGCCGTCGCGCGCCTCGGCGCGCGCCCGGGTAAACAGCCCGTGGGGCAGATAGATCAGCTCCGATACCCGCCGGATCAGATGCTCTTCAAAAGCATCGATTTCCCCATCCGCAAACGCCACCACCCACATCTGCTTCACCAGCAGGTATTTGTCCCGCTCGGTAAAGTTATCGTTCACCGTCTGGGTGAACTCATACAATGAGGTTGCCTCGTGGCGATTCGCCAGTGCCCGGGTTACCAGATCTTGTGCCGTAGCATCGTCCAGCTTGTAGTGTTCCCGCAGCAAGCGGACCAGCGCATCGCGCTCCCGCTCGTCTACCTTCTGGTCCGCAGTGGCGATTTCTGCCATCAGTGCCGCACTGATCATGCGCACATCTTTTTCTTCGCGCACTTCCACGCTGTCCCCGCGTCCGATCTGGTCGAACAATTTGCGAATCTGCTGCAGCATGGTCGGAGTTCCTTGTTTTCGTGGAAGTTTTGACTGGTGCGTGTTTTCGAGCGTGCAGGGCGCGCGGTCAGCGCGCCTTCTGCAACAGCTCCTCAAGTTTCAGCTGATCGGCGACAAAATTGCGGATACCTTCTGCGAGCTTTTCCGTGGCCATGGCATCGTCATTCAGCTGGTAGCGGAACTGGGCTTCACGCAGCGGCTCGCTGGGGCGCGGTTGACCGGAAAACTCGCTCTTCAAGCCACTCGCGAGGTCACCTTCATCATCCTGCAGTTCCTGTAGCAGCTGCGGACTGATGGTGAGTTTGTCACAGCCGGCCAGCGCCTCGATTTCGCCGGTATTGCGGAAACTGGCACCCATCACGATGGTGGGGTAATCGCGGGACTTGTAGTACTCGTAAATACTGGTGACCGAAAGTACTCCGGGGTCGTCACTGGCAGTGTAGTCGTCGCGTCCGGTACTGGCCTTGTACCAGTCGAGGATGCGGCCCACGAACGGGGAAATCAGGGTAACCCCGGCTTCGGCACAGGCCACCGCCTGGCACTGGCTGAACAGCAGGGTCAGGTTGC
>NZ_LZDE01000182.1 GCF_002009015.1 Microbulbifer mangrovi | reverse complement strand
CGCATCGAAGTACTGCGCGGCCCGCAGGGTACCCTGTACGGCAAGAACACCATCGGTGGTGCGGTTAAATATGTCACCAAAAAGTTGACTGGTGACACCGAATTTAAAGTAGGCGGCGGTGTAGGCTCCTACAACCAGCGCGATCTGGTACTGAGCGGCCAGACTGGCCTTTCCGATACCGCAGCCCTCGGCTTTGCACTGGCCAGCTACCAGCGCGACGGTTACGGTGAAAACATCAACACCGGCGCCGACAACTACAACAAGGATATCCTGAGCGGCCGCGTTTCTCTGGAGCTCAATCCTTCCGAAGACCTCTGGATCCGTCTTGCCGCAGACACCACCAAAGACGATTCCAATGCGCGCTTTGGCTACCTGATGTTTGACGCACCCACAGGCAGCGAGACGTCTCTCGACAGTGTTTACGACCACGAGTCGAATATGCCCTCCAAGAACTCGGTTGAAAGCAGTGGTCTCTCCCTTGCTGCCGAGTGGCGCGTATCCGACAGCTTGACCCTGAAGTCCATCACCGCCGCGCGCAATGGTGATACCGATACCAACATCGACTTTGACTCGGTCAACCGTCCGGACTTTGACGTACCCGCCTACTATAAAGACGATCAGCTCACCCAGGAATTCCAGCTGAGCTGGAGTAGTGACCGCGCCAACCTGGTATCCGGTATTTACTACTATGAAGGCAATGCAGAAGGTGGTTTTGACGCGGTACTGGGTATGTTTGGCATAACTCAGAACGTCAGCGGCAATGTTGATACCGAAAGCCTCGCCGTTTATGCCAACTACGAGTATGCACTCACCGATGCGCTGAACATGACGCTGGGCGGCCGCTACACCAAGGACGAAAAGTCCGCAGATGTGTACAAAGCCAACTTCCTCGGCCTGTACTCCCCGATGTTCCACGATCGCTACGATGGTGAAAATATCGGCGCGGATAGCCCGTACGCAGTGCTCACTGATTACAGCAATAGTGATAGCTGGGGACAGTTCTCTCCCAAAGCGGGCATGAACTACCAGATCAGCGACGACACCATGGTTTACGGCAGCTTCAGCTCTGGTTTCAAGAGCGGTGGCTTCGACATGCGCGGCGACGCTAGCGTGAATCCGGAGACGGTAGACGGCTACGATCCTGAAACCGCGGACACCTTCGAGCTCGGTATCAAAACCCAGTTCATGAACGATCGTATCCGCCTGAATGCCGCAGCATTCCACACCGACTACGAAGATATGCAGGTTACCGTTCAGACCTTCTCGGAAGCCACACAGAGCTTCTCGAGCGCAGTACTGAACGCGGGCCAATCCGAGATTCGTGGCCTGGAATTGGAAATGATGGCCAGTATTACTGACCGCCTGACATCCAACTTGGTACTCGGCTACACCGATGCGGAATACATCGAGGTTATCAATGCCGGCGAGAACATCGCCGACGCCTGGGATAACTTCCAGTACAGCCCCCAGAAAACCGCGCTCGGCCAGCTGAATTACGCAATGGATGTTGCCGGGGGCGAACTGGTACTCAACGGCTCGGTCTCGTATCGCGACGGCATCCAGATCTACGCTGCACCCAGCGCTCTGGATGAAGGATCAGTAACCCTCATGGATGCCGGTGCCACCTACTTCAGTGGCGACGGTAACTGGCAGCTGTCCCTGCAAGGCAAAAACCTGAACGACGTGGAATACCGCAATGCCGGCTACAACGCGTTCGGCTGGGTAACTGGTTACTACGGCGCGCCTCGCACTATCGCCCTCACAGGTAGCTACAACTTCTAATCACGTCCTCCTTGCATTGTTGTGAATAGCATTAATGGGGCCCCTCGGGGCCCCTTTTTTATTGCCGCTTTTTCACCTCAGACTGTCGTCTGCATCTCCGTATCGGCGCACCTTTTCCTAAATTGGCGCCAAAAATCACACTTTGGCAGCGGACTCTTCTAGGCTGAAAAGTGAGGGCGGCAGTGAAGCACCCTCGAATCAGCCACCGAGGTATCCGCGTGCAGAAATTGAGTAGCATTCTGCTGACTGCGGCGATAGCGACAGGAGTTGTTGCCGGTTGCACATCAACCGAGCCCAGGGAAAGTCAAGCCAACCGCGCTTTCAGCAGCGCGGTCCCCCCACATATGAACCCCGCCCACATGTCGGTGAGATCTTCCGACCGCAGGCCGAGGAGTGGCCGTCGCGATGCGCCGCGCTCCCTCAACGTCAATGGCACCCGTTTCCGGTGCTTCGAACAGGAACTCGATTCAAAAGTCGTGGTGCGCTGCGTGCGCCAGTCCTGATCCAACGAGCAACACCCGCGCGGGCGCTGGCGCCCGCCAATACCCGTTTCTGTGACCATTTCCGCCACAAGCTGTCGCCACTTTCCTCTCGCCGCAGCCGGGGATGACTAAGCTACATCTATCTGCAAGCAGGGAGCGGAACGCAATGAACAGAATAATCCCGGTGTGGCTGATGGGCTTCGCCATCGTCATCGCCGGCTGTATGAGCATGGACGGTAAGGACTCTGGCCCGACCCAGACCCCGGGCTCACTGAGTAGCGTGTGCGGCGACAAATGGGAAATGCGCCTGTTGCGTATCAATGGACAGGCGATTCCGGTGGACCAGCCGCGGGAATTCACCTTCCTGTGTAACAGCGACGGTGAGACCATGGGGAAAAGTGGCATCAATACTTACCGCGGCGCCATGCAGGTAACCAGCAACGGCCAGATCCTGTGGGATACCGACAGTTTCGCATCCACCAAAATGGCCGGCCCTCCGCAATTGATGGAGCAGGAGACCCAGTACCTGCGCGCCCTGTCCGGCACCCGCCAGGCCTTTGTGAAAAGCAGCGGCGGTCGCCTGATCCTGCGGGACGTGTCCGGGGATATCTATATCGAATACATCAAGGCGGGCAATTGACGGCAGCCCGTATTCCCTGGCTCCACCCATTCCCCACCACACACCACGGCCACAACGAGCACGGTTATTTCCGCCGCTATCAGGTACCGGATAGACCGGTTGGGTCACAGACACCCACCGGCAATTGGTGTTAAATGGCGTAAATAGCCACCGGATGGAACCTATGCACCACCCGCTTCTGCCGCCACAGCTCAACCTCTCCCGTGTACTTCGCGCGCGCGCGGCCCTTATCGCGCTATTGTTAACGGGCCTGCCCCTCACGGGCTGCAGTAGCAGCGACACCCAGCCATCTGCAATGCGCGCTACCGAAAGCGACGCCATTTGCGAGCGTCAGTGGCTGCTGGATACGCTGTCGGTAGATGGGCGCGAACACAAATCCCGTATGTTCTGGCAAAAGATGTGGCGCGATCGTCCCTACCTGGGCTGCGATAAGCTCGGTTTCGTGCGCGGCAGCGCCGGGTCCAATCCCTACCTGGGCAAGTTCCAGCTGAGCGACAGTGGCACCATCGAATGGTTAAAGCCCCCGAAGATTTCCCGCATGGTGGGTCGCCGCAATAGCAGTGAACTGGAGAAAGACTTTCTGCTCGCGCTGCCTCGCGTAAACCACGCTCACGCCCGCGGCGATACCCTGGTTCTGGAGGGGGACGACGGCACCCGACTGGAATTCAAACAGACCGGCGAAGTTCCCCCGCCTTCCCGCTGAGCCCGCCCCCGCAAACACCCCTCTGTGTCTAACAGACAGACATAAAAAAAGCGGCCAAAGTGGCCGCTTGAAGTGTCATTCAAGAAGAGTCCCGATTCGCGAACGCGATGCCCGGGACCAATCCTCCAATCGGAGGCACCTCCAAACTCGGAAGCAAAAAGTCACCAATGTGATTGGTGCGATGCAAAGAGAGAAGAACAACGAAAACTGATTCGGTTGGCGATGAAGCAACCGGACAAGCGAAATTTCGTTGTGGGAATAGAGTAGGTGCCAGACGTGACAAACAGATTACGAACCGGGAAGTTTTCCCAAGCCGTCGGCGAAAACTGCTGCGCGTGCGCCTGATATTCCTATAGCAAGCTATGGTCGCGAGCGGCGCTGGTGCTGCTCCAGGTTCTGCTGGCGTTTGCGCTCGCTTTTGCGCAGCAGCATGTAGGTTGCCCCCAGGCCACCGTGCTGTTTCTGCGCACTGTGAAAAGCCAGTACCTCGGGCAGTTGCGGCAACCAGGCATTGACGCAGCTTTTCAACAGCGCGGGCTGCTTGCGCCCCTCGCCCTTGCCGTGGGTCACCAGGGCACAGCGCACATCTGCTTCCATACAATCCCGGATAAACTGGTAGAGGGCGCGGCGAGCCATCTCTATGGTGTGATTGTGCAGGTCCAGGCGCGCGTCCACGGTGTACTTGCCAAGGCGCAGGTTGCGGTAGACCCCGTTTTGCACACCGTCGCGCTTGAACTCGATGGGATCCCAGGGATCCACCGGTTCCACAAACTCCCCGCCGAGGGGGTTCAGCTCACGTGCGGTCTGCGCGGTGGCCGCTTCTCTGCGGGCGCGCTGGTTGAGGGTATTGTCGGCAGAGTCGCGGCCGTCTTTGCGCAGCGCGGACTGGCGGTGCTTGGGTGCCAGCGGCTTTACGTCGCCCAACGCGCCCATTGCACCGCGAAAATCTTCCACATCACCGTTATCCACAGTTTCCCCCGCTTACCTCTTGCCGACTGTAGGTGCCGGCAAGTCTGCTCAGGGATCGAGAAACAGATCCACTGCCAGCTCACCGGCCTTGGCGGGATTGTGCGCATATTCGGTGAAATCTTCCACCCCGCGTTCGTGCAACAGGGTCTCGTCGATCAGCTGGGCACCGTTCAGGCCGTGATTGCTGGTGATCAGCACCTCGTAAGCCGCATCCGCCATTACCAGGGGTTTGCGGCTCTGCTCGAACATTTCCCGGCTACCCACGGCGAATTCGATCGCCGCGGTTGCCACCAGGGTGCGCGGCCACAGGGTGGCGACACTGATATTGGTTTCGCGCAGTTCCTCTGCCAGGCCCATGCTGAGGATGGTCATGCCGAACTTGGACAGGGCGTAGGGTGCGAAGGGCCCGAGCCAGCGCGGCTCCAGGTTCAGCGGCGGCGAAAGGCTGAGGATGTGCGCGCAGTCGGACTGCTTCAGGTAGGGAATGGCGAGGTGGGCCGTGAGATACACGGCGCGGGCGTTGATATCCATCATCAGGTCATAGCGCTTGGGCGGCGTGGACTCGACGTTGGTCAGGTTGATGGCACCCGCATTGTTGATCACGCCATCGATACCGCCGAAGGTGTCCGCGGTTTTCTTCAGCGCCTCTGCCACCTGGTCCTCTTCGCGCACGTCCACCTGCATCGGCAGGGCCTTGCCGCCGGCAGCTTCAATCTCTTCGGCGACGGTATAGATGGTGCCCGGGAGCTTGGGATGGGGTTCGGCGGACTTGGCAGCAATGGCGATGTTGGCGCCATCGGCGGCACACTTGAGGGCGATGGCGCGACCGATGCCGCGACTGGCGCCGGTGATAAAGATGGTTTTGCCTTTGAGGGCGCCGGAGTTTTCAGTGAGGGTGATCGCGTCGCTCATACTGGCGCTCCCTTGGGGTTGCGGTGTGATTGTGTGGTTTCAACCGCCCTCGCAGATGACCACTGCGGGGCCGTATATGTCCTTGAAGGTCTGCGGCATCCGCTTGGGTTTGCCACTGGAGAGCTCGATACACACCATCTGCCAGGTGGCGCGCAGGATGAGTGCCTCGTCACCGGCGCGGAAAACCTGAAACTGCCGGGTCATATTGAGGCGGCCGTCGACCTTGGTGAGCCAGGTGCCGATCAGCAGCTCATCGCCCTCTCTAGCGGCCAGTATATAGTCGTACTCGGCCTGGCGAATGGCCATTCCCCGATCCATGGATTGGTAATTAGTGACATCCAGCCCCAGCTCCAGGCTGTGTGACCAGGCCGCGCGCTCACACCAGCGCACATATTCGGCGTTGTTGGCGTGGTGCAGGCCATCGACGTGTTCGGGTTTTACCTGAACGCTTTGAATGTAAGGGATTGGCAGGTCCCAGTTCATGGGGCGTGTACTCCGTAGGATGGTACGTGGCGGCTCCGCTGCCTGGGGCGAATTTGCGAGACACGCCATGAAGCCATCCATGGGGGCTCTTCTAAA
>NZ_LZDE01000181.1 GCF_002009015.1 Microbulbifer mangrovi | reverse complement strand
TGTACGCTGCGTCGGCAACATCCGTGTTGCCGACGCTTTCGAAAAGCTCCACCCAGCACCCGGCCTTCAATTCGAAGTTCTGTGCTTCGTATCTATATGCGATTAACCTGATTTCAAGCGTTCTTCCAGCTTATTCAGCCGCTCCGGCGTCCCCACGTCACACCAGCTGCCCTCATATACCTCCGCCTGCATCCGGTCTTCGTTGTGCGCAAAGACCTCGCCGAGACCGTAGCGCTCGCGGGCATGGGGATAGGCGGTGAGGATTTCCGGGCGTAGATAGCTGATGCCCGCATAGGTATAGCGCGGCTTGGTGGTACCGGAGAGGAGTCCGTCGTCGATTCCGAAGTCCCCCTCGGGGTTGTGCGGCGGATTGGGCACCATCAGCAGGCGACCGGGACAGCCCTCGGGCAGGGGGTTGCTGATCCACTGGGAGAGGTCGAAGTCACACCAGACATCGCCGTTGACCACCAGGAACGGGGCGTCACCCAATAGCGGCAGGGCTCTGGTGATGCCACCGGCGGTCTCCAGGGGCTCGTCTTCAGGTGAATACTGGATTTCGAGGCCCCAGCGCTCGCCGTTGCCCAGATGCTCGCGAACCTGCTCGCCGAGGTAGGCGAGGTTGATCACCACATGTTTGATACCGGCGGCGGCGAGACGCTCCAGGGAGTGCTCGATCAGCGGTTTGTCCAGTACCGGGATCATCGGTTTGGGCATGCGATCGGTCAGCGGGCGCATGCGCTTGCCGAACCCGGCGGCGAGCACCATGGCGGCGGGGACGTTTTCTTGTCTGGCTGTCATCTTCGCGCTTATTCGGGGAGTTCGGTTTCCACCGCCTGCCGTTCACCGGCGGTGCGGTAGTCGCGGTACCAGTCCTGCTTTTCGATCAATGGCAGGATTTCTTCGCGAAACCAGTTCGCGAATGGCTGTAATTCAGAGTATTTGTCGCAGACTTCAAGAGTGTAACGGATCACCAGCGGCAGATCCGGCAGGTAGCCGTGTTTACCGTCGCGCAGGTACAGACGCGGGAACAGCCCGAGGACTTTGAAGTGCCGCTGCAGGCCCATCCAGTCGAACCAGCGCAGGAAGGTTTCCGGCGCCACCGGCGGAATGACGCCGGCATCGATCGCCGATGAGGCGTAGGCCAGGGCCCAGTTCTCCACCTGATCCTGGGGCCAGCGGATGTAACAGTCCCGCAGCAGGGATGCCAGGTCGTAGGTGACCGGCCCCCACACAGCATCCTGGAAATCCACCACACCCGGGCGCTCGCCGTCACGGATCATCAGGTTGCGACTGTGGTAGTCGCGGTGCACCAGCACCTGCGGCTGGGCACTGGCGCTGTCCAGAAGGTGGGCAAAGGTACGCTCCAGCAGCTGATTCTCCGCATCACTCAGCTCCCGCTGCAGCAACTTGCCGATCAACCACTCCGGCAGCAAACGCATTTCCATGTGCAGGAGTTCGCGATTGTAGGGCGGGAACAGGCCTTCGGCGCGCGTGATCTGCTGCAGACCTAGCAGTTCGTTCATCACTTCCGCGTACAGGCCGGACACGCTGTCGGCATTGAGCTCGCGCAGTAACTGGGTGTCTCCCAGGTCCTCAAGCAGCATGTAGCCCTGCTCGATATCCGCGGCGATCACCAGCGGTGTATGGATACCGTTGCGACGCAGGTAGTCCGCCAGAGCGACAAAACGCTTCACATTGGTTTTTTCCGGCGGGGAATCCACCGCGATCAGTGCCGGGCTGGTATCGGTGCGGAAGTAGCGACGAAAACCCGCGTCGCCGGAGAGTGGCAACAGGTGCAGACTGCTCTCCAGCGGCGGTACTTGCAGTGTGTCGTGTCCCGATTGCAGGGCGCGCGCGGCCCACAGGCGCAATTGTTCACGGCGCTCATCCGGGGCCTGGGTTACACATTCATTCATCCGCCACCTGTATACATCTTTACTATTTTCGACAGGCGTTGGGCCCGCCCGGTGCTCCGGCCGCCTAAAAACTGCGCATTGTAACTGCGCTGGCGCGACGGATCACCCGCTATTGTTTCCATGGGTACGGCCATTCAAGTAGAATCGACCGCTGATTTTTGCGCACCAGCCCTGTCGGCATCGTCACATTTTGCGGACTTCACCGCAGATTCTGTCTCACTGGCTGGAGTTCCCTGCATATTCGGGAAGCGCAACCGCGCACTGATCGCGCAATCTCGCCAACGGAACAGACTCTAAAGATAGCTGGAACCATTCACTCGATGCTGGAAGCTTCCCGCTGGCGCCGCCTTGCGCTAGCCATTGGACAATTATCACGCCCGCGCTCCCTCGCTTTCGGCCTGCTCGCTGCCCAACCCCTGTGGTGTTCGGCAGCGGCAGTCGCAGAAGAGACCGCTTCGCCCCAGGCCACTCCGGAATCTGGCCACATACAGCTGGAAAATCCCTATCTGTATCTGGACTGGTTTCCCAAATCCCAGCTGGACCCAATGTCCCGCAGTACGCTGGCACCGATTTGTGGCGGCGCATTTATCGAACCGCAGCGCCTGTACCCCAATTCAGACCAACTACCGGAAGACGCCCCGCTGCGTGCTACCGCTGACAGCTCCAACTGGCTGGAGGACGGTACTGCCCAGCTGCGCGGCAATGTGCACATCACCCAGGGTTACCGCCAGCTGTTTGCCGACGAGGTGAACGTCAACCGCGCAGAGAGCACCGCCTACTTGAGCGGCGCCATCGAAATGCGCGAACCCAGCCTGCTGGTACGCGGCAAGGCCGCGGAAGTACACACCGACAGCAAGGCCGCGTCCATCGAAGACGCCACATATGTGGTCCACGATGAATTTGTGCACGGATCAGCCCGCTTTGCTTCCCGCGAAGCCAGCGGGGAGCTGATTCTGACCCATGGCAACTACACCCGCTGTGAACCGGACGACGTTTTCTGGCGAATGGTTGGCGGCGAAATCTCCATCGACAATGTGGAACGCCAGGGCACCGCGCGCAATGTGCGCCTGGAAATCGCCGATATCCCGGTGTTCTATTTCCCCTACCTGCGCTTTCCTGTGGGCGACGAGCGCATGTCCGGGCTGCTGTTTCCCAGCATCAGCAACAGCGAAGAAAACGGCTGGGATATCGCCATCCCCTACTACTGGAACATTGCCCCGCAGTTGGACGCAACCATCGTGCCGCGCTATGTACAGTACCGCGGTACCGGCCTGGAGCTGGAGACCCGCCACCTGAGCAGCAAGTTCAATACCGAATTGCGCATGGCCGGCCTGCCCAACGACAAGGGCGGCAACGATGAAGACGCCCGACGCCTGATCAACGAGGGCTTCCCGGAAGATCTGGTTTTGCCGGCCAAGGGTGAGGACCGCTGGTACCTGAACTTGAACCAGGCCGGCGGTGACGGTGGCCCGTGGCGCACCCGTATTGACTACACCAAGGTCAGTGACCCGGACTATTTCCGCGACCTGGACAACGCCAATGTACAGTCGCCCAAAAACGTCAGCTCGAACGCTCTTACCAGTCTGAGCCAAGCTGCAGAAGCCAGCCTGACCAGCGAACACTGGAACGCCAGTGTTCGCGCCCAGGAATACCAGCAGCTGGTCAAAGACCGCTACGACACTTTCAGTCAGTTGCCGCGGGTAAACGTGAACGGCAACTACAAGTGGGGCGACTGGCAGCTGCTGATGGACCACGAGATCACCAGCTTCGATCACGCGGACACCCAGACCATCCGTTTTATCGACGATGTCGACGACCCCGATAGCGTGATCGAGCGCACTCAAAACTTTATCAACGCGAAACGCACCCGCGTGGATTACAGCTTTGGCTGGGACAAGCAGTGGCTGTGGGGTTTCTTCAACCCGGAAATTACCGGGATCTACCTGGGCTATGAACTGGCGGATACTTTCCTCGCGGATCCCGCCATGGACACCCCGGAAACCTCCGCCGGCCAGGTCACCATCGACAGCGGTCTGTTCTTCGAGCGCAACGGCAACCTGTTCGAACGCGAGTACGTACAGACTCTGGAACCACGCCTGTTCCTGATGGCCAGTAGTGACGCAGACCAGACAGAGTTCCTGGATGTCAGCGATATCCGCGGCACCGACCCAAAGAGCAACAACCTGCTCTATGATACGTCGCTGTTCACCTTCAGCTATGACCAACTGTTCCGCAGCAGCCGCTTCAACGGCAACGACCGTATCGATGACGCCGACCGCGCCGCCCTCGGCCTGACCACCCGCTTTGTGGATCCGCGCAGCGGGCGTGATCTGTTCGCCGCCAGTGCAGGGCAGATCTTTTACTCCCAGTCCAGCCGCATTGAACTGGCAGAATTTATCGAAGATGTGCCGCGTTCGGAATTTGCCGCACGCCTGGAGAGCCGACCCACGGACTCCCTGCGTATCAGCAGTGAGGTGATCTACCACGACACCGACCACACCATCAATCGCGGCAACTTTACCCTGCGCTATCTGGACGACGATTTCCGCCTGTTTAACGTGGGCTACCGCTACCTGCGCAAGGAAGAGGTTTACGACGCCACCGATACTTTCCTGATCCGGGGCCCCGTGCGGCAGGCAGACGTTTCCACTGCCTGGCCTATCAACGACCGGCTTTCCATCCTTGCCCGGGCCAACTACGATTTCACCTTTGACAGGGAACTGGAGTACCTTGCCGGACTCGAATATGACACCTGCTGTTACCGCACGCGCGTGCTGTGGCGGCGCGAGCTGGATAACGACCTGGCGGATGTGGTGCCTCCGGAAGAGCTGAAATACGACGAAGGCATCTATATTGAATTGCAATTGAAGGGGCTGGCCGGCCTCGGTGGCTCGGTTACCCGGATGCTCAGCCAGGGCATTGCCAACTTTGAACAGAGAGAAGTACTGAAACAGTGATGACAATAATGCAGATGTTCACCTCCTCCCGCCGCGGACTGCTGACCCTGGCAGCCCTGTGTGCCCTCGCCCTCCCCGCAGTCGCGCAGGTGCAGAAACTCGACCGGGTTGTGGCCGTGGTGGATGACGATGTCGTCATGGCCAGCGAACTGCAGCAGCGCCTGAATACCATCGCCCAGCAGATCGCCGCCCAGAACGTACAGGCGCCGCCGATCGACGTGCTGCGCCGCCAGGTACTGGAACAGCTGATTGTGGAGCGCCTGCAGCTGCAGATGGGCTCCCGCGCCGGCGTCACCATTTCCGAGGAAGAACTGGACCAGGCGATCGCCCGGGTACAACAGAATATGGGCGCATCGCCGGAAGAGTTTCAGCGCAAACTGGAAGCCGACGGCATCTCCAATAACGCCTTCCGCCAGCAGATCCGCCAGGAACTGATCATCCGCCGGGTCGAGCAGGGCAGCGTGAGCCGCCGCATCCAGATCACCGATCAGGACATCAACAACTTCCTGCGCTCCAAAGAGGGCGAGTTCTGGAAATCCCCGCAATACCAGCTGGGACATATCCTGATAGCGGTCAACTCCAGCGCGCCCGCGGAAGAAGTGGCCCAAGCCCGCGCCAAGGCCGAATCCATCTATGAGAAATCCAACGCCGGAGAAGACTTCCGCGCACTGGCCATCTCCAACTCCGCAGGCCAGAACGCTCTGCAGGGCGGTGACCTGGGCTGGCGTAAAACCGTAGAACTGCCCACCCTGTTTGCCGATGCACTGGAAGGCCTGGGCGTGGGTGACACTACCAAGCCATTCCGCAGCGACGCTGGCTTCCACCTGCTCAAGATCCACGAGCAGCGCGGCGCCACCGAGCAGGTGGTGGAGCAGACCAAAGTGCGTCATATCCTGGTCAAGACGTCTGCCATCCGCGATGACGATGCCGCCTACAAACTGCTGATGGACCTGCGGGAAAAAATTGCCGCCGGCGACCTGAAGTTTGAAGACGCCGCCAAGGACAACTCCGAGGACATCGGTACCATGCTGCAGGGCGGTGACCTGGGCTG
>NZ_LZDE01000180.1 GCF_002009015.1 Microbulbifer mangrovi | reverse complement strand
GGGAAACGCTCAAAGTCGGGATTATAGAAATCCACCAGGCTGATTTCCTGCCCGCCGGGGGCGAACTCCAGAGGGCCGGGATAAAGATTGCCAATCTGCTCCGGGGGCAACAGGGTAAAACGGCGTTTACCGGCAATATTGCAGGCCAGATTATTCGGAAAATCGTAGTGCGCGGCGATGCGCACCTTGTTGCCGAGCCACAAGGAACCGATGGGAGAAACACTGGCGACACCGGCATCGTTGTCCTCGGAGAACCGGGGAAACCAGTAGGAAACCTCACTGGAAGGCATATAGCGCATGGCTGTCTGTGGGGTACCGGCGCCGCTAAGAATATCGTCCAGCAATTTGCCGAGTGGCACCCGGCGGGTTTCGAAATTGAATCCGCTCAGGTCGTCGTTGTAAAACACCCGGCCACCGGTTTCCGCCGCGCCGTAACAACCATTGACCGGATGACCGCTGTATTGATCCAGCAGGTACCCGGCCATTTTTTGTGGAGATTCCTTTGCAGCGGCTACCGCGGGAAAGTCCGCACAATATCCCCGCAATACCAGCGGTTCGGTGATACCCGCGAGCGCTTCCTGTGCATTGTCCGGTGTAATGTCACGGGCTTCCCGGGTGGCCGGCAGGCCGGCGGTTTCAATAAACGGCTGCGCCATTTCGCACCTCACTGAGCGGCGTTGCGACGGTTCTTTTCATCGATCAGGCGACGCACCTGGGACTGGGAGGCCAGCACCATGTATATGGCTTCGAGAAATCCCGCCTGGTGCAATTCGTTCAGATCCTCAGCGTTGAGCGCGCGCAGGCGCTCCTCGTCGATGGTGTAGAAACCCTTCAGCTGGTTGGCCTCGCCGTTATCCAGCGTAATATCCATGGTGAAGGATTCCAGCAGACCGTGAATTTGCAGTGCGCGGATAAATTTTTCACTCTGCTCGATACCGTGATGGATCGCCTCGAGCATATCCGCCACGCCATCCAGGAACGGAGAGTTGCCGCCGTACTCGAGGAACAGAGGTTCACCCTGCTCGCGATTCACCCGCGGGCTATCCAGGTCAATATGAATCACGCGACGGGTTTTCTGCACACCGTCTTCCACAAAATTCTGGCGTCCGATCAGAAACGGTTCGCGGCGAATGGTCAGCGGGAGGTAGGAAGCCGCCCATTGATTGTCGCGCAGATAGAGATTTTCCCCGGGTTCGAGCCCGAGCAGTGCAAGCGGAAAGAAAGCGCCGGTGTTGGCATCTTTCTGGAAAAAGATCGGGTACTGGCCCTGCAGTGCGCGAAACTCCAGCGGGAAGGTCAGCGCATACCAGTTGTCGTCACCGAACGCTGCCGAGCGCCCGGCCTGCACTCGCAGATCGCGATGCTCTACATTGTTCAGCAGTACTGCATTCGTCATCCTACTTCTCTCTTCACTCTTTGTTATTTTTTTCACAGCAGCCATTGGGGCTGAGTTAAATCACGGTATAAAAAAAGCCGCTGACCTGACGACCAGCGGCTTTCCGTGCCTATTTAAACCATCCTGTGAAATGGTTTAGAAGGCGTAACGGGCACCCAGCTGCCAGCGAGCACCGCCCTGGTAGTAACCCAGCAGCTGACGCTTGTCGCGGCCGTGTACACGCTGTGCTTCGTCGGTAACGTTGATACCTTCCAGGAATACCTGCAAGCCTTCCAGCTGCGGCAGCTCGTAGCTCACGTTCAGGTCGATCTGGCTATAAGCTTCAACGTACTGCGGGTTGGCACCGGTATTCTGGCCGCGGGAGCTCAGGAACTCGTCGCGCCAGTTATACGCGATACGCGCCTGGAAACCGTTCTTGTCGTAGAAGCCCACCAGGTTCGCGGAGTCACTCAGGCCGACCATGGCTTCCTGGTCTACCAGGATAAACGGATCGTAGCTGAGCTCGGAATCCACGATGGTGTAGTTGGCCTGCAGACCAAAACCAGTTTCACCAAACATGTGCTGCACCGCCAGCTCGACGCCGTCGATGGTGTTGTCCACGTCGCTGTTCACCGGGGTGTCGACAAGGAAGACCATGTCGTTGTCGGTGGCCGGGTTACCCTTGATGAAGATCTTGTCGACGGTCACTCCGTCTTCGAGATAGGTAACATCGACGTAATCACTATCCGCATAGTTGGCAGCGATGTACTGACGAATGGATTCTGCATCGTTGGCACCGTTGGCCCGCGCTTCATCCACCAGGGCACCGTCCGCCGGGTTGGCGATATTGAACAGTGACTTTTCAGTTTTCGCGTTGCTGATGAAGTTGGATACGTCCTTGCGGAACAGGCCCACAGAGGCGTAGCTGGTCTCGCCGTAATACCACTCCACGGACAGATCGTAATTGATCGATTCGTAAGGGAGCAGGCTCGGGTTACCGGTAGAACCGCCACCGATACCGCCGTTGGCAATCGTGCCGATGGTGGTGCCACCCTTGATGGAGTTGTAATCCGGACGGGTGATCGCCTTGCTGACTGCAGCGCGGGTTACCACGTCTTCGGTCACATCCATTTTGAACGAGATGCTGGGCAGCCAGTAGTCGTAGTTACCCTCTTCGCTCAGGTAGACCTGTTCGCCAGTGCCGAGAATGGCCACTTCGTTGTTGGAGTTCCACTCTGCGCGGTCGTATTCAGGCACCACGGATACGGAATCCACATCGGTCTGCTCGTAGCGCAGGCCGGTGTTGACCTCATACGGCATGCCGCGTACTTCAGAGCTGAAGTTGTACTGGGCGTACGCCGAGGTGGAGGTCTCGGTGGTGGCGCGGTCGGTGTCAGACGCGTAATCGGTGGACGCACAGAACGCGGTTCCACAGTCGCCTACACGGTTGGCAGTGCCCAGGTCTGTCGCGTTGTTTGCATACAGGCTTTCAGCCACGGCACGCACCGCGTCGAAGTTCCACGCGTAATAGACGTCCAGCGGTTCCAGGCCGCCAACCTCGGAGAAGTCGCCCCAGGATTCGTCGAACTTGTCGGAAATGCTCTTGGCGGTGAACAGCTCGTCCGGCAGATCGGAAGCCGGGCCGGCGCCACCCCAGTTGTTGCGCTGTACAAATACAGACTGTGAACGGTTGGACACTTCCTGGCGGGCGATGCCGAAATCAATATCGCTGGATTCGTTGATCTCGAAGTTACCGCCAAAGCGGAACTGGTCAACCTCGGAGTAATCCTTGGAGTTGGTGAACACCGAGCCGGTAACGATGATATCGGAAGCATTCACGCCGTTGGCGGAGTCCACATAGATGGCCGGAATATCGCCGGTGAAGTCCACGCTGCTGGCGTCACGCACCATGGCGGCAACAGTCAGCACGTTGCTGGTGCCCCAGGGGCTGTCCGGTGTGCGCTCAGCTTCAGAGTGCTGGCCGTCGAAGAACAGGTTCAGCCGGTCGCTCACCTGCCACTCCAGGTTCACGCCCAGCATATCGCCTTCGTGAATCTCGGCGGTGCTGCCGCCGCCCATGGCCACGTCGCTAGGTGCACCGTAGTACTCGGAGTAGATGATCGGAGTGGAGATGGGGCCGTCGCTCCACACGCCGCGCTGGTCACCCTGCCAGGCGTGGTATACGGAGATATCGTTGAACTGCTTGGCGATCTTGTTCTGGTAGTAGTTGTAATCCATGGTCGCCGTGATGTCGTCGGTCGGCGCCCACTGCAGAACCAGCTGGCCATTGGTGCGCTTGCGCTGCTGCTCTTCAAATTTGAAGGCCGCGTTCTGCGCAACGGAGTAGATGTCACCCTCGCCCGGACGGTTAACCTGGTTCTCCAGGGGCACCGCACCCCAAGCATCGTTCACGCCGTCCCAGTTGTTGTCCATCTGGCCTTCGACACTGATCCAGCCACCGGGCACCAGTGCCTGCTGGCTACCGCTCTCGCGCTCCTGCACGGAGCCGGAAATGGCCACACCGAACTTGCCATCGGCAAAGGTATCGGAATAGAAACCGCTGTACTCCGGCGTCATGCTGGCATCATCGGAGGACTCGTCCATCACACCCTTCACGCCAAAGCGCATGGTGCGCTCTGGGGTGTCGAACGGACGGGCAGTCAGCAGGTTAATGGTAGCACCCATGCCGCCGGAGGGCAGGGTCGCATTGCTGGTCTTGGAGACCTCAACGCCGGTCACCATGTCCGAAGCGATATTCTGGAAGTCGAAGGAACGGCCACCGGTGGTGCGGGCTACCTGACGACCGTTCAGGGTCACCAGGTTGAAATCTGGCCCCAGGCCGCGCACGGTGACTTTACTACCTTCACCGTTCACACGGTCGATAGACACACCGGAAATACGCTGCATGGATTCCGCCAGGTTGGTATCGGGGAACTTGCCGATATCTTCTGCGGAAATCGCGTCCACGATGCCTTTGGCATCGCGTTTTACATCCATGGATTTTTCGAGACTGCCGCGGATACCCAGCACCACCACTTCTTCCAGAGCTGCATCCTGTTCGGCTTGTGCGAAGGCGCCACCGCTTACGCCCGCGAGGGTAGCGATGGCTACCGCAATGGAATTCTTCTTGAATCCGGTCATTCTGTTCATGGAGTTGTCTCCCCCATCGTCACGTCATTTTGTTATAGGTTTCGCCGGATTCGGGTACCTCGAAGACCGCATTAGGATAACCCGATCTGGCGCCACGCTATACTCCCGCCACGCCACAATTTGAGTCGTCCCACCTTGGGAAAAACACCAGAAATGGACTATCCCACCTTGATCCCGGCAAACCGGGAATAAAAAAATCCTTTATATTCAATGACTTATGATTTTGGCGCAGATTTGCACCAACGGCAGGCAGAAGGCGATCCAGATTGGGGCAGCACGTTCCCCAACCCGGGAAAGGATGGTGTCCAGGCGCAAGTGACTGGACGTTCGAAGATAGACTCCGAGGTCGCAACATCATCGAGTGACCTGCTGCGGGACTATCTACCGGACTATCTAAGGGACTATCTAAGGGACTATCCCTTGACCGCACCCGCAGAGAGCCCGGACACCAGGGAACGCTGCAGGGCGAGAAACAGCAACATCACCGGCAGCGACACCAGAATCGATCCCGCGGCAAAGTAGCCCCATTCAGACGCATAATCACTGACAAAGAAACGCAGCCCGACGGGAACTGTGTAACGGGACTCCTCGTCCATAAAGATGGAGGCAAGGATGAACTCGTTCCAGGCGGTCATAAATGCGAACAGACCGGTAACGGCAATGGCCGGTCGCGCCAGGGGCAGGATGATACGGGTGAAGATCATCCAGCGGCTGGCGCCCTCCAGCAGGGCGGACTCCTCGATCTCGTAGGGCAGCGTGTCGAAGTAGCCCTTCAGCATCCACACACAGAACGGCAGCGCGGTGATCGAGTAGACCAGGATCAGCCCCAGCCAGGAATTCCCCAGTCCCAGCCACTGCACCACGATCACATACAGCGGGATCAGCATCAGTACCGCCGGGAACATCTGCGAAATCAGGAACAGCATCATGCCGCGCGCACGGCCGGCGAAGCGGAAACGGGAAAACGCGTAAGCCGCAGTACAGCTGAGGGACAAGCCCACCAGGGTGGTGGCGAAAGCGACGATCAGGCTGTTACCCAGCCAGCGCAGGAACGGCTGCTCGGTGAGCACCGCGCGGAAGTTGTCCAGGGTCCACTGCTGCGGTAGCGGTAGCAGGGCGAGCAATTGCTGCCCGACACCGGCATCTTCCGGCAAGCGCACAAGGGTCAGGGACTGCTGGCCGGAAAAGGCGAGACTCACAACCCACAACAGCGGGTAGATCACTACCAGCGAGGCAAACATCAGCAAGGCGAAGCGCCAGCTGAAGACGTCCCGGGCAATCCTTGCAGGAGCCTGCCTGCAGGCGAA
>NZ_LZDE01000179.1 GCF_002009015.1 Microbulbifer mangrovi | reverse complement strand
GTTTACGGCGTGTCTCGCAAAGCCTTACCGGCAGTGGAGCCGCCACCAGACCCGACCGAAGCCACCACCAGCCCCGGAATCCAAAAAGAAATGCCCTGGCTCCAACTCAAAGTGAACACCAACCGCGAACAGGCGGAAAAAATCGAAGACGCTCTGCTATTTGCCGGCGCCGTCTCCGTCACCCTGCAAGACAATGCCGATCAACCGATCCTGGAGCCAGGCCTCGGCGAAACACCGCTGTGGGACGAAACCCTCGTCACCGGCCTGTTCGATGCAGAGATCGATACCAGCGTCACCGAAGCCAAAGCCGCCGCCCACCTGTGCGAACTGCTCCCCAATGCCCGCTGGGAACAGCTCGAAGACAAAGACTGGGAGCGGGAGTGGATGAGCCACTACAAGCCCATCCAGTGCGGCGACAACCTGTGGATCTGCCCCAGCTGGTGCGAGCCGCCCGCACCTGAAGCCGTCAACATCATGCTCGACCCAGGGCTCGCCTTCGGCACCGGCACCCACCCCACCACCTTCCTGTGCCTGCAGTGGCTCGCCGATGAACCCGTCAGCGGCAAAAGCGCCGTGGACTTCGGCTGCGGCTCCGGCATCCTCGGCATTGCCGCGCTGCTGCTCGGCGCCGACACCGCCATGGGGACCGATATTGACCCCCAGGCCCTGCTCGCCAGTCGCGACAACGCCGTGCGCAACGGCATCGACCCGGACCGATTCCCCGTTTTCTTACCTGAAAAAGCGCCCGCGCCCGCAGACAGCAGTGCCGACATCATGCTCGCCAACATCCTCGCCGGCCCACTGGTCGAACTGGCGCCACAGCTGGTTGAGCGCACCAAAGTCGGCGGCCGTATCTGTCTATCCGGTATTCTCAACAGCCAGGCAGAGAAGGTGAAGGCGGCCTATCGCCAGTGGATTGATTTCGATCAAGATGGCGAGAAGGAAGAATGGGTGCGCCTGAGTGGGACACGGGTGAGATAAGTATTCGCGACAGTAGCGCCGCCACAAAACTAGCTACAGAGCCCGCCCGCACTACGCGCCAGGCCTACAGACTGATAAACTTCCCCGCCAAAGCAATAATCGTCGAAATCCATGTCGCAACTGGTCACCCGCTGCCCCCACTGCAGCACCTCCTTCCACGTCAGCGAGCAGCAACTGCGTGCCGCTCGCGGCGCCGTGCGCTGCGGCTCGTGCCTGCAGGTCTTCCGCGCCGATGAGAATATCGTCTTTAACGAAGGCGACCCGACCCCGGCCGCAACCAAGAAAGCCATCGACGAGCTGCTTGAAGACGACGATTTCCTAATCCACGACGACATCGAACTCGATGGCGACGACCCGGAGGAAGCAAACGCGCTACCCAAGACAAAGGCCAGCGCCCCCACCCCTGCCCCCGACACCCAGCAGGAAAAAAACGTAGAGACCCGCGAAAACCCACTGATCGACGACGCCTTCGGCGAACACCAGTGGCAGGATATGGATGCCGACGAAGAAGAGCGGCAGCAGGATCTGGACCTGGACCGGGAACTCAACCTGGACGTCGACAACCTTAGCCCCGCCAGCGACGATCCTTGGGCCGAGGAAATTGCACGCGAGGAGTCCAGCGGCATTGGTGGCGCAGAGCCCAATATGCTTAACAACGAAGGCCATGAGCCCCCGTTCAGCGAGGACCTGTTCAGCGACGAGACGCTGCTGGATCGCGACGAAGACGAGTTTCCGCTGGCCGCAGAACCGCCCGAGGAATTCTCCGCCCAGGATCCCGCGGTCCCGGACCTGCCTCCCCGAAAGTTATCCACAGGCAACGACGACGCGGACGACCATATCGACCCGAGCCAGCGTGACCAGGCACCGCTGCTGCCCCGGGACCAGCTGATATCCGCCATTGGCCCCGCGCCCATTGAGGTCAATTGGCAGCCCAAACGCCACCACCTGATCCCCAACTGGGTATGGGGCCTGGGCGTCGCGGTGATGCTGCTGGCACTGGCCGCCCAGACCGCGTATTTCCGCTTCGACACACTGAGCAAGCGGGAGCCCTGGCGGGCCCTTTATGCGCAGGCCTGCCCGGTACTGGGCTGCAAACTTCCTGCCCAGGTCGATATTGAAGCTATCCACACCTCCAATCTGGTGGTGCGCAGCCATCCGCAGATCCCCGGCGCCCTCGCCGTGGAAGCGGTGCTGCTCAATCGCGCGCCCTTCGATCAGCCGTTCCCGACCCTGCAGCTGCGCTTTACTGACCTCAAAAATGCGCCGGTGGCCAGCCGCCACTTCTCCCCGCAGGAATACCTGAAGGGCGAGCTGTCGGGACGCCGCTTGATGCCCGCCGGCAACCCGGTGCATATCGCCCTCGACATCGTCGATCCCGGCCCCGAGGCGGTGAACTACGAGCTGAGGATCGCCACCCAGTAGGTATCGCGAGCACTTCTCCGCCCTCAAGCGACCACTTCCCTGTGCGTGCTGCAACCAGCGCTCATGGCGCGTATTGCTACAATTTGTTGCACAAACTTCGCCCTAAACGGCCAGCCATCGAACAATTTGCGCGCTTTTTCGCTTTTCCAGCGGCGAGCCAGCCGCTATCATAGGCGGCTCTTTTGACACACCAATATTCAAGACCTGATCCTGCGGGAGGGCGAGTTGCCCACGGAATTGCCAAGCAGCTTTGCCATAGGCCCCTACCAAATCGGGGCGCCAGTGATCCTGGCACCGATGGCCGGCGTTACCGATCGCCCCTTCCGCAAGCTGTGCCGCGAGCTCGGCGCCGGGCTTGTGGTGTCTGAAATGGTGACCTCAGACACCAGCCTGTGGAACAGTCGCAAGTCCAGAATGCGCCTGGACCACAGTGGTGAAGCGGGTCCTATTTCGGTTCAGATTGCCGGCGGCGACCCGGAGATGATGGCCGATGCCGCGCGCGCCAACGTTGAGCGCGGCGCGCAAATCATCGATATAAATATGGGCTGCCCGGCAAAAAAGGTGTGTAAAAAAGCAGCGGGCTCCGCCCTGCTGCGTGACGAAAAACTGGTCGCCGACATTCTGGAAGCCGTGGTTTCATCCGTCTCAGTACCAGTAACGCTGAAAATTCGTACTGGCTGGTGTCCGGATTCCCGCAACGGAGTGACGGTGGCCAAAATGGCCGAGGATATCGGTATCTCTGCCTTGGCAGTTCACGGACGCACCCGCGCCTGTGGCTACCATGGTCAGGCCGAATTCGATACCATTGCCGAGATTGCGTCCGCAGTGAAGATTCCTGTCTTCGCCAACGGCGACATCACCGGCGCGGAGAAGGCCCGCAAGGTGTTGGACTACACCGGCGCTGCTGCTGTCATGATTGGCCGTGCGGCTCAGGGACGTCCATGGATTTTCCGGGAAATCGCCCACTACCTGGCAACAGGGGAACGGTTACCGGAGCCCTCACTGGATGAAGTCAGGGACATATTGATCACTCACCTGAGTGAATTACACCGTTTCTACGGTGAGGTTATGGGGGTACGTATCGCCCGTAAACATGTGGGCTGGTACGTGAAAACGCTCGCTGACAGCGAGAACTTTCGCAAGACCTTTAACCAATTGGATTGCGCAGAAGCACAACATGCCAGCGTTCGTGAGTGGTTTGAACGCCGAATAACTAGAGGGGCAAAAGCGGCATGAATAACGAAGCACTGATTCCGGATGCCAGTGATGTGGCATCCACCGGGGGCCAGACTCAACTTCAACAACCGCAGCAGCAGTCGCTGCGCGACGCGGTTGAACAGGCGATGGAAAACTACTTCCGTCACCTGGACGGTCAGATGGTGACCGATGTGTACGATATGGTGCTGTCCGAGATTGAAGCGCCGATGCTGGAAGTGGTGATGAAGCACACCCGCCACAACCAGACTCGCGCCGCACAGCTGCTGGGCCTCAACCGGGGTACCCTGCGCAAGAAGCTCAAGCGCTACGGCCTGCTGTAAGGCGGCCAGCCGCCGAGGACAGTGACGTCCCAGGCGGTAAAAATTCGACGAGGGGGGATGGGTTCAGCCTATCCCCCCTTGCTATTTGTTGTTCCGTATTTTTTCTGACCTAGATGGACGATGCGATATGACTGACAAGGTGGCTGTTCGCCGCGCGCTGATCAGCGTTTCCGACAAGACCGGCATTGTGGAATTTGCCCGCGAACTCTCCTCCATGGGCGTGGAGATCCTTTCCACCGGCGGCACTTTCCGCCAGCTGGGCGAAGCCGGCATCCCGGTAGTGGAAGTTTCCGACTACACCGGTTTCCCGGAAATGATGGACGGCCGGGTCAAAACCCTGCACCCGAAAGTACACGGCGGCATCCTCGGCCGCCGCGGCACCGATGACGCGGTCATGGGTGAGCACGGCATCCAGCCCATCGACATGGTCGTAGTCAATCTGTATCCCTTCAAGGCCACCGTCGCCGACCCCAACTGCGACCTGCCCACCGCCATCGAGAACATCGACATTGGCGGCCCCACCATGGTTCGCTCCGCCGCCAAGAATCACAAAGACGTCGCTATCGTGGTCAACACCCACAGCTACGACACCGTGATCGAGGAAATGAAAGGCAATGACGGCCAGCTGGGCTACGAGACCCGCTACGACCTGATGGTGCAGGCATTCGAACATACCGCCCAGTACGACGGCATGATCGCCAACCACTTCGGCGCCCGTAACACCAGCAACGAAGCGCGAGCTTTCCCCAACACCTTCAACGTCCAGTTCGAAAAAGCCCAGGACATGCGCTACGGAGAGAACCCGCATCAGCAGGCAGCCTTCTACGTGGAAGCCGACGCTGAAGAAGCGTCTGTATCCAGCGCGCGCCAGCTGCAGGGCAAAGAGCTCTCCTTCAACAACGTCGCCGACACCGACGCCGCCCTGGAGACCGTCAAACTGTTCGACGAGCCGGCCTGCGTCATCGTCAAGCACGCCAACCCCTGCGGCGTAGCTGTAGCAGCAGATATCAAGACCGCCTACGAGCTGGCCTTCGCCACCGACCCGGAATCCGCATTCGGCGGTATCATCGCCTTCAACCGCGAACTGGATGCGGAAACCGCCCAGCTGATCGTCGACAAGCAGTTCTCCGAAGTCATCATCGCGCCGAAAGTTTCCGCTGCTGCAGCGGAAGCAGTATCCGCGAAGAAGAACGTACGCCTGCTGGAATGCGGCGAATGGAGCGCCGTGCGCCCCACCGCATTCGACTACAAGCGCGTCACCGGCGGCCTGCTGGTACAGGAAAAAGACAACGGCATGGTTGCCAAGGATGACCTGAAAGTGGTCACCAAGGTACAGCCATCCGACGAGCAGCTCGACGAACTGCTGTTCGCCTGGAAAGTTGCCAAGATGGTCAAATCCAACGCCATCATCTACGCCAAAGACGGCCGCACCATCGGTGTCGGCGCCGGCCAGATGAGCCGCGTCAACTCCGCGCGTATCGCCGCGATCAAGGCCGAGCACGCTGGCCTGGAAGTAAAAGGCGCCGTCATGGCCTCTGACGCCTTCTTCCCGTTCCGCGACGGAATCGACAATGCCGCCAAGGTTGGCATCAGCGCCGTAATCCAGCCCGGTGGCTCCATGCGCGACGACGAAGTCATCGCCGCTGCCGACGAGCACGGTATGGCGATGGTATTCACCGGTATGCGCCACTTCCGTCACTAAGCGCCAATTCCGACGACTACCGAAACAGGTACGTAATATTCCCGCGCTATACGGGAAGATCCTGGGGCTGGCGCCCCTCCCCGAGACCGTATGCGGCCAGGACG
>NZ_LZDE01000178.1 GCF_002009015.1 Microbulbifer mangrovi | reverse complement strand
CGCGTGGAAGTACTGCGCGGTCCCCAGGGAACCCTGTATGGGCGCAACACCACCGGTGGCCTGGTGCACTATGTCTCGCGCAAGCCCACCGAAGAATTTGAAGCCAGTGCCAGCGCCAGTATCGGTACCTACTCCGAAAGTATTCTCGAGGGTGCCATGAGTGGTCCCATCAGCGACAACGTTCGCGGACGCGTCGCCGTCAAGACCACACAAAACGATGGCTGGCAGACCAACACCGTCACCGGGGAAAAGCTCAACGATACCGACAGCTTCGGTTATCGCACCCAGTTGGAATTCGATCTTGCCGACAATGCCAACCTGCTCCTGAACGTGCACGGTAGCAGTGCCGACCAGCAATCCGTAGGCTTTGCGCATATGGGCTACCTGGAGAGTTCGAGCGGGGACGCGGACAAATGTTCCATCGGCGCCATTCAAGCCGGGCGCTGCACCAGTGCATCATTTGATATGACCGGGATCGAAGCCTCTGGGGGCAAGTATGGCCCGGAGTATGTAGCATCAGGAGCGAAAGGTGGCCTCGGCACCGAGATCGATACCTTCGGTACTTCCGCGACGCTTATCTGGGATTTCGAAAACTTCTCCCTCACTTCCATTACCGCCTACGAAGAACTGGATAAATTCCTGCAGGACGACGGCGACGGTACCGCAGTGGTTTATTTCGATGAACAGTACGGTGTGGATGCAGAGCAATATACCCAGGAAATCCGCCTTAACGGCAGCACCGAAAAAAGTAACTGGGTAACCGGGTTCTACTACTACAAGGATGACCGCGGCCTGGTAACCGAGGCCCCCACTACCGCAGACTGGGCTGAGCTGGGCCTTTGGCACCGGGAAATCGTGACCCTGGATAGTGAGTCCTGGGCGCTGTTTGGCCAGCTGGAATACGATCTCTCGCAAACCCTCACCCTGGTCAGCGGCCTGCGCTATACAGAAGAGGAGCGCGACTTTACCCAGGATGCCGGACCCAGTTTTTACGATGAGATCGATACCACCGGTGATCTGAGTGATAACGCCACCACCGGCCGTATTGGCCTGGATTGGCGGCCATCCGCTGGCACCCTGGCTTACGCCAGCTATTCCACCGGTTTCAAGAGTGGCGGCTTCTCCGGCAGCTACAACTCAACGGTTGAAGCGACAAAACCGGTGGGAGCGGAAAACATCAATAATTTCGAGTTGGGTCTGAAAACGACATTGGCCGAGGTCTATCGGTTGAATGCAGCTGCTTTCCACTACACCGTTGAAGACTACCAGGCCCAGGTATTTCTCACCGTGGCCGATGGCAGTGTCATCACCAATGCTGGCGACGTAACCGGTACCGGTGCCGAAGTGGAACTCACCGCGCCGATTACCGAAAACTTTGAAGTCATCGCCGGCGCCGGCTGGCTCAATACCGAATTTGATTCGGAGCAGTTGTTTTTCGTAGCGGGAGACGCTTACACCCTAGATGGCAATGAACTGCCCTCCGCCCCCGGTTTCACCTACAACCTGGTAGCGCGCTACTACCAGAGCCTGGGTGACAATGGCGAACTTGTATTCCAGGGGGATTACGCCTGGCAGGACGACCACTACCTGCAGGTAGAAAATGACCCCTACTCCAAACAAAGCGCCTACGGCCTCGCCAACGCCAAGATCGCCTGGCACTCGCCGACGGACACTTACAGCGTGGAAGCCTTCACCAGAAACCTGGCCAACGAGGAATACTTTACTTATCAGAACACACTGGGTTCTGACTGGGGCTACGGTGTGTGGGGACAGCCGCGCACTGCCGGACTGCGCTTTAACTGGAAAATGTAACGCCCAATTTGCAGGCTCTCCTCACTTGGAGCATCTAACCGAAAGAAAAAAAACGCCTGTTTTCAGGCGTTTTTTTGTGGCTAAAAGTGGTACGTCCATTCCTCTAATAATTCTGTAAATACCATTCAGATCCTTTAGTATTTCACCATCACAAAAAATACTCGCATTTTCAAAAGGACCTGAAAATGAGCACCCTACTACTCTGCAATCGGGAGCTGACTTCCCCCGATATTCAGCAGGCCTGCAACCTGAATCTGCAGCAACTTTCCGCACCTCACTGCCCGACCCCGAAATTCGCGCAGGCCAATACGCCTTACCTGCTGAATGGCCATAACAGTGCACAGGGAAAACGCATCCAGGCCCTTCTCGCTCCGTCGCAGGTCGCTCGCCCCATAACCGAGATGTCACTGACCTTCGGCGAAGACAACACCCTGGCCATTGCTGCTATGATGGAGCAGCTCAAGGACTACAACCTCGCCCTGACCGGTGCTTCTACCAGTGTCTACGGCGAGCGTATCAATGGCTTTGCGAAATCGGTGAAGGAGTACCAGGTAGCACTGCTTGCCTATCGGGATGCGAAGCTGAGCAAGGCGGATAATCACAGTCAGCTCAAACAACTGGCGCACCGCGCTTTTCAACGCATGCAGCTGCAGTTTCGTGCCGAACTGAATGCCGTGACAGACCATATACGCTCACGGCGCGGCACTCCGCTGACCAGTGCAGAACGCGGTACCAATATCGCGCGCAGCAGCCGCAATGCGGCGAAGCTTCAATTTACCAGTGAGATCGAGGCGCACAAACTGGTTAGATTCAGTCAATACACCAAGTTGCTTGGTAATGGGCTTGCTGTCGTGGACTTTGGATCTAGGGTGGGTAAAGTCCACAATTCCTATCAAGCGGGAGGGAATTGGGAAAAAGAATTATTCATCGAATCAAGTAGCTTCGCAGCAAGCGCTACAGCTGGTGCCCTCATCGCTAAAGCGGGGGTTACTTTCCTGCTAACCGCAACACCACTTGGATGGACAGCTTTAATTGCAACCGGCTTGATAGTGGCCGGAACTGCCGCCACTGCTTCGGTATTAGTCAACGATCAGGTACAGAAAAATTCTGGGCAGCTATACGACAAAATCATGAAGGTGCTTTAATCAAATGATTACTGAGTTCGATTTTTTCATAATCGCATTCATCGACATGCTTATCGCGTGTGTCCTATTCGTTATTTTTGGACAGGTAACGGTAAGGAGACTCAGAAAAAAGCCAGAAACTCGTGACCACTTGGGTCTCGAGTTTGCAAGTGGTTGGGATATTTTAAATGTAGCCCAAGTACTTGCCATTCCGCGCTCATGGAGCAAAAGAATGGAGCGAAGCCCTTTGGCTGCGCTCAACGCCAAGTCGGATGTAATCTTTCAATATACAAATAGATTCGACAAGATTTTGGGATGCATCTTTTTCTGGTCTTTTGCCTCTTCCGGAACCTTGCTGATACTACTGGTTATTCTCAGCAGATTAGGCGTGTGGGCAGAGTAATTACCATTCCACCCCCTTCCGTGCAGAAACACCATACTCAAATGCATGCTTGTGCGATTTCATCTCCGTTACGGTGTCCGCAATTTCCATCAGGTACTGCTTGGCACCGCGACCGGTAATAATCACGCTCTGCTCGGCCGGGCGATTCTGAATAGCTTCCAGCACTTCCGCTTTATCCAGCCATTTGTAATTCAGCGCATAGGTCAGCTCGTCCATTACCACCAGATAGACACTGTCATCGGCGAGTGCTGACTTCAGTTTTTCCCACAGGGCGAGTGCCGCGGCTTTGTCTGCCTCGAAGTCCTGAGTTTCCCAGGTAAAGTCGGTGCCCATCTCGTGCCACTGCAGCGGGTACTGGTCCGCTGGGAGCTGACCCAGTAGGTTTTTCTCGCCGCACTCCCACACACCCTTGATAAACTGCCCCACTACCACCTTGTAGCCATAACCCAGCGCGCGGGAGACGGTACCCACAGCGGCGGTGGTTTTACCCTTTCCGTCGCCGGTGTACACGATAACGATGCCGCGCTCTTCCAGGGCCTTTGCCACACCGCTATCCACGATTTCTTTACGCGCCTGCATGCGTTCCTTATGACGCTGCTGCTTGCTACTCTCCGAATCACTCATAATCATCATCTACAAAAATTTAAAACAAAGCATAACAGCTAACGGAGCACACTAGTGCCCAAGCGAAAGCGCGCTGGCGGCCCGATGCGGAACGAATGCCGACAGGTTGTGGAGTATCGGGCCGCCAGCGCGCCCGTAGGTAAGAAAGAAGTGGGGCAAGATACCGAGAAAGACAGCGGGAGCATTGAGGGAAGTAGCGAAGGAAAAAACCAGCGGGCGCTGCCGCCCGCTGTATACCGTGCTTGCGCTCGGCAATCCCGGAATCAGTTCAGGGTGAACTGCACACCCGCGTATACCGCAGCGCCAGCGGTGTAGTAACCGGCTACTTCGGTATAGTCGTCGTCCAGCACGTTTTCACCGCGCAGGGTGAAGGCGAGACGTTTGGTGAAGTCGTATTTCGCATTCAGGTCCAGCTTGCTATAGGCATCCTGGGCTAGCGGGCTTCCTCCCCAGGCCGGGTTTGGGCTCAGGCGGTCATCGGCCCGCTGCCAGTTGCCGGACAGGGTCAGACGGTCACCCAGCAGTGCATAGCTGGCGCCCACATTAAACACCCGCTGTGCCACATTCAGGCGCTGCTCGCCGGCACTGTCGGTGCTGTCGAGCCAGGTTCCGTTGGCATACCAGCGGCCGGCATCACCGATATTGCCCGCCAGGGAGAGCTCCACCCCGTCGGATTCACTCTCGCCATCGTCCTGGGCGTAGGCACCCCAGCCGGTGCCAATGCCGTTTACATACACGATGGCGTCGGTAAGGGTCTGCTGGAAGGCAACCAGCTCCAGCTGCAGCAGATCGGCATAGCGGTACTCCACCCCCAGCTCATAACCGCGACTGGTTTCCGGACCTACCGGATCCACTTCGCTGACCACATTGGTGGATACTTCGTAGGGGCTCGGTGCGCGGAAGCCGGTGCTGGCACTGGCGCGGTACTTGATCTGTTGGTTGTCACCGATCAGTTGCGGGATCGCGGCGGAAACCCGCCAGCTGTTGTGGTCCTCATTTTCCAGGCTATCGCGACGGAACCCGACGGTGTAGTAAACACTGTCCGCCACGTCGCCGCGCCACTCGCCGTACAGTCCGAGAATTTCCAGGGACTGGGCATTGTAAGCAGATTCAAATTCCTGCTGGTCCAGATCCAGTCCCCAGGAAATACCGCCAGCACTCAGATCAGCGCTACCCACATAGTTCAGCTCTTCGATACTGCCTTCCACCGCATAGCTGCTGACATTTTCGGCTAGACTGTCGCGCTCCAGCTTCTGCTTGGACAGGGACCACTGATGGGCGAGGGCCCCGGTTTTCAGGTCTGCGCCCAGCTGGTAAGTGGTCTGGGTATAGATATCCAGGCAATCGGACGGATCACTGAAGGCAAAGCAGCCATCAAACTCGGTTTCCGCATCGACTTCCCGCACCTGTCCCTGTACGGAGAAACTCTCGCTAAATGCATAGCCAAGCTTGGCACTGCTGGTCTGGTTGTCGTAGCCGTCACGCTCGCCGGTGCTGTCGGATACCTGGGCATTGAACCCATCACTTTCCAACTGACTCAGGTCCACCGCGTAGCTCCATCCCGCCAGCTCTCCGCGCAGCGCGGCCTGGGTGCGATTCGTATCGAAACGGCCGGTTTCACCGCTCAGTTGTACTTCCAGGGGCTGGCTGGCGCGCTTGGTGATGATATTGATTACACCGCCGGCACCGGCGCCGTACATCATGCCCTGGGGGCCGCGCAGTACTTC
>NZ_LZDE01000177.1 GCF_002009015.1 Microbulbifer mangrovi | reverse complement strand
CCGCGCAGTACTTCGATGCGCTCGATATCGCTGGCCAGCAGGTGCTGGAACTGGGTGGTGACCTGGGTATTGGTGGGGTCGGCAACGTTGACGCCGTCCAACAGCACCAGTGTCCGCGAGCCGGACTCACCGCGCACATATACGTTACTGACCTTGCCCAGGCCGCCGGTGTTGCTCACGGAAATACCCGGCAGGGTTTTGACCACATCCAGCAGGGTGCCGTAGCCAAGCTTTTCAATATCCGCCGCGGTCAGTACCGAGACAGACACTGCAGACTGAGCCTTGGGAATCTCGATCCGACTGGCGGTGACGGTAACCTGTTCCAGGTCCTGACCAGCGGTCGCTGAGTTGTTTTCCGCAAAGGCGGATGGCGCGGCCAGAACGACACTGGTGGCACAGGCGCTGGCGAGCAGATTTTTTTTCATGGTGTTCCCCAATCTGAAAATTCGATCGATTGAGGGAGGGGAGATTTGGGCGAGAAGCACGAAAGAGCACGGATTGCGGCCCCGAGAACAAGCCCAGACAAAGCCCTCCGCTTTATCGTAGTTGCTGTGCTCAAGGCCGGTATCGGGCTTATCGTGCTCTGCAAATCACAGAAAACGAATCACCGTTGCGGGGGCAGCGCCGGATTGTAAATGCTGTTGTTTTCAGCGATCACCGGACTTCCCGTTTAACCCAACCAAGCCAGTTACTTTTGGCAACTTGAACTGCTGGGCACCTGGAGTCGGCGCGATTATACAGAAAGCGGGCCTTTCGGGAAGGATTGGGAAGAGGGAGGCGCAAAGTATGACGGGCAAACCCGGTGCTAGGTGAGGTCGCCGGCGATAAACTCGGGCCGCCCCTCACGCCAGCGGAACTCGCTACTGATGCCATATACGTCCGCCACCTGCGCGCGGGTCAGCACATCCGCCGGGGTGCCCCGGGCGCGCAGCTGGCCGTTTTCCAGCAGCAGAATACGATCGCAGTAACGGGCAGCAAGCCCCAGATCATGTATCGCCAGGACCACGATTTTACCGGCATCCGCCTGCTGACGGAAAGTTTCCATCAGCTGCAACTGGTGACGGATATCCAGCGCCGCGCCCGGCTCATCGGCAATCAGCATGGGGGCATCGCCTACGAGTAGCCGCGCCAGCTGTACACGGCGCTGCTCGCCACCGGAGAGTTGCGTCACCGGGCGCAGAGCGAGATCCCCGGCATCCACCTGCTGAAGTGCCGCGCGCACCCGGGCTTGTCGCTGTACGCGGCTGAAACTCCGCCCCCAGGGCAGCAGCCCCAGCGCGACCAGATCCTGCGCGGGCATACTCCAAGCCGGGCTTTCCTGTTGCGGCAGGAATGCACAAAGTTTCGCCCACTCCGCCCGAGGAATACTCGAACCGGGCTGCTCATTGACAGAAACTTGCCCGGCCGTGCACGGCAACACTCCGGCCAGACAGCCGAGTAAGCTGCTCTTGCCTGCACCATTGGGACCAATCACTGCAGTCAGCTCTCCGGGACTGAAAGCACAGTCGATGCCCTCAAGTACCTGCCGCTGGTGACGATTGAGCCCGAGACTGTGACAACGCAGGATTTGCGGATTTGGCTCGCTCACAGATTGCCCCCCTGCCGGCTACGTACAATCAGCCAGAAAAAGAAAGGCGCACCGATAAACGCCGTGACCGCGCCGATACGCAGCTCCTGGGCCCCCACGGTGTTCAACACCAGCACATCCGCCAGCAACAACAACAGTGCACCGGCGAGCGCACTAACCCAGAGCAGGCGCCCCGGATCCTGGCCCACCAGTGGCCGCATCAGGTGTGGGACCACCAGGCCAATAAACCCGATGGTTCCTGCGACTGCTACCGAAGCACCCACCGCAAATGCAATACCAAACAACACCAGCAGCGGGTAGCGGCGACCGGAGAAGCCCAGGGATGCGGCACTGGCCTCACCGAGAGAAAGCGCACGCAGGTAGTTGCGGGAAAGAAATAGAAATATCGCACCGATCACAATAAACGGCAGGGCCAGCAGCACCTGATCCCAGCCACGATTGGCGAGAGATCCCAGCAGCCAGAAAACGATTTCCTGCATGGCAAACATGCTCGGCGCATAGTTGAGTGCCAGTGCCATCAGCGCAGAAAGAAAGGCATTGATCGCCACCCCCGCCAGTACCAGGCGACTGGCACTGGCACCGTGCCCCGCCAGCAGCCAGACGCTGCCCACGGCCAGCAGCGCGCCCACAATGGCCAGCAGTGGCAACAGGTAACCGCTCACCGCAGCGCCGTAGTAGAGCACCAGAATCGCCGCCAGCGCGGCACCACTACTGACGCCCAGTAACGCAGGTTCCGCGAGCGGATTGCGCAACATGCCCTGCATGGCTGCTCCACCGAGGCCCAGTGCCGCACCCACTACAATGGCGAGTACTGCTCGCGGCAGGCGCAATTGCCAGAGAATGACCGCATCACTACTGTCACTGTGCCAGCCATCGGCGATCGCCGCCACCAGGTTTATCGATACCGGGCCACTGGATAGCGCCGCTATCAGGGCTATGGGCAACGTACAGACGATAAGAAGCAGAATTAAATTACGGTTGGCCAACAATTTCTTTTCTCTTTTCCATCAGCTGCTGCAGCACTTCCACAGCGGCCAGTGCCGGGCAAAAACCCAGCTCCTGCGGCAAGCGGTACACCCTGCCCGCTTCGATATATTCACGCAACACCGGGTGACGCTCGGCCAGGTGGGCGATGGCAAAGTCCTGTTCACCCCCATAGAAAACCAGCAACTGCGGTTGCGAATCAATAACTTGCTCGAGACTCACCCGCCCCAGTTGTTGTACGCCCTGCTGTGCAGCCAGATTGGTAAACCCTGCGCGGGTTAACAACTCGTGCTCGAGCATGCCGTCGCCGTATGTGATGTTGTTCGCGGAAAGAATCAGGGCCCTGGGATTATCACTGCTTGTCTCAGGTGCCTGCTCCAGCAATGCCTGCAGCTTGCCCCGCTGCTGGCGCAGCCCAGGCAATTCTCCCAGGGCTTGCTGGAGGGACGACAGCTGCTGCTGCAACTGTGCCAGGTTGTAGGCATCGGGGATTCGGATAACGCGCAAGCCCAGCTGCTCGAGGCGTTGCGATGCGCGCTGGGCGCCATATTGGCCGGTCAACACCAAATCGGGCTTGAGCGGCAGCAGTTCTTCTGCCTGCGCCCGATTCAGATAGAGATGTTCCGGCAATGGCGCGCGCCGATAGTGCTTTTCTCCGGAAAGCCAGGTCACCGAAACAATTTTCTCTGGTGCCACCCACTGCAGCAGTAACTGGTCCATGCACAGGTTGAGAGAGGCAATCCTCTCCTGAGCGGAGGCCGGCGTGGAGACCATGGCCGGAAACAGGACCCCGAGCGATATCGAGAGCAGCCGCCGCAGGCCGATTAGTATTTCCCTGTAACTATTCATTATCCCACTGAGCGACTTCCCGGTGACGTTAGGGTACCTAGCCCGGCCTTCTTTTAACTGCATCCAAATCATCGCGTCGACGCATCCTACTGGCACCAACGATGAATTGTTACTGACACACTCTGGAGTACAACATGACTGAGGACACCCTGGCGCTGCTGGTTCCTTTCGGATTTTTTCTACTGGTCGGCACTTCGCTGTGGATGGTACTGCACTTCCGCAACAAACGTTCCCTGGAAGTACAGCAAACCGTACGCATTGCCCTGGAGAAAGGTATGCCACTGTCTCCAGAACTGATTGATCAGATGGGCGCCAGCAACAAGCCGCACCCCCTGAAAGACGTGCGCCGGGGTATCGTCTGGATTGCCGTTGCCGTCGGGATGGCCCTGTTCGGTTACTGCGTCCCGGACCCGAGCAACCAGGCGTTTGCAGCCATTCTCGCGATTGCTGCCCTTCCCCTGGCCGTTGGCTTGGGATACCTGGCCATGCACCAGTTCGCGCGGAACAAGATCGCCTGATCAAAAAGCACTGGCCGCCCGCGCTCAGCTCATTTCAATGGCGCTGAGCGCCTCGGCCAGGGTCTTGACGGCGATCACTTCCATTCCATCAATATCGTTCTTCAGGCGATTACTCGCCGGTACTATGGCCTTGCGAAAACCGTGTTTGGCCGCCTCCCGCAATCGCTCTTGCCCCGAAGGCACGGGGCGAATCTCTCCGGCCAGGCCCACTTCCCCAAACACCATCATGTCCCGCGGCAGCGGACGGTTGCGAAAGCTGGATACCACAGCAATCAGCAGGGTCAGGTCTGCACTGGTTTCGACAACCTTCACACCGCCGACCACGTTGATAAACACGTCCTGATCGCCGACCAGCACGCCGCCGTGGCGATGCAGCACCGCCAACAGCATATTCAATCTGTTCTGATCCAGGCCCACCGCAACACGGCGCGGGTTGCCTAGGCTGCTGTCATCCACCAGCGCCTGCAGCTCCACCAGCAACGGTCGTGTGCCTTCCCAAACGGACGTCACCACCGAGCCGGCGGCAATCTCGTCTGCCCGCTGCAGGAAGATGGCGGAAGGGTTGGAGACCTCCTTGAGACCCTGTTCGGTCATGGCAAACACACCCAGCTCGTTCACCGCGCCAAAGCGATTTTTGTGCGCGCGCAGGGTGCGGAAGCGGGAGTCGTGGGTGCCCTCGAGCATGATGGAGCAGTCGATAATGTGCTCCAGTACTTTGGGGCCGGCCAAACTGCCGTCTTTGGTTACATGCCCCACCAGAATCAGCGCGGTGCCGGTCTGTTTGGCAAAGCGGGTAAGGTAGGCGGCGCTCTCACGCACCTGCGCTACCGAGCCCGGCGCGGACTGCACCTCGGCCATGTGCATGACCTGGATAGAGTCCACCACCATCACCTTGGGTTTTACCTCACCGGCGGTGAGGCAAATCTGCTCGACGTTGGTCTCGGACAGCATCTGCAGGTGGTCCGCCGGCAGCCCGAGGCGCTTGGCGCGCATCGCCACCTGCTGCAGGGATTCCTCACCGGTCACGTACAGAGCCGGGAGGGTTTGCGAGAGGTGGCACAGGGTCTGCAGCAGCACCGTGGACTTGCCGGCACCGGGATGCCCGCCAATCAGCACTACCGACCCGGGCACCAGCCCACCACCCAGCACCCGATCCAGTTCGCTGGCATTGGTGGGGATACGCGGCAGCTCGCTGAGGTCGATCTCGGACAGTTTCTGCACTTTGCCCTGCCCGGCAGCGCCGGCATAGCCGGCCTGGGCATCGGTAAAATTGGCGGAGCGGCTGTCCGTGTGCGCCGGACCCAGCCGTACTTCACTCAGGCTGTTCCACGCCCCACAGGCGCTGCACTGGCCTGCCCATTTGCTGTAGTCGGCTCCGCACTCATTACAGACAAATGCGGTTTTGGATTTTTTGGCCAAGGTATTGCTCTCTGTTCGTGTTGCAGCGGTGCCAGTTCTGTTCAAGCTCTGTAGCGGCGTCGCTATCGGGCATGACCTTCTGAGACACGCCGTGAACCCATCC
>NZ_LZDE01000176.1 GCF_002009015.1 Microbulbifer mangrovi | reverse complement strand
TTCGAACCCGGTTTCCCGCTCCAAATAAAGAAAGCTGCTCAAATGAGCGGCTTTTTTTATGCCTGTTTTTCGGCGCCGGGCAAATATCCCCAAATTCTGTGCGGTTGCAATATACAGATCAAGGGCGTTGAATAAGCGCCCTTACCGTCTGGAGGAAGTAATGACAGCCGCATTGTCCATCCGCAATCTCGAAAAAACCTATGACAACGGTTTCCAGGCACTGAAAGGCATCAGCTTTGACGTGCAGCCAGGGGATTTCTTTGCCTTGCTGGGCCCCAATGGCGCCGGCAAATCCACCACCATCGGCATTCTTTGCTCTCTGGTGCGCAAGACTGCCGGCGAGGTGTCCATCTTTGGGATCGATATCGACAAGGACTTCCCCAAGGCGAAGCAGATGCTCGGTGTGGTGCCCCAGGAGTTCAACTTCAGCCAGTTCGAGAAAGTCTTCGATATTGTCTGCACCCAGGGTGGTTTTTATGGCATGCAGCGTGCCCTGGCGGAGGAGCGCACGGAAAAGTACCTGCGCAAACTGGGCCTGTGGGACAAGCGCAGCACCCAGGCGCGGATGTTGTCCGGAGGTATGAAGCGGCGCCTGATGATCGCCCGTGCGCTGATTCACGAGCCCAGGCTGCTGATTCTGGATGAGCCCACTGCCGGCGTGGATATCGAGTTGCGCCGCTCCATGTGGGAGTTCCTGCAGGAAATCAATCAGCAGGGCACCACTATCATCCTCACTACTCACTACCTGGAAGAGGCAGAGAGTCTGTGCCGCAATATCGCCATCATCGACCAGGGCGACATTGTGGAAAACACCTCGATCAAGTCCCTGATCAAAACCTTGAGCCGTGAAGTGTTTATTCTCGATGTGCGCGAGTCACTCGGTGAGGCGCCGGACTTCGGCGAGTTTGACGGGCGCCTGGTGGACGAGCACAGCCTGGAGGTGACGGTGGAGAAGGGGCAGTCACTGAGTGACCTGTTTACCTTGCTGAGCGCGCAGAACATCGCTGTAACCAGCATGCGCAACCGCGCCAACCGGCTGGAGGAGCTGTTCGTTTCCCTGCTCACTGAGAACAAGAAACAGAAAAACGCCGACGGAGGGGAGGGGTAGTTATGAGCCTGCAATTGATCTGGACCGCCTTTTCGACCATTTTCCGCCGGGAAGTGCGGCGTTTTACCCGTATCTGGCCGCAGACCCTGGTACCGCCGGTGATCACCATGTCGCTGTATTTCGTGATTTTCGGCTCCCTGATCGGTAGCCGAATCGGTGAAATGGGTGGGTATTCCTATATGGAGTTTGTGGTGCCTGGCCTGATCATGATGGCGGTGATTACCAACTCCTACGGCAATGTGGTGTCCTCTTTCTACAGCGCCAAGTTTCAGCGCAGTGTGGAGGAATTGCTGGTATCGCCCACGCCCAACTGGGTAGTGATGGCGGGCTACGTGCTCGGTGGTGTTGCGCGCGGCCTGATCGTGGGACTGGTAGTCACCCTGATCGCACTGGTGTTTACCTCTTTGAAGGTCCAGCATATCGGTCTGACTGTGCTGATCGTATTCCTGACCTCGGTGCTGTTTGCGCTGGCCGGGTTTATCAATGCGATTTTTGCCAACAGCTTTGACGATATCTCCATTATTCCCACCTTTGTGCTGACGCCGCTGACCTATCTAGGGGGGGTGTTTTACTCCATTGAGCTGCTGTCGCCTTTCTGGCAGGGGCTGTCCAAGCTCAATCCCATCCTCTATATGGTTAACGCGTTCCGCTACGGCGTGCTCGGTGTGTCCGATATCAGCGTTGGCTGGGCCTTCGCCGGTGTGTTGGCGTTTATCGCCGCACTTTCCGCCTGGGCGCTGCACCTGATGCGCCACGGTAAACGCCTGCGTCACTGATTGAATATTGATGGTTCGCCTGCCCGGCAGGCGAGCAAATACATGAGTCAACACATGAATCGAGAAGACTGGCAAAACCTGCCGCTGGGGCAGGAAACCCGCTACGAATCCAGCTATAACCCATCGCTGCTGCACCCGATCCCGCGCTCGGTGTCCCGCGCACAGCTGGGGCTGGAAGAGGGTGCACTGCCGTTCAGTGGCGCCGATGAATGGTGGGGCTTTGAGTTGTCCTGGCTGAGTCCGAAAGGGGTGCCGCAGGTGGCGGTAGCGCGTTTCCGCTTTGCCGCCAGCAGCCCGTCAATGATCGAGTCCAAGTCCTTCAAGCTATACCTCAACTCTTTTAACCAGAGCCGGTTTGAGTCTGCGGATGCGGTGCGAGAAGTGCTTGAGAAAGACCTCAGTGCCGCGGCCGGCAGTGATGTTGTGGTGACGCTTTACGGTGTTGAAGATGCCGCTCTGGACGTGCACAGGCCGGTTGGTACCTGTGTCGATGAGTTGGACATTGAGGTGCAGACATACCAGCCGGATGCTGGCCTGCTCGGGTTGCAGGAGGGCGGTAATGTTGTTGAGGAGGTGCTTTACAGTCACCTGCTACGCAGTAATTGTCCGGTTACCGGCCAACCTGACTGGGGTACGGTGTCCATTGCTTATCGCGGTCCAGCGCTCGAGCACGCATCGCTGCTCGCCTACATCATTTCATTTCGCGAGCACCAGGACTTCCACGAGCACTGTGTAGAGCGCATGTATTGTGACCTGCAGAAGGTTGCCGTTTTCGAAAAGCTGACGGTATGCGCGCGCTATACCCGCCGGGGGGGGCTGGATATCAACCCGCTGCGGACGTCTGCGGGAGAAATTGAGTTTCCGGGTAGGTTTGCGCGGCAATGAGCCGCGCCTGACTGGGGTGTATCACTGGGTCGAATAACCAGGCTGTATATCTAGATGATGACCTTGCTCTTGAGGCGCGCCTGCGCCTTTTGCAGCGCCTGCAGGACCTTTTCCTTATCGTAATTCCGCACCTTGTCCAGATCCAGGTGCATGGCAAAGCCGGGGGCGTGTTCTTCCAGGTAGCTCTGCTGTCCACCTAGGTTCTTGCGCAGATCGGTGACGGAATACACTTTCACCGGGGTGCTGAATCCCTTCACGGTGACATGGCCCTTGTCGCGGCACATCACGGTCTGTTTGATCATTGCCCAGGTTTCGTGACTGATCAGTACCTCGCCCGGTTCGGCGGCGCTTTCCAGGCGGGCCGCCAGGTTCACGTGGGTGCCCATCACCGTGTAGGTCTGGTGGTCTGCAGTGCCGAAAACCCCGACGGTGCAATAACCGGTATTGATCCCCATGCGGATTTGCAGCGGGTGAGAGATACCCTGGTCGTACCACTCCTGCATCATCTCGCGCACCCGCTTGCGCATTGCCAGCGCCATCGCCACACAGCGCAGTGCGTCGGATTTGGGCCCCTTGCTCTGATCGTCCCCGAAAACCACCATCACCGCGTCGCCGATAAATTTGTCGATGGTTCCGCCGTAGTGGGCCACGATGCGCGACATTTCGGTGAGGTAGTTATTCAGCAGGCCGGTGAGGGTTTCTGCCTCCATCTCTTCGGTGAGCTGGCTGAAATCCTTGATGTCCGAGAAAAATACCGTCAGCAGCTTGCGCTCGGTGACGATTTCCTTGTCCTTGCCGGTAGTTACTGCGCGCCACAAGCGTTTGGGGAGGTAGCGGGAGAGCTTGTAGCTGGCCAGATTGGCTATGCGCTGCTCTTTTTCCAGCTTCTGGTTTTGTTCCCGCAGGCGGGCAATCTGTTTGTGGGTATAGAAGGCGTAGCAGCAGAAGTAAGTAAATACCCCGATCAGGCTGGCGGCGCTGATGTTGAGGTCCGCATTGACCACCAGTGCCGGGCGGTGCACCAGGTAGCCGATACCGACGCCGAGCAGCATGGCGGTATTGTGTTCAAACCAGCAGCGACCACCGCCCTGGGTAAGGGCATTGAACTGGATCATGGTCAGGAACAGCAGACTGGGCAGCAGGCTGAAGTTGGCCATGGCCATAGCCATGCCGATCAGCAGGGCATCGGTAAAGGAGAGCCAGCGGCGCACCTGCTCGGCAGTTTCCGGCACGCTGCGGTGGGCAATCTGATGTGCGACAGGGATGTAAGCCAGTAGCAGCGCGGCCATAGCCAGCTGCAGCAGGGTGCTCTGGGTCAGGAGTGCCGACCAGTTGATGCTGTTGAGCAGCGTGCCGGAAGCTGCAAAACAGATCAGGGCGCGGAAATAGAGCGGATACCGCGAATCTTGCTGGCGGCCCCGGGATTCTTCTGGCTGTTTTTGCATGAACGCGGGTCTTATCGGTAACTGTGTTGATCCGGGAGCATTTTGTTCTCTTCTCGTCCCCGTCAATTCCTGGCGCCACCGTCGGATGAACGGAAATACCGCCAGAGCCTCTTATCTTTTCATTATAACGAGGCCTGGATCACTGACAGGCGCAAAGTTTAACCTCTTGCCGCGGTGAAAGCGACGGCAATTGAGGATGTAATTCTAATTGGCACGATAGTTCCACATTTGTCGCTAACCCATTTGAGGTAGAATCCTACGTCCCGTCGGGGGAGTTATTTCGTTCCGTCAAATTCAGGAGGCAATAGATGGACGCGCTGGAGGCACTGCACAACCGGGTATCAGTTGGGGTACTGACCGAGCCTGCACCGAATGGTCAGCAGCGGGAAGCCATTTTCCGCGCAGCCCTGCGCGCCGCCGATCACGGCAATTTACGCCCCTGGCGTTTTTTGGTGGTAGAGGGCGAGGCGCGCTCCCGCATGGGAGAGATCTACCTCAAGGCCAGTGAGTTAAGCGAGCCTCTGAGTGAAGCCCAGCGCGAGCGCACCCTGGCCATGCCGTTGAGGGCGCCCCTGGTTGTAGTTGCGATCACCCGCCTGCAGGAGCACCCAAAGGTGCCTCACAACGAGCAGCGTATGTCTACCGCCGGTGCGGTACAGGCCATGCTGACTGCGGCCTACGCCGAGGGCGTGGGCGCCTACTGGCGTACCGGTGCGCTGGCTGAAAACCGGGCAGTCGCTGAAGGCCTGGGCCTCGCAAAAAATGAAGAGATCAGCGGGTTCATTTATATGGGCACCCCGCAAAAACCCCCGAGACCGGCGCCAGACCTTGCGGTAGCGGACTTTTTCGCCGAGTGGACAGGGGATTAAGGCGCACACTCGAGACCGGCTGGCGGGATTTTTTGCGAAATACACTTGCACCCGCCGCTGCGTTTCTGTAAAGTTCGCGCTCGCTGATCGGGAGCTATGTTACTGATTAGCAAGGCAAAACGCCGACGAGCCCGCAGGCGTGCGGATGAGGCTCGCTAAACAATTCACAAGCCACGCGACAATCAGTTTCGGTGAGGTGTCCGAGTGGCCGAAGGAGCACGCCTGGAAAGTGTGTATGTCGAAAGGCATCGAGGGTTCGAATCCCTCCC
>NZ_LZDE01000175.1 GCF_002009015.1 Microbulbifer mangrovi | reverse complement strand
CTTACCGCTTGGCTACACCCCAGTAAAGGTGCTGTGAGGCTGGTACTCACAGAGAAAAATGGTAGCAAGGGGGAGACTTGAACTCCCGACCTCAGCATTATGAGTGCTGCGCTCTAACCAGCTGAGCTACCTTGCCACAACCAATCTCGTCTAACCGAGGGCGCGCATTATCGGGCTACCTCGGGGGTCTGTCAACACTTTTTTAGTAAATTAATCAGTAGCTTAGCGCGCAATCCGCTTTTTGCCCGGGGATCAGCGTCCGCGGCCGATGGCAGCGAGCAGAGAGCCGAGCACAACGGTTATTGCGCCAACCCAGCTGATCCAGTTCAGCGGCTCCACTTCGATATACTGTGGCCACAGGCTGCCGATGACGGCGCTGAGCGCGAGAGTCATCAGTGGCACCAGGGCGAGGGTGGCACTGACCCGGGATGCTTCCCAGGCGCCCATAGCCTTGGCGAAGGCGCCGTAGGCGATCAGTGTGTTGACGGTCAGGAAAACCAGCAGGCCCCAGCCGAGTGCGTCCAACTGTAGTGCGCTGGATGGCTGTGAGACGGGCAGGAAGCACAAGGTGCCAGAAATATAGATCAGTATCAGCAGGTTCTGTGGGCGCGACTGGGCGACGATCTTCTTCTGGAACAGACCGTAGATGGCCCAGGTCACTGCGGCGATAACCACCAGGCCAACACCGACCAGATACTCGCGGTCTTCCCCTTCCACCAGCTCCTGAATACGCAGGTTGAAGAACAGCGGCAGCCCGATACATACCAGTCCCACGCCCATCCACTGACGGGCAGAGAAGCGCTCGCCGAGGAAGATCACGCTGAAAATCAGGAGCAGTAGTGGTGCCAGCTGGATCAGTACCTGCAGGGCGCCAGGAGTGATGTAATTGAGTCCGGTGGCATAGGAAATATAGTTGCCCAGCAGGCCGGCGACGGCGAGCACGGTGTAGGGTAGCAGTTTGCCGCGCAACAGTGCGCCGAGCTGCAGGTCGCGGCGGGAGCCATACCAGGCACCGGCAAACAGGGCTGCGCCAAAGAAGCGAAACCAGGTCACGGTAGTGGAATCCATGTCGCTGATCAGGCCTTTCATGGCGATGGGCAACAGGGCCCACAGGAAAGCGGTGGTCAGTGCCAGCGGCAGGCCGACTCTCCAGTTGGATTGGTACATGGCAACCTACGGTGATGGTGCTAGATCAGGTGCGGGGTTGCACCCGAGGGGGGTACTGCGGAGCCCTAGTGGGACCCCGCAGTGCGGGACTACTTCAATCGGTGTGGAAGGGGCGGGTGTTTTAGACGTTAAAACGGAAGTGGATGACATCGCCGTCTGCGACAACGTAATCCTTGCCTTCCAGGCGCCATTTACCCGCTTCCTTGGCGCCGGCTTCGCCCTTGTTATCCACAAAGTCGGTATAGCCCACCACTTCAGCGCGGATAAAGCCTTTCTCGAAATCGGTGTGGATCTTGCCCGCAGCCTGCGGTGCTGTGGCTTCCAGGGGAATGGTCCAGGCGCGTACTTCTTTGACACCGGCAGTGAAGTAGGTGTGCAGGTTCAGCAGGTTGTAACCGGCGCGGATTACGCGGTTCAGGCCCGGTTCTTCCATGCCCAGCTCTTCCAGGAATTCCTGCTTTTCATCGTCATCGAGTTCGGCAATTTCCGCTTCCAGCTTGTTGCAGATGGGCACCAGGACGGCATTCTCTTCTGCAGCGATGGCGGATACCGCGTCCAGGTGCGGGTTGTTCTCAAAGCCGTCTTCGTCCACGTTGGCAATGTACATGGTGGGCTTGACGGTCAGCAGGCTCAGTTCGCGCAGGTCCGCGAGCTCGTCGTCGCTGAGGCCGAATGAGCGCAGCGGCTTGGCTTCGTCCAGATGCGGTTGAATCTTTTCCAGCAGGGCCTTCATCTTGATGGCGTGCTTGTCCTGTCCCTTGGCGGCGCGGGTGTAGCGCAGCAGGGCTTTTTCCACGGTGTCCAGGTCGGCGAGTGCCAGTTCGGTGTTGATAACCTCGATGTCTGCTACCGGATGCACCTTATTCGCGACATGAATGACGTTGTCATCTTCGAAGCAGCGGACCACGTGCGCGATGGCATCGGTCTCGCGGATGTTTGCGAGGAATTTGTTGCCCAGGCCTTCACCCTTGGAGGCGCCGGCGACCAGGCCCGCGATATCGGTGAACTCCATGGTGGTGGGGATTACTTTCTGCGGATTGACGATCTCCGCCAGCTTGTCGAGGCGGGGATCCGGCACGGGTACCACACCGGCGTTGGGCTCAATGGTGCAGAAGGGGAAGTTTTCCGCGTCGATGCCCGCCTTGGTGAGGGCATTGAACAGAGTAGATTTGCCCACGTTGGGCAGGCCGACGATGCCGCAAGTAAAACCCATGGTCTGAATCCTGTAGGTGTATATATGGTGTTTGGTGATCGGACGCGCGCAGGCGCCGGTTACCTATTTTGCTTTGGTGTGCAGTGACTTCATTGCCCCGTTCCAGTCGCCAGTAGCGGCGGCGGGGAGTACATCGACAGCGCGGTCGATGGCTTCGGCTAGCTGGTCCTGTTCGACACGCGGGGCGCGTTGCAGGACGTAGTTGACCACATCGCGGGCATTGCCCGGGTGGCCGACGCCGAGGCGGAGACGCATGAAATCGCGATTGTTTCCCAGTGCCGAGATGATGTCGCGCAGGCCGTTGTGCCCCCCGTGACCGCCACCGCCTTTTAGGCGTGCGGTGCCGCTGGGCAGGTCCAGCTCATCGTGGGCGACGAGAATGGCTTCGGCGGGAATCTTGAAGAAGTTCGCCAGTGGGCCTACTGCCTGGCCACTGCGATTCATATAGGTGGTGGGAATCAGCAGGCGGACATCCTGCCCGCCGATCCGCACACGGCCGGTGAGACCGTGATATTTGCTGTCTGGCGCGAGCTGGGCGCCGTGGATACGGGCCAGCTCGGAGACAAAGTCGGCTCCCGCGTTGTGACGCGTCCGATCATATTCGGGGCCTGGGTTACCCAGGCCGACGATCAACTGAATGGGCGTGTCGGGAGCCTTGCTCAAGGTGCTTTACCTTATCGGGAGACCTGAACGTCTGCCGGCTTACTCTTCGCCGGACTCTTCGCCTTCACCTTCTTCGGCGTCAGCTTCGATGGCGCCACGCGGCTTGTGCACGGAGGCAACAACCAGGTCGTGGTCTTCACCGTGGGCCAGGTCCACAGACTCAACGCCTTCCGGCAGTTTGATGTCGGAGATGTGAACGGTGGCGTCCAGTTCCAGGTCAGCCAGGTCTACTTCGATGAACTCAGGCAGCTTGGAAGCCGGTGCGTTGATGTCCAGCTCGGTCAGGGTGTGAGACACGATGCCGCCAGCCTTAACACCTTTGCAGGACTCTTCGTTCAGGAAGTGCAGGGGTACTTTAACGTGTACTTTGGTGTTCGCAGATACGCGCTGGAAGTCAGCGTGCAGCAGGATGGCTTTGGCCGGGTGACGCTGCAGGTCGCGCAGGATCACGGTCTCTTCCTTGCCGTCGACATTCAGGGTCAGAACGGAGGAGTATACGGCTTCGCTTTCCAGAGCCTTGAACATATCTTTCTGCAGCAGGGCAATGGATTGCGGCTCGACTTCGCCACCGTAGATGATGGCCGGAACTTTCGCTTCCAGGCGACGCAGGCGGCGGCTCGCACCTTTCCCTTCGTCGCTACGGACGCTGGCATTCAGTTTGAAATCAGACATGGGGTAAACCTCAGGTTGTCTGTCCAGAAGGACCTGCGACCGGAACCTTCTGGCGTTGCTATAAGGTGGGCGAAATCTATTGAAACGCCCAATAGTAAACGCCCGGCGGTACCGGGCGGGCGCGTATTCTAAGGGCAAGTGCTGGGGATTGCCAGCGTATTGTCGCGTGTATGTGCCGACTTCTCGTTATAGGAACCGGCCATTGGGCAGGTTCCTATAAGTGAGATTAGGAGCGGAACATCGCGGAAAGGGACTCTTCGTTGCTGATGCGGCGCATGGACTCGGCCAGCATGGCGGAAAGCGTCAGCTGGCGGATCTTTGGAGACTGCGCCATCTTGTCACCCAGGGGGATGGAGTCGGTGACTACCAGTTCATCCAGAACCGAGTTGTTCAGGTTGTCGATTGCCTTGCCCGAGAGTACCGGGTGGGTACAGTAGGCGACAACTTTCTTGGCGCCGTGTTCTTTCAGGGCGTTGGCCGCGTTGCACAGGGTGCCCGCGGTATCCACCATGTCGTCTACCAGCAGGCAGGTGCGGCCGTTGATCTCACCGATGATGTTCATCACCTCGGCAACGTTGGCAGCGGGGCGGCGTTTGTCGATGATGGCCAGGTCGCAGTCGAGGCTCTTGGCAACGGCGCGCGCGCGTACCACACCGCCGATATCCGGGGAGACTACTACCAGGTCTTCGTATTTCTGGCGTTCGATATCGTCCAGCAGTACGGAGGAGCCGTACACGTTATCCACAGGCACATCGAAGAAGCCCTGGATCTGTTCGGCGTGCAGGTCGACGGTCAGTACGCGGTCGATACCCACGCTTACCATCATGTCGGCAACGACTTTGGCGGAAATTGGCACCCGCTGTGAACGCACCCGGCGATCCTGGCGTGCGTAGCCGAAGTAGGGGACCACTGCGGTAATGCGGCCGGCAGAGGCGCGGCGCAGGGCGTCAACCAGCAGGATCAGTTCCATGATGTTGCGGTTGGTGGGCTGGCAGGTGGACTGCACCACAAAGACATCGCGGCCGCGCACGTTGTCGGTGATCTCAACCGCGATCTCGCCATCGGAGAAGCGCTTGACCACTGCTTCTCCCAGCGGTATCGCCATATGCTCAACAACCTTTTGTGCCAGTTCCGGGTTTGCGTTGCCGGTGAAGACCATTAAGTCAGCCACTGCGAGTACCTTTTTCGTTGGGAGTAGATGATAGTAGTGAAATTCAGGGGGTTTTCGGAGCGCGAACTGCTTGCAGGTTAGTGTGATGCCGTTTCATTGGGCGACCATTGGTGCAAGTTTCTGGTGAGGGCCTGTGCCTGATTTTAGCTCGGGAGAGACCGAGTGCTCCGGTAGCGGGCCAAGGATGGCCCGCCCGCAAATCAGCGTCGCTGATTCGTCGGGAGCTAAGGGCGGACATGCGCCGCGCTTAGCGTCTTTTCAGGAATTCATGGATGAATTCCTGAAAACTTAAAAAGGAAATGGCTGGGGTGGAAGGATTAGCTTCGCCTGCGGCTCGCTGGTCTCCGCTGGCTGCGCCAGCTCCGGCTCGAACCTGTCAGAGTGCGCTGCTTTCGCCAAACTCACTGCCAACCTGAAAATATGGCTGGGGTGGAAGGATTC
>NZ_LZDE01000174.1 GCF_002009015.1 Microbulbifer mangrovi | reverse complement strand
ATCCCGACTTTGAGCGTTTCCCGGGTTTTCGCGATGCGCTGGCCGCAGGCCAGGTGGCGGAGCTGGAGCCTGGGGATGCGATATATATTCCCAGTATGTGGATGCACCATGTGGAAGGTTTGAGCCCCTTCAATATTCTGGTGAATTACTGGTGGGACGATGCGCCCCTGCATACCGGTTCGGGCATGAATGCGCTGTATCACGGCATCCTGTCCCTGCGCGACAAGCCTGAGCACGAAAAAGAAGGCTGGCGGCAACTTTTCGAGTACTACGTGTTCGGTCCCGGGGATCGGGCCGGCAAACATCTTCCGGAGCATGCCCGCGGTGTACTGGGCGAGCTGGATAACATCGGCGCACGCCAGCTGCGTGCGATGCTGATCAACAAGCTGAATCGCTAGGGGAGCCGGCATGGAAAAATCTGTCGCGAACGAAAAAGGCCGTATTAAACGTGTCGTCATCGCCGGTGGGGGAACCGCTGGCTGGATTGCTGCTGCAGCCCTGTCGAAAAAACTCGGTGAGATACTGGATATCACCCTGGTGGAGTCGGATTCCATTGGCACCGTGGGTGTCGGCGAAGCCACCATTCCACCCCTGCGTACTTTTCACCGGCTGCTGGGTATCGATGAACAAGCATTTATGCGCGCTACCCAGGCCACGGCCAAACTCGGCATCGCATTTGAAAACTGGGGCAGGGAAGGCGAGCGCTATATCCACTCTTTCGGCAAGACGGGCACCAGTGCGTGGATGTGTGATTTCCACCACTTCTGGTTGCGTGGCAAACAGATGGGTTTTGATAGCGGGATTGGAGACTTCTGCCTGGAACACCAGGCTGCCGAGGCCGGTCGATTTGCTGCGGGCCCCAAGTCGCCGCTGAATTTTGCCTATCACCTGAATGCCACACAGTACGCCGCGTTTTTGCGCGAGTTTAGTGAAGGGTATGGAGTAACCCGGGTAGAGGGCACCATCCACGATGTGCGCCAGAACTCCCAAACCGGTGACATCGAATCGCTTCTGCTGGAAGGCGGTCGAGAGATCGACGGAGACCTGTTTATCGACTGCAGTGGCTTCCGCGGCCTGTTGATCGATAAAACCCTGCGCAGCGAATTTGAAGACTGGTCGCACTGGTTGCCCTGTGACAGCGCCATACCCTTGCAGACTCGCGCAACCGGCCCGGCCATGCCCTATACCCGCTCCATCGCTGAGGCCTCGGGCTGGCGCTGGCGAATTCCGTTGCAGGAGCGCATTGGCAATGGCCTGGTGTACTGCAGTCGCTACCTTGCGGACGATGCGGCAACGTCACTGTTGCTCGAGCGTGTGGACGGCGAGCCGCTGACGGATCCGCGGGTAATTCGCTTTACCACCGGCAGGAAAAAACAGACCTGGAAAAACAACTGTATTGCCCTCGGTCTTTCCAGTGGGTTTATCGAACCGCTGGAGAGCACCAGTATCCATCTGATCGTTACGGGCATTGTGCGCCTGTTGCAGCTGTTCCCGTTCACTGGTGTGGAACCGTCACTGCAACAGGAGTACAACCGCCAGACCCAGCGGGAACTGGAAGACATCCGCGATTTCATCGTGTTGCACTATCACGTCAACCAGCGCGAGGGCGATGTGTTCTGGGATCACTGCCGACAGATGGATATTCCCGACAGCCTCGCCCAGCGGCTCGACCTGTTCCGCGAGCGCGCCCATGCCTACCAGAATAACGACGAACTGTTTCGCGTGGATTCCTGGGTGCAGGTGATGCTGGGGCAGGGCTTGCAGCCGCAATCCTTCCACCCGCTTACGCAGATGATGACCGAGCAGGAAATGCAGCAACTACAATCCGGACTCCGTGCGCAGGTAGCCCAGGGGGTCAACGCGCTGCCGCCGCACCACGAGTTTATCCGGCAGTATTGCCCGTCTTCTGCACCGGTGCCTGCGTGACCGCTTGCTTCCGGTGACGATTAAAGTGGATCATTGTCCGCCTGTGAAATTGATTGGGCCTGTGACAGCGTGAAACCCAAACAGAGCCGCCGCCAGGGCAGCGGCCCCACTATTGCCGATGTCGCCCGCGAGGCCGGGGTCTCGCCGATGACCGTCTCCCGGGTCATCAACGGCGAAGACAATGTGCGTGCGCGTACCCGCGATACGGTCAACGCGGCGATCAAATCCCTGGGCTATACCCCCAACAATGCTGCGCGCAGCCTTGCCGGTGGCGCCCAGATCAAGATCGGCTTGATGCACAGCAACCTCAGTGCTTCCTACCTGAGTGCCTTCCTGATCGGCGCCCTGGAACAGGCCAGCCGTTACAACATCCAGCTGGTGGTGGAGCACTGCGATGTGGCGTTGAACGCGGAAGCGGTAGCCGCGCGGATGCTGAATGGCGGCGTCGAGGCCATGCTGTTGCCGCCGCCGCTATCGGATCTGCCGGCGGTGCTGGAAGTGTTGGAGGGTAGTGATACCCCCGCGGTACTGATTGCCTCGGAGCAGCCGCGCAACAATATCTCGGTGGTCAAGATCGACGACTACCAGGCTGCCTATGAAATGACCCGGCATATCGCCTCCCTCGGCCATCGGCGCATCGGCTTTATCACCGGCGACCGCGGCCAGCAGGTGAGCCAGCGGCGCCTGGAAGGCTATCGCCAAGCCCTCAAGGACTCGGGGCTGGCGCCGGCGGCGGACCTGGAGGTGGAGGGCTTTTTCACCTACCGCTCGGGATTGCTCGGTGCCGAGCAGCTGCTCGACCTGGAACTCCCGCCCACCGCGATTTTTGCGTGTAACGACGAAATGGCCGCGGCCACCATCTCCGTGGCCCAGCGTCGCGGGCTGGATATTCCCAAAGACCTCACCGTGTGCGGCTTCGACGACACCGCCCTCGCTACCACCATCTGGCCGGAGCTGACCACCATTCACCAGCCGGTGGTGGATATGTCGCGGGCAGCGGTGGACCTGCTGGTGAAGAAAGTTCGCGCAGTGCGCGCCGGCGAAGCCGAGCAGGGCCAGCAGGTCCAGCTGGACTTCACTCTCATCCGCCGCCGCTCCGACGCCCCGCCGAGAATCTGACCGTTTTCTGCAGGCAGAAAAAAAGCCGGCACAGGGCCGGCTTTAAGCAGAGATACGATGAGAGTTCGATTACCAAGCGTTCACACGATACGATTTGGGGGAACTGTAATGTTTGACGGGCCCATGGCGCTCTAGTTCCCCGCCGGCATGAAAAAATCCCGATTTTTTGTAAAATCCGCCACATCGGGATGATTTTGTCGCTTAATTCATCTTTTATGGCGCCATTCTTCCCATTGCCAACGTCCGGTGGTAGCTTCTAGCGTTTGTGGAGTACTGCTCGTGGTTCGTTTATTGAAGAGCAGCACAAATTTATATATCCAGAGAAAATAACAAGATGCGCGGGAAACCCCCGGCGAGGTAATCGCATCCAATAAAAAAATACTACGGGGAGCGACAATGGCTGATCTGGTCATCCTGGCCGCGCCGGGCATGGGCGCGGTGGACGAAGACTTTGCCGAGCCGCTATTTCAGGCGCTCAAGAGCGGACTGGGGGACGACTGGTCCCGCATTCACACCGACACCATTCTCTGTCAGGGCCACCTGCAGCCCAATCTGGAGCGGGTGTTCGAGGCCATGCAGAAGCGCGACATGGACTACCTGCGCGCGCGCAAATTCATGCTCTACGGGCTCGCCGAAGCCTCCGCGCAACAGGCAGACATCCACCAGCGCGGCGGCAACTACGACAAGACCCAGCAGGCCATCTACCAGACCTTCGAGTGCGCCGCCAAAGCCACCGCCGACACTGCCCCGGTGATACTGCTCAGCCACTCAATCGGCTGCAGCATCCTCTCCAACTACCTGTGGGACGCCCAGCGCCCCACCATCAGTCACGGCGTGTGGCGCGACGGCGGACCCAAAGGCGTACACAAGGGCTCCGCCAAGGACCTCTTCCTGCGCGGCAAAACCCTGGCCCACTGGTACACCCTCGGTGCCAGCAACCCCCTGTGGACCGCCGGCATGGCCCGCGACCAGATCCAGGCGGTCACCTCGGATACCCGCGGCTACAACTTCCGCTGGAAAAACTTCTACCACCCGGACGACCTCTTTGGTTGGCCTCTCAAGCCCTTGAGCCCTTCCTATAACCAGGCGGTTTACCGGGACTACGAAACCCGCCCGCTGGCGGACTGGAGCGCCGCCAGCTGGGGCCCCCAGCTGGTTTCCCACGATGGGTACTGGCAGAGCGAGATGGTGCAGAAGAGCCTGATCGAGGATGTGCAGGAGCTGTTGAAAAAGTCCTCGGCGCGCCGCCCCAGCCCAATGCAGCGAGCGACGGCTGCAGCGATATAGAGCGCCGATCCCCGAATCGAAGGTGGCGATGCCGGCTGTTCCCTTGCAAGACCTTCCGCGAGAGGGATCTCGCGGTAGAGCCCCCAGGGATGGGTGCACGGCGAGTCTTGCAAGGGAACAGCCGGTAGCGCTACCGCCACCAAACTGAAAACGAAGCCCAGGGCCACCTTAGCCGGATAAGGCGCCGAGCGTTATACTCGGCACCGAAGACTAAACAGGTAATCCCATGGCTCTGCAATTTCACTCGGTTCCCGTTACCCCTTTCCAGCAAAACTGTACCCTGCTGTGGTGCGATGACAGCAAGCGGGCGGCGGTGGTCGACCCGGGTGGCGATGTGGATCGTATCCTCGCGGCGGTGGAAGAGCGCGGCCTCAAGCTGGAGAAGATTCTCCTGACCCACGGCCACCTCGACCACGTTGGCGGCACCGCGCCCCTGTCCCGGGACCTCGGATTGCCCGTAGAAGGCCCGCAGAAGGCTGATCAGTTCTGGATCGAGAAAATCGAGGTACAGGCACAGATGTACGGCTTCCCGCCGGTGGAAACCTTCACTCCCGACCGCTGGTTGGAAGACGGCGACACCGTGACCGTCGGCGACGAAGTCCTCGAAGTCGTGCACTGCCCGGGTCACACCCCCGGCCACATCATCTTTTTCCATCGCCCCAGCAACCTGGCACTGGTGGGAGACGTCCTGTTCGCCGGCTCCATCGGCCGCACCGACTTCCCCATGAGTAACCATCAGGATCTGCTCGACTCCATCACCAAAAAGCTCTGGCCCCTGGGCGACGAAGTCAAATTCATCCCCGGCCACGGCCCCATGTCCACCTTTGGACAGGAGCGGCAAACCAACCCCTTCGTGGCCGACAAACGCTTTGGTTGATTCAGCATCGATTCACGCTGGGGCAGGTTAAATAGTGGCACTGAACACTGACAGTAGCGGCAAATTGCCGGGTACAGGTTTTCAGGACCG
>NZ_LZDE01000173.1 GCF_002009015.1 Microbulbifer mangrovi | reverse complement strand
TGTGCGCTGGATCCAGCGCACACGGCTGTCCTCGGCGTTGCCCGGATCTGCTCTGCCGGCGGTAGTCCTGAAGATGAAAAACCATCGCAATCGGTGCCGGATCAAGCACAGTCCCCAGAGGAGGCCAGCCAATGTTGACACCCTATCTGGAAGCCTGCCCGCTGGTTGCGATCCTGCGCGGCGTTACTCCACAAGAGTCTGTAGCGGTTGCCGAACTGCTGGCGCAATGCGGTTTCAGCATGGTCGAGGTGCCACTCAACTCACCGGATGCGCTGGATTCCATCCGCAGAATCAGCGACAAGTTCGGCAATCGCTTACTGGTGGGCGCTGGTACCGTCACCGACATTCGGCAGGTGCACGAGGTAGCCGCCGCCGGTGGACGCCTTGTGGTATCGCCGAATTGCGATCCCGCAGTGATCAATGAGACAAAACACCGCGCAATGGTATCTCTGCCCGGCTGCTGTACTCCCAGCGAGGTATTTCGAGCCCTCGCTCTGGGCGCCGATGCCATCAAGCTGTTTCCGGCCAGCATGATTTCCCCACAGGCCGTCAAGGCGCTTCGCGCTGTACTCCCCCCGGTACCGCTGTTCGCGGTGGGTGGTATCGAAGCCCCGGATTTTGCCGCCTACATAGCAGCTGGTGTCGACGGCTTCGGTACCGGGTCCGGCCTGTACCGGCCCGGGATGGACCGGACCGAAATTCGACGGTGCGCGTGCAAAATGGTCGCGACTATCCGCGGCCTGACTGCCGAGGTAGTGCCAAACTGAGGCAACACGCACGATTCCCCTAAAAACCAGTACCCGAATAAAACATAAAAATAAGCAATAGCGAGGTGAACCCATGCAACTGGCAGCAATCGATCTGGCGATTTTTATCGCCTATGTCGCCATGTTAGTGACCATCGGCTACCTGGTATCGCGAGAGAAAGCCGGCCATCAAAAAAATACCAGCGACTATTTTCTCGCCGGCAAAGGCCTACCCTGGTGGGCTGTGGGAGCATCACTGATCGCCGCGAATATTTCCGCGGAGCAGATTATCGGAATGTCCGGATCCGGTTATGCCATCGGTCTTGCCATCGCCTCCTATGAATGGATGGCGGCAATCACCCTGATACTGGTGGGCAAGTATTTCCTGCCGGTTTTCGTGCGCAAGGGCATCTATACCATGCCCCAGTTTCTGCAGCAGCGTTACGACGACCGGGTAAAACTGGTGCTCGCCATTTTCTGGCTCGGTGTGTATGTATTTGTAAACCTCACCTCCGTGTTGTGGCTGGGCGCACTGGCCATCAATGCCATTGCCGGTGTCGAGCTGTTTGTGGGGCTGATATTCCTCGGCCTGTTTTCCGCGGCCTACTCCCTCTACGGCGGCCTCAAGGCGGTGGCACTGACGGATATCATCCAGGTGGTGCTGCTGGTGATCGGCGGGCTGGTGCTGTCCTACCTGGCCCTGAGCCTGATCGGCGAGCAGAACGGCGGCGGCATACTGGCCGGGTTTAGCGAGCTCACCCGGGTTGCCCCGGAAAAGTTCGACATGATTCTCTCGAAAGACAACCCGCATTATATGAGCCTGCCGGGACTGTCGGTGCTGGTCGGTGGTATGTGGGTAGTGAACTTTGCTTACTGGGGTTTCAACCAATACATCATCCAGCGGGCACTGGCGGCAAAAAGTATTGCCGAAGGCCAGAAGGGTATTGCTTTTGCCGCCTACCTGAAATTGCTGATGCCGGTGATCGTGGTACTGCCCGGTATTGCCGCGGTGATACTGCTGCCCGAACTGGAGCGCCCGGATCAGGCTTATCCGCAACTTATGAACCTGATGCCGGTCGGCTTCAAGGGGCTGATCTTTGCCGCGCTGGTTGCCGCTATTGTCTCTTCACTGGCATCCATGACCAACAGTATCTCCACGATTTTCACCATGGATATTTACGCCCGCTACCAGCCCGGCCGCAGCCAGACCCACTATGTGCGCGTCGGTCGCACTGTGGCGATGATCTCCCTGGTGCTGGGCATGATCTGCGCCCAGCCACTTTTGGGCCAGTTCGATCAGGCATTCCAGTATATCCAGGAGTTCACCGGCTTCTTTACCCCGGGTATTACAGTCCTGTTCGTACTCGGTGTTTTCTGGCCACTGGCCACGGCCAACTCCGCACTGGTTGCCGCCATCGGCTCCGCCGTGTTGTCTCTGGCGATGAAACTTTGGTGGCCAGAGCTACCATTTATGGATCGCGTGGGGTTGGTATTCCTGATTTGCTTCAGCCTGGCGGTGATTGTTTCGCTGTGGGAAAACCGCACACGTGGCAACTCCAGGGATCAGGTGCACGCGCTCTCTACCGGTGAAGTCAGCTTTGCTACTAGCAGTGTATTCAACCTTGCCGCGGTGGGGGTCACTCTGGTGCTGATCGCCCTTTACACAACCTGGTGGTAATCGCGTTCGTCAATTGGAGTGCTCATCCGATGAGAAATACAAAATGGATTTACGTTGGCTGTATTTGCCTGTTTTTAACCGCGCTGAACACATGCGCGGTAGCTGAATCCTCACACGGTCCCGGGCAGGCTCACTTTCAATGGTTTGAATACCGCGGAGAAGATGACGTCTTCGACACTGCGCTGGCCGAGAACGAATACCGCAACCCGATTCTTGCGGGGTTTCACCCCGATCCCAGTATCGTGCGCGTAGACAGGGACTACTACCTGGTCAACTCTACCTTTGGGTTCTTTCCCGGCATCCCGGTTTTCCATAGCCGCGATCTGGTGAACTGGACACAGATAGGCAATGCCATACATCGTCCCGGACAAGTACAATTCGATGGTCTGCCACTGACCAACGCGGGCGTGTACGCGCCGGCTATCGAATACCGAGCCGGCACTTTCTATGTGATCAATACCTGTATCGGATGCGGTGGTAATTTTGTCGTCACTGCGAAAAACCCCGCTGGCCCCTGGTCCGATCCGATCTGGCTGCCTCACCTTGATGGCATTGACCCGTCTATTTTCTTTGATGATGACGGCAAGACTTATGTGGTCCACCACGCCGAACCGGACCAAAAACGCTACCCGGCCCACACCGCCATCCGGGTAATGGAGGTGGATCCGGAGACCTTCGAACCTCGTTCAAAAGACATGCTTCTGGTAGACGGGGGCGAACTCCCCCGCTGGAACAGTGACTACCTGGAAGGCCCACATCTTTATAAGGTCGACGGAAGCTACTACCTGTCTGCCCCCGGCGGAGGTACAGGTTACTTTCATCAGCAGCTGGTATTTCGATCGGATAATATCTTCGGCCCTTACGCGCCGAATCCCAACAATCCGGTGCTGACCCAGCACGGACTGCCCGATGACCGCCCGAACCCGGTAACCGCGACCGGACATGCGGATCTGTTTGAAGACAGCAACGGCGACTGGTGGGCGGTATTTCTCGGTACGCGCGTATACAACCTGGCGACCCCGCCGCAAGACCCCGGAAGATTCCACACCGGTCGCGAGACATTCATGTTGCCGGTACAGTGGGAAGACGGCTGGCCAAGTATTCTTGAAAAAGGGCGCGCACTACCTTTCACGGTAAAAAAACCCGATCTCCCGCCGGGTAAACCCGCGCTACGTGCCACTACCGGGAATTTCACCCAGCGAGACCTGTTTTCCGATTCAGGCCTGGCCCCCTACTGGCTGTTTGCCCGGACACCAAAGGACACCTGGTGGGACACCGATAATCAGGAGCTGTCACTGGCATTGCGAACTTCGATTATTGGCGACCGCAGTGGCCAGCCTGCGTTTATTGGCCGGCGCCTCGCCCATATAAATGCCGAATTCACCACCGCGTTGCGGTTTACCCCATGGCAAGCGGGACAGGAGGCGGGGCTTGCGGCGCTACAAAGCGACGACTTTTTCTATACCCTCGGACTCGGGGAAAGCGCCACCGGCGATACCGTTCTGCGTATCCGCAAGAAGGCGGGCAGCAAAGAAAATCTCGGCGGCGAGGTCATTCTTGAATCACCCGTTGACATCAAGGACGGCGATATCGTGTATCTGCGGATGACGATTAACCGGGCCGATCTCGACTTTTCCTACAGCCTGGATGAAAAAAACTTCACGCCGCTACTGGAAAATGCAGATGGAGGAGTGCTGACTACTGCCGCTGCAGGCGGGTTTGTAGGTGCCGTTGTGGGGATGTACGCACAGCATAACTTAAACGGAGTACAGCAAGCAGCACGGAGATGAGAGCGCGGCAAGTGGAGCAGGGAAGGAAGCTTCAGCGTCCGTTCCAGCGGTGCACAGCCGCCAGGCTCGCAGTTACCGACTGAAGTGGGTTCTCAGGGCTATCGTGCTCGACAAAACCAAACCGGTAGCCCGCGGTCTTCGCTGCCTTGAAAATCTCGGGGAAGTCGATTAACCCCGCCCCGACATTCACCATATTCCCAGCCTTGTCCATATCCTTGATATGCCAGAGCGGAAAGCGACCGGGATATTTTCTGAAATACGCCAGGGGATCCCGCCCGGCCTTGTGCATCCAGAACAGGTCCATTTCAAAACTGACGAGCTGAGGGTCAGTAGCTTCCAGCAAGTGATGGTAAGGGATAAAGCCATCCGTTACCTCGAATTCAAAATCGTGATTGTGATAGGCAAGTTGAATTCCCGCCGCACGGAATTGTTCTCCCCAGCGGTTGAGTTCCTCCGCCAGCTGGCGGTAATTGTCCGGCGTACGTTCATCCTCGGCAAGCCAGGGCAGAACGGCATACCGGTGACCGATTTCCGCTGCAGCTTCCACGCTCTCGGCAAAGTTAGCCCGCAGCTCTGAGAGTTGCAAATGCGCAGATGGAGCCGCGAGCCCCTCACCGTTGAGGACTTTCCGAATTTCACCAGGTTTGACCCCGTAGTAACCCGCGAACTCAACCTGCTTGTAGCCGATAGCGGCTAGCGCTTTCAGGGTTTCAGTGACATCTCTTTCCATCAATGTGCGGACCGTATACAGCTGCACACCACTCACAGGAACCCGAGACCCGGTAGTCGGTGAGCCACCCGCCAGTGCTGAGGGCAGCATGCTGGAGGTGACCGCGGCTACAGAAAGATTGAGGAAGTCTCTACGATTCATTTTGTTGTTCATCGTCAATGCTCGCGCTTTTTGGGGCAGAGGTGTGAATCAGGGTTTCTTTCTCATCGGCGGTAAGGGTACCGAATTAACTCCTCCCAGTCGCGCATACAACCGGAAAAAGGATTCCCGATACGGAATAAATGTAAACCGGGATTCATAAAAAACCCGGCTGCATGCAGCCGGGT
>NZ_LZDE01000172.1 GCF_002009015.1 Microbulbifer mangrovi | reverse complement strand
CTACCAGGCTGCTCCACCCCGCACCTACACCCTGAAAGTCGACCCCTGGTAAGATGTTCGACTTCCTGCGACGGGTTGCCCCGACCGCTCAAGAGGCTGCGCATTCTATGGGTGAGACCTTAGGGAGTCAAGCCACTTTTGGCACTAATTCTCACATCGGTGCCCATACCGTTGTGATTACCGCTCTTCCCCATGCCGAGTCCCATTATAAGAAGAAAGACGACGACTGCGTGGAGTTGATTTGCGCCAATCTCGCGCCGAGCCGGAATCGCACGCATTAATAATAAGTATGCACCTACCCCCGCTCCCCATTCCACCCCACACAAAATTGCGATTGATATCGATTCTCATTTTAACTATTATCGCCCTCCTCAACGGCGGCGAGCCTCGGCAACGAACGTAAACGGGGCCCTCCCCTGCCGCCTCTTTAAGACAGAAAAATTAGCTTGTACCAATCTAGGAGCCCCGGATGCGCTACCTGAAGACCTCCCTCGCCCTGTCCATCATCGCCGCCAGTGCCAGCGCGCTCGGCGCGGAAAGCAGCAGCGACCAGCAAATCGAAGAGGAGGTAGTGGTTACTGCAAGCCGCACCGAAAAGCCCCTGAGCTCGATCCCGAATACGGTGACCCTGATCGACCAGCAGGAACTGACCAGCCAGATGGCCACCACCAGTGACCTGTCCACCATTCTCGGCAACCTGATTCCCAGCTTCTCCCCAAGCCGCCAGAAGATGACCAGCTCCGGCGAGAGCCTGCGCGGCCGCAAGCCGCTGTACCTGATCGACGGCGTGCCCCAGTCCAACCCGCTGCGCAACGGCGGCCGCGACGGTCACACCATCGATCCGCTGGTACTGAAGCGTGTGGAAGTTATTCACGGTGCCAACGCCATCCACGGCATGGGCGCCTCCGGCGGCATCATCAACCTGGTGACCCGCACTCCCAGCGACGAATTCCAGCAGAGCGTGCGCGTTGAAACCGCACTGCAGACCGAAGATGTGGGTGAATCCGCGGGCTACAACGGCAGCTACAGTGTCTCCGGCAAGGTCGATGACGTCGACGTGCTGGCCAGCTTTACCTACCGCAACAGCGGTGTGGGCTACGACGCCAACGGGGACATTGTCGGTTTCGACAACACCCAGGGCGATACCATGGACAGCGAAACCACCAACGCCTTTATCAAGACCGGCTACAGCTGGGACGAGCAGCGTGTACAGCTGACTGTGAACCGCTTTCTGGTGGAAGGTAACAACAACTGGCTGAGCGTGGATGGCGATATCAGCGAAGGCATTGCCACCACCGCGATCGAGGCACCGGTACCCGGGGATGCGCCGTCCAACGAGGTGACTACCGTCAACCTGCAGTACACCAACGAAGACCTGTTCGGCCAGAAGCTGCGCGCGCAGGTTTTTTCCCAGGACTTTGCCGGCACCTACGGCGGTGGCGCCTTCGCCACATTCCAGGACCCGGCCTACGGCGAAGACATATTCGACCAGTCCCAGAACAACTCGGAAAAACGCGGCCTGAAACTGACCCTGATCAAGGACGACATCGCCGGCAGCGCAATCAGCCTCGCTTACGGTATCGACCTGCTGCAGGACGAGACCTGGCAGCAGTTGGTGCAGACCGGCCGCGCCTGGGTGCCGCCGACCAAATACAAAAGCACAGCGCCTTATGCGCAGGTCGAGTTCAGCGGCATCGACAAGCTGACCATTACCGCCGGTGTGCGCCACGAGCGCTCCAAACTGAACGTCGACGACTTCACCACCCTGGCGTCTTACGGCAGCCAGTTTGTAGAGGGCGGCAACCCGGAATTCAGCGAGACCCTGGGTAATATCGGCGCTACCTACGCAGTCGCGGAAGGCCTGCGTATCTACGCCAACTACTCCGAAGGCTTCTCCATGCCCGACGTGGGCCGGGTGCTGCGCGGTATCAACCAGCCGGGCCTGGATGCGGAGAGCTTCCTCGAGCTGAAGCCGATCCTGACCCAGAACCACGAGCTGGGGTTGGATATCAATAACGAACTGTTCGGCGTACAGGTCGCGGTTTACTCTTCCGACTCCGACTTTGGACAGCGCCTGGCGCTGGGCAGTGACGGTGTCTACAGCGTGAAACGGGAAAAGACCGATATCGATGGTGCGGAAATGCGCGGCCAGTGGTTCGCCACCGATACCGATACCCTGGAAGTGCGTTACGCCTACACCAAAGGCCGCTACGACTCCGATCAGGACGGCAAAGTGGACACCGATCTCGACGGTCGCAACATCTCTCCCAACCGCTTTAACCTGAGCTGGGCACGCAACTGGACCGAAGATTTCAGCACTCGCCTGCAGGCCAACTGGCTGCTGGACCGCGACTTTGAAAACAGCGCCGGTGAAGTCACCACCGAGTTCGACGGCTATACCATCATCGATGCCAGCGCCCAGCTGAAAGCACTGGGTGGCGAGTTCGCCGTGGGTCTGCAGAACCTGACCAACGAAGACTACTTCACCTACTACTCCCAGACCGCGGGCAATGATGTGCGCAACTTCAAGGGCCTGGGCCGCAGTGTGAACCTGTCTTACTCAAAAGTGTTCTGATCTGCGGTAAACGCGGAGATTTTTCGCCTGCAGGGCAGGCTCCTACAGTAGAGTCCGTAGGAGCCTGCCCTGCCCGCGAACCAAAACAAGCTTCCACGCCATGCGCAAAACGTTTTTCATCCTGCACAAGTACGCGGGCCTGACCCTCGGCTTGCTGCTGTCACTGATCGGACTCACCGGCAGCCTGCTGGTGTTCGATCACGCCCTGGATGAAACCCTCGCGCCGCAGACGGTTGCCTTCAACCCGTCTGCACAACCGGCCAGCTACGCGGAAATTTTTGCCGCCGCCCAGGCCGCGGTTCCCGGCAATCCTACCCCTACCCGCCTGATGACCCAGCGTCAGCCCGGCAGTCCGCATGTGGTGCGTTTTCCGACGCCCGAGGGTGCGCCCGGTCCCATCGAGGTCGCCGTCTCCCCGACAGATGCGGAAGTGCTCGCGGTGCGCGGTTGGGGCACGCCGGAATACACCATGACCTGGCTGTACCGACTGCACTACACCCTGCTCTCCGGTAAAAATGGCAAGACGGTAGTGGGCTTTATGGGCCTGCTGCTGATGGTGTTCTGTATCACCGGAGCAGTGCTGTGGTGGCCTAAAAAGAGCAAGACCAGTAAGGGTAAGTGGAAGCGCGCGTTTTCCATTTCCCGCAGCGGCAACCGCTTCCGTTTTTACTTTGATGTGCACAAGGTGTTCGGTATCTACTTTCTGCCGTTGTTGCTGATGATCAGTTTTTCCGGGGTTACCCTGGTATTCCCGGTGCAGGTCGAAGCCGTGGTGGGCACCCTGTTCAAGGTTGAACCCCGCCCCGCCCTGCCGGGCTCCGGTAGCGATAGCGGCACGCCGATCTCTGCCGATCAGGCGGTTGCCATCGCCCACGCGGCCTTTCCCGGTGGCGAGCTGAAACGTATCTATCTGCCGCGCGACGCAGGTGACAGCTACGGCCTGAGCTTCCGCGCTGCCGGTGAAGCCTGGACCAACTATGGCGCCAGTGTCGCGCGAGTGGACCAGTACAGCGGTGAATTGCTGATGTCGCAGAATGTCACCGAGATTGCGCTGGGTAACAAAATCCTGCGCTGGCAGTTCCCGCTGCACAACGGCGACGCCCTGGGTATCGTGGGCCGCTGGCTGGTATTGCTGGCAGGCTTTGCCCCTGCCCTGCTGTTCGGCACCGGTCTCTACCTGTGGTGGCAGAAGCGACAATTGAAACGGCGCACCACGGCGCAGGCGGTGCGCAAATCCAACCGGGCTAATGGCCGTACTGGCGCTTCGCCCTCGTCTTCCAGCGTCTCTTCCACCTCCTCTACGCCCGCGGAAGTCTGAGCCAAATCAAGGCCGTCCCTGTCCCGCTCATCTAAACTGCCACGGCGTTTTCCGATTTAGCGCAACATCGCGCGCTGCTGGCTGACACCCAGGCTGGCGCGAAAATTGAATTACGGATATCGATTGCCCCCAACGGATATGGAGATCCCACGTGAAAGCTGTCGGCCTTTTTCAGTACCTGCCCATCGACAATCAGGAATCCCTGCTCGACCTGCAAATCGATAAACCCCATCCCGGCCCCCGGGACCTTCTGGTTTCGGTAAAGGCCATCGCGGTCAATCCCGTGGATACCAAGGTGCGCGCGCCCAAAGGTGAGCCTGTCACCGAAACCACGCCCAAGATTCTTGGCTGGGATGCAGCTGGCGAAGTGGCGGCAGTGGGCAGCGAGGTGGAACACTACAAGGTCGGCGACCGGGTGTTTTACGCGGGTGATATCACCCGCCCCGGATGCAACAGCGAGTATCAGCTGATCGACGAGCGCATTGTCGGCACGATGCCACGCACCCAGGACTTCCAGGCGGCTGCCGCCCTGCCGCTGACCAGTCTCACCGCCTGGGAGGCGCTGTTCGAGCGTTTGGGTATTTCCCCGACCGGAGAGGATGCGGGCAAGTCGCTGCTGATTATTGGTGGCGCTGGCGGTGTGGGTTCCATTGCGATTCAGCTGGCGCGCAAGCTCGGCAAGCTGAATGTGATCGCCACGGCCTCGCGCACCAAGTCTTCCATGTGGGTGAAGCAGATGGGGGCAAGGCACGTGGTCAATCACCGCAACCCGATTGATGGGGAGCTGAAAGACATCGGTATTGATGCGGTAGATTTTATCCTCTGCCTGAACAATACCGATCAGCACTTTCCGGCAATGGCCAACGCGATCAAGCCCCAGGGAAAAATCTGCACGATTGTGGAAAACACCGCCCCCCTGGAAATCGACCTGCTGAAATCGAAGAGTGCGACCTTTGTGTGGGAGTTCATGTTCACCCGCAGTATGTTCCAGACCGACGATATGATTCGTCAGCAAGAGATTCTGAATCGTATTGCGGAATTGATTGATCAGGAGAATCTGATCACGACGGTCGGGGATACCATTGAACCGATTAACGCAGCTAATTTACGCTTGGCGCACCAGCAACTGGAAGCCGGTCGAACCATTGGCAAGATTGTGTTGGCAGGCTGGAAGTAAAATACATTTCCCGCCACTGTCGAGGCACTTTTTAGCCAGCAAAGAGGCGGCCGAGCACTCCGCCTTCGCATTAAATTCCGATACTCCGTAAGTCAGAGAAGCTCTGCTTACAACGTGGAATATTCCGGTGATAAGGGAAGGTGCTGGGGATTGGTTTTTGAAAGCGTCGGCAACAGGGATGTTG
>NZ_LZDE01000171.1 GCF_002009015.1 Microbulbifer mangrovi | reverse complement strand
GTTTACGTTAACGTAAACGTCAATCTGGGCCGAATCGTGACTGAAGTGGTGTTATCGGTTCTGGGCGCTTCGGAAGATGGCGGGACGGGCGGGGTGAAAATTTATGTAAGGTTCTGACGGCGCTGGGTACAGTACGTGGTATTACCCGCTCACAGCGGCCCCAGAATACGGACAGAAGAACATAGCTTGGACGCGCGCGAACAGATCTTTAACCAATTAATCGGGGACTGCGGTGGTGGCATTGCGCGCCTGGCCAGTAGCTACGTGCGCAACCGGGCAGAGCGGGATGACCTGGTACAGGAAATATGGCTGGCCATCTGGCGGGCGTTGCCGACGTTCCGGGGGGAATCGAGCCTGCGCACTTTTGTCTACCGCATTGCCCACAACCGCAGCGTCACCCAATTGGCTCGCCGCCGCGACAGCGACGACGGCGATGTACTGGATACGGTCGTCGACGAGCGCCCAGGTCCCGAGGCGCAACTGGTGCGGAGCCGCGACGCTGAACGGCTGATACGTGCGGTATCCAGGCTGCCGCTGGGGATGCGGCAAGTGCTTACCCTGCGTTTTGAGGGCCTGAGTTACAGCGAAATTTCCGAGGTGGTGGGCATCAGTGAATCCAATGTGGCGGTTCGCCTTAACCGCGCCCGCGAGCGCCTGAATACAAAATTGACTGAAACGGTGTGAAACAGCTCATGAGCGATTATGAAAATGGTAAACCCGCCGTTGATCAAAAAACAGACGACGGGTTGCAGGCGCTCGCAAACCTCTGGCAGCAAGCCCCGGTTGCGGTGCCGGTACCTGAAGCTATTCGCGCACAGGTCGGCAAGCAGGAGCGCCGCATGCGCTTATATGCCTGGTTTGAATGGATAGCTTCAATCTTGGTGGGGGTTGGTAGTGTTTACCTGATGCTTATTAGCAAAGTGGATGATGCCCCCTGGCGTGCGCTACTGGTAGTGGTGCTCCTGGTCTGGGCAATGGCCTTTTCGGTGTCTAACCGCCGGGGTGTGTGGGAGCCGCTGGAAGAATCAGTGCGCGGCTATCTGGATCTGCTGCGACTGCGCCTGGCGCGCAAACGCCGCATGTTGCGCTTTGCCTGGCTGTTTTTTATCGCGGAACTGGTGATTCTTGCTGTGTGGCAGTGGATGTCAGTCTATGGATGGCTGGAGCCGGTTTTCGACGGCGATGGTCGTTTTGCCTTTACCTGGATTTCTGTCTTCGCGCTGGCGATGGGAGCCTGGAGTGTCTGGTACTGGCGGCAGATAAACAGTGGTGAGCAGCAGATTTCGAAATGGCAGCGAGAAAATATCGAATAGTCTGAAAAATAAATTGTAAGAAAACGAATAGTGCAGGTACTACAAAGAGTGTTGGTCGATCAGTGAATAAATAACCCCAATCATTAAAGAGTCATAAACCATGTTGTCGAACCTCGAACAGAAACTTTCCGAATTCCTCGATCTACTTGCTCAAATGAATGCGCTCCAAACGGTCGGATTCGTTATCTTCTTTTTCGCGATCTGGTTTTTGCCGAGCTTTCTTGCAGTCTTTTTCAATCGCGCGCACCTGGGGAAGATCTTTCTTGCGAATATCCCGGCGGGACTATCGTGGATTGCCTGGGTGGCACTGCTGGTATGGGCATCAACCGGGAAAATGAGCAGCAAACTGGCAAAAAAATACGGCGCCCAGTCTCCTGAAGCCGCATTGAAATCTACAAATTGATTGCGTGTTTTCAGTGCCCGGGTGAGTCAGGCTTCCCTTGCGCACATGGCGGCGCTAGGGAAGCCCGCCCGGTGATCAATTACCGGTTGCTGGGCAGCATGTCAGCAGCCAGGTACTCGCGATAATACGCGCTCGCCAGCAGTTGCTTGGCTTCTTCGATATCCGGCGCGAAGTAGCGGTCCTTGTCATAGAAGGAGACCCGCTCGCGCAGGGCAGCCTTGGCGCTTTCCAGTTTCTCGGTAGTCTTCAGCGGTGCGCGGAAATCCAGCCCCTGACAGGCTGCCAGCAATTCCACTGCGAGGATGCCGCAGGTGTTGTCAGCCATGTCGCGCAGGCGGCGGCCGGCGAAGGTGGCCATGGATACATGGTCTTCCTGGTTGGCGGAGGTGGGCAGGGAGTCGACACTTGCCGGGTGGGCGAAGGTCTTGTTCTCGCTCGCCAGTGCCGCAGAGGTCACCTGCGCGATCATAAAGCCGGAGTTTACCCCGCCGTTGTCCACCAGGAACGGTGGCAGGCCGGACAGGTTGGAGTCGATCAGCAGGGCCATGCGACGCTCGGACAGGGAGCCGATTTCCGCAATTGCCAGTGCCAGGTTATCGGCCACCATCGCCACCGGTTCCGCATGGAAGTTACCGCCGGAAATGATGTCGGAGTTTTCCGGGTTTTCCACATCGGTAAACACCAGCGGGTTATCGGACACGCCGTTGGCTTCCGCCAGCAGGATTTCAGAGGCGAAGCGGATCTGCTGCAGGCAGGCGCCCATTACCTGGGGCTGGCAGCGCAGGGAATAGGGGTCCTGCACCTTTTCACAGTCCTCGTGGGACGCGCCGATTTCACTGTGATCGCCCAGCAGGTCGCGGTAGCTTGCGGCGACATCACGCTGCGCCTGCTGGCCGCGCACCATATGGATACGGTCGTCGAACGGACGGCGGGAGCCCTTGGCCGCTTCCAGCGTCAGCGCGCCGGTAACCACCGCACCCGCGAACATGTCTTCCGCAGAGAAAAGCCCCTGCAGAGCAAAGGCGGTGGACGCCTGGGTGCCGTTCAGCAGCGCGAGACCTTCCTTCGGTGCCAGCACCACCGGGCGCATTTCCGCAAAGCGCAGGCCTTCCGCGGCCGGTTTGCGTTCGCCATTGATAAAGCATTCGCCCTCGCCCAGCAGCACCACACTCATATGCGCCAGCGGCGCCAGGTCACCGGAGGCGCCCACGGAGCCTTTTTCCGGAATCGCCGGATACACACCAGCGTTAACCAGTTTGATCAGCGCTTCGATCACTTCCAGGCGGATACCAGAAAAACCGCGAGCCAGGGAATTGATCTTCAGCACCATCAGCAGGCGCACGGTGTCTTCACCCATAAAGTTGCCGGTGCCGGCGGCGTGGGACAGGACGATGGCGCGCTGCAGGGTTTCCAGGTCTTCTTTCTTGATGCTGGTGTTTGCTAGCAAGCCGAAGCCAGTGTTGATGCCGTAAACGGTGCGACCCTGTTCCAGTACATCGGCCACGGTTTTAGCGGACGCATTGATGGCTGCGTGGGCGTCTTTGTTCAGGGTCAGTTTTACCGGCTCGCGGGCAACGCGGCGCAGCTGTTCCAGGCTCAGTTGGCCGGGATTGATTTCCAGTTGGTACATAAATTTTTCACCGAAAATATTTTTACGTCCGCCATGCCATGATGGCACGGCGGATGAGAATTAAAAAAATGCCAATCAGTCTTTCAGCATTGGAAGATCGAGACCCTGCTCGCGCGCGCAATTTTTTGCGATGTCGTAGCCTGCATCCGCGTGACGCATCACACCGGTGGCCGGGTCGTTCCACAGTACGCGCTCGATGCGCTTTTTCGCCGCTTCGGTGCCGTCACACACGATCACCACACCGGAGTGCTGGGAGAAGCCCATGCCGACGCCGCCGCCGTGGTGCAGGGATACCCAGGTCGCGCCGGAGGCGGTGTTCAGCAGTGCGTTCAACAGCGGCCAGTCGGATACCGCATCACTACCGTCCATCATGGATTCGGTTTCGCGGTTGGGGCTGGCCACGGAGCCGGAGTCGAGGTGGTCGCGGCCGATCACTACCGGCGCTTCGAGTTCGCCGTTGGCGACCATCTCGTTGAACGCCAGCGCCAGACGCGCGCGGTCTTTCAGGCCGACCCAGCAGATACGTGCGGGCAGGCCCTGGAACTGAATGCGCTCGCGGGCCATGTCCAGCCAGTTGTGCAGTTGCGGATTGTCCGGGATCAGTTCTTTTACCTTGGCGTCGGTCTTGTAGATGTCTTCCGGGTTGCCACTCAGTGCAGCCCAGCGGAAGGGGCCGATGCCCTCGCAGAACAGCGGGCGGATGTAGGCGGGAACAAAACCGGGGAAGTCGAATGCGTTCTCTACGCCCACTTCAAACGCCATCTGGCGAATGTTGTTGCCGTAGTCGAGGGTGGCGGCACCGCGCTCCTGCAGGGCGAGCATGGCTTCCACCTGGATACCCATGGATTTCTTGGCTTCCTTCACCACCAATGCTTCGTCGGCTTTGCGCCCAGTGTTTCTTAAGAGGGCGGCCTGCTCCATGGTCCAGCCTTTCGGCAGGTAGCCGTTCAGTGGATCGTGGGCGGAGGTCTGGTCGGTAACGCAGTCCGGCAGGATGCCGCGGTCGACAATTTCCGGGAATACGTCGGCGGCGTTGCCGAGCAGGCCGACGGAGATGGCTTCGCCGTTTTCCATCGCTTCGTTGATCATCGCCAGCGCTTCGTCGAGGCTGGTGGCTTTCTTGTCGACGTAGCCGGTGCGCAGGCGGAAGTCGATTCGGGTTTCATCGCACTCGACGGCGATCATGCAGAAGCCGGCCATGGTGGCAGCCAGCGGCTGGGCGCCGCCCATGCCACCGAGACCGCCGGTGAGTACCCATTTGCCTTTGGCTTCACCGTCGAAGTGTTTGCGCGCGACCGCGGCGAAGGTTTCGTAGGTGCCCTGGACGATGCCCTGGGAGCCGATGTAAATCCAGGAGCCGGCAGTCATCTGGCCGTACATGGCGAGGCCTTTTTTATCCAGCTCGTTGAAGTGTTCCCAGTTGGCCCAGTGGGGGACCAGGTTGGAGTTGGCGATCAGTACGCGGGGGGCGTCGGCGTGTGTTTTGAATACACCGACGGGTTTGCCGGATTGGACCAATAAAGTTTCGTCGTCTTCGAGGCGCTTGAGAACTTCGACGATTTTGTCGTAGCACTCCCAGTCGCGCGCGGCGCGGCCGATGCCGCCGTATACAACGAGATCTTCCGGGCGTTCGGCTACGTCGGGATGCAGGTTGTTCATCAGCATGCGCAGGGGCGCTTCGGTGAGCCAGCTTTTCGCGTTCAGTTTGGTGCCGGTGGGTGCGGCAATTTTACGGCTGGGGTCGTGGCGCTTATCGGTCATGGTTGCCTCGTCTTTTCCAAATTCTTGGTTTGAAATTGCGTTCTGCAGGCTTTTGGCCCGGCGTTTCGGTTTGGTGCTGTGGCGGCGGAGCACCGGGCGGAGGTTTTCAGGACCGCTGTAAACCCAT
>NZ_LZDE01000170.1 GCF_002009015.1 Microbulbifer mangrovi | reverse complement strand
CAAACATCCCTGTTTGCGACGGTTCCGAAAATCCTTTCCCTGCGTCCCGCCTTAAATTTTGGCATCCTCACCTTGTCGCCAAAAGTCCGAACACACTAAATATAAAACAGAGACAGGAAGTACTATGTCCTTTTCAACACCACTCAAAAAAATCCTGAACTCTAAGCTGATCGGCTTATCCGCAGCCATTATGGCCGCGAGCCTGAATGTACAGGCGATGGACCAAAAGGCCTTTGAAAAGGCCATGGGCGAGATCCCCAAAAAAGGCGCCAGCGAAAAGCTAAAAGCCCTGCAGGACATCCGCTATCGCTGGATCATGGAAAGCTACCCGGAAAATGCCACCTACCGCGGCTATCCCGGTGGAGAGAAAGACTGGACCGATCAATCCAACAAAGGTATTGAACGGCGCAAAGGCCAGACCCGCGAACTGCTCGCCGCCAGCCGTCATATCGACGAAGACAAGCTCCCCGAAAATGAACAGCTCGACTACCAGCTGCTCTACCAGGACCTGCTGCTGCAGGTAAAAGGCTACCAGTTCCCCGAACACCTGCTGCCCGTCAATCACATGAGCGGCATTCAGCGCAACGTACCGGCCGTACTCAGCGCCATGCCCAAGCGCACCGCCGCCGACTACGAAGATATCCTCGCGCGCCTGGAAAAGTTACCCACACTGATCGATCAGACCCAGATCCTTATGGAAAAGGGCCTGAAACAAAAACTGACCCCGCCGCAGATCACCCTGCGCGACATACCGGGACAGATCCGCGCCCTGATCCCCACAGATCCCAAGCAGAGCCCGCTGCTCAAAGCGTTCTACGAAATGCCCGCGAGCATCCCCGCCGCCCAGCAGACGCGCCTGCGCAACCGTGCACAGAACCTCTACCAGAAAACCCTGATTCCGGAATGGCAGCGACTGGCAGAATATGTTGAGCGCGATTACATACCCAATGCCAATACGGAAACCGCATTTACCAAAAATGACGACGGTATCCGCTGGTACGCCTACAAAGTGCGTGAACAGACCACCACGGAAATGAGCCCCGAGGAAATCCACCGGATTGGTCTCGAGGAAGTTCGCCGTATTCGCGGCGAAATGGATGCAATCATCAAGAAGACCGGCTTTGATGGCGACTTCAAGGCGTTCACGGATTTCCTGCGTAACGATCCGCAATTCTACTACGACAACAAAGAAGACCTGCTGAAAAACTACCGGGATATCGCCAAGCGTATCGACGGCGAACTGCCCGCACTGTTCGGTACCCTGCCGCGCCTGCCCTACGGGGTAAAAGCGATTCCGAGCTACTCGGAAAAATCCCAGACCACCGCCTACTACCAGCCGGGCTCCAATGAAGCCGGCCGCGCCGGGGTGTTCTTTGCCAATACCTACGACCTGAAAAGTCGCCCGACCTGGGAGATGGAAGCGCTGACGGTGCACGAGGCCATGCCCGGCCACCACCTGCAGATCGCTCTGGCCCAGGAGCAGAGTGACATTCACCCGCTGCGGCGCAACAAGTTCTACACCGGCTTTGTCGAGGGCTGGGGACTCTACTCCGAGAGCCTCGGTTACGACCTCGGCCTGTACACAGACCCGTACAACGAGTTTGGCGCGCTGACTTACGATATGTGGCGGGCGGTACGTCTGGTGGTGGATACCGGTATGCACCAGCTTGGCTGGAGCCGGGACGAGGCGATCGAGTACTTCATGAATAACAGTGCCAAGCCGGAGCACGATATCGTGGTGGAGATTGATCGCTACCTGGTGTGGCCGGGTCAGGCGCTGGCCTACAAGGTAGGGCAGCTGAAGATCAAGGAAATCCGCGCGCGCGCAGAAGAAGCCCTTGGGGATAACTTCAATATTCGCGAGTTCCACGATGCGCTGCTCGGCGCCGGTGCCCTGCCGCTGAATGTGCTGGAAAGTCGCATGAACACCTGGATTGAATCCCAGGGCGGAGAAATCAGTAAAGCCCAGCCGGTGAGTGATTCCGGTGGCCAGGCAGCCCTGAACTAGGCTTCCGAAAAGAGCACAGATTCCGTGGCAATACGCCACGGGATCTCGTCTATCTATTCCTCTCCTGTCTACTCATCGCCACTCTTGCGTGCGCGGGAATGCCCCTGCACCGTGCGCACAAACTGACTGAATGCGCGCTCCTGCGCCCGGGATTCCGCCAAAGTCCGGGTATTCCTCTGAATCTCCCGCTCCAGTTTGCGCCAGTTTTGCAACCTGCGTTCGTCCAGCTCTCCAGACTCAATCGCCGCCTGCACCGCACAACCCGGTTCGGATTCATGGGCGCAATCCGCGAAACGGCACTGCTCTGCAAGTTCGCCGATATCCGCAAAGGTTGCCGCCAGGCCTTCACTGACATCGGCCAACCCGAGCTCGCGCATACCCGGGCTGTCCAGTAGCAATCCGCCATCGGGTATGGCGTAGAGCGCGCGGTGCCGCGTGGTGTGACGCCCCTTGCTGTCGTCTTCACGAATGCCGGAGGTCGCCGCCAGCTCGCTGCCGGCAAGGCTGTTCAACAGCGTGGACTTGCCCACCCCGGAGGAGCCGAGTAGCGCCAGGGTTTCTCCGCTGCGGCAGTAGTCACGCAGGGATTCCACACTGGCTCTGTCGAGGGCATTGACCAGCACCAGCGGCAGATCCCGGTGACCCTTCAGCGCCTCGCGGTATTGCTCGTGGTCGTCACTGAGATCGGCCTTGGTCAACACCAGGCAGGCGCGGCAGCCGGCCTCTTTGACCAGGGCGAGATAGCGCTCCACCCGGGACAGGTTGAAGTCGTGATTGCACGAAGACACGATCAACACGTTATCGATGTTCGCCGCGATCAGCTGTGCCTGCTTGGCCCCCGGGGCCATGCGCCGGAACAGGCTGCTGCGCTCGAGGCGTCGCGCCGGCTTGCGGGATTCCCGCTCCAACAACAGCCAGTCGCCCACCGTGGGCTTTTCCACAGCGTCGTCAAACAGCGGGCCACTCACCAACACGGGCTCATCGCCCCGCTCGCCGGCGACCTCGATCTGGCTGCGGTGCACCGCCGTCACCCGCACCGGCTCGAACGCCTCCAGTTCCTCCAGGGAAAGTTGCTGCTGGAAAAACGGTTTCCACCCAAGACGGGCCAGGGGAGCACCACTGGCCGGCGTTGTTTTCTGGTCGCCCGCAGACACACCGCGCCGAAAAGTCGGGCGGCGGGAAATCAGGGATTTACTCAATTTTGCAGATCCTCAAAAGTCGCCCGCAGTGAATCAACAAATGATACGGGCGCACGCACTTTATGCCTCTGAGCATAGTCCGGGCAATCAGAATTGGTGGCACTAGAAGAGGAAATCCGACAAAAGAAATCTGCCGGGAGAGGATGCTTACAGTTGCAGCCTGTGGCCGTTGTCCTTCAGCCAGCGTCGCAGCTTGCGGTAGTCGGGACACAAGCTCTCCACAAGCCCCCAGAACGCCGCACTGTGATTGTGGTGTTGCAGATGGCACACCTCGTGGATCACCAGATAATCCACTACCGCCTCGGGGGCGAGGCATACCAGCCAGTTGTACTGCAGCTCCCCGCGAATGGTGCAGTGTCCCCACTTGCTGCGGGTCCGCCGCACCTTGACCGAGGAAAATGACAGCCCCAGCTGCCCGGCAAAACAGGCCGACTTCTCCGTCAGCAACGCCAGGGCTTCCCGCTGATACAGCTTTTGCAGCGCCGACTGGATCTGCGTCTCATCCGGCTCCCGCGTGCGACAGTAAAGCTGGATGTAGCCATCGCGAATACCGGCATCGGCAGCGCGGGCCGCACGATCCAGCTCGAGGGCGTTACCCAGCCAGGGAAAGTGCGCGCCAAACGCGAAATGATGATCCGGCACCTGGGACCGGCGCACCGCCACCCCGCGCAGCTGCGCGCGCACCCACTGGATATTGTCACGCAGGAACTGGTGGCCGTGACGCTCGGCACAGCGCTGGGGAATCCGCACCTCCGCGCCCTTCTCCGTCACCACCAGCCCCAGACGCTTGCGGCGCGGGGAACGCGACAGACGGTAGGCAACATCCTCGAAGGTAAACAGATCCCCACTCACAACAAACGCAGTACCGGAATTAACAAAGATTACTCGGAGGGCACCGGCACCACCGCCATGGTGATCCGGGAAATACAGTTCAGTTTGCCGTGCTGGTCGTAGATACGGATTTCCCAGACCTGGCTGGTGCGACCGAGGTGAATCGCAGTCGCTTTGCCGGTTACCGCACCGTCCGGCACCGGGCGCAGGTGATTCGCGTTGATCTCCTGTCCCACGCAATAAAACTTGCTGTTATCCACCACCATGTTCGCGGCCATGGAACCCAGCGTCTCCGCCAGCGCCACACTGGCACCGCCGTGCAGAATACCAAATGGCTGACGGGTGCGATCCTCAACCGGCATGGTACCGACCAGATAATCATCACCGACTTCGGTAATGTGCATCCCCAGGTATTTGGGCATGCAATCGCCCATGCTTTGATTCACCTGATCCAGAGTCGGGTTCGCAGTGTGCCAGACAGCCATAAATCACCTTTACCAATTCGCAGCAATAACGGCCAGACAATATCAGTAGAACAGCTGTGGATTGAAAGTGCCAAAGCCACCAAAGTGCATCATCTCAGCTTCCAGGTGACGCATTTCCCGCAGCAGGCCGCGACGCTCGCTGCGCAGGGCGCGCCGCTCTTCCTTGGATTCGACCTCATCCAGCAACTCCTCTATCCGGTACACCTCGCGCTCCGCCTGCTCGTAGCGCTTCGCCAGTGCCGCGTACTGCTGCTCGGCCTGGTACACGGCGAGGCCGCGCTCGTAGTTGGCCAGAAACAGGTCCGCGGTGGGGCCAGTGCAGACACCTTCGTAATTGCTACCGCGACGGCCAACCACAAAGCCATTTTCCGGGGTGCAGTACTGCTCAACGCCCTGTTCGTGCCCCTGCATCCAGGCTGCGGTATCGGTACGGATACCGTACTCGTGACATTTCTGCGCGATCTTGTACACGGTGGCCTGACTGCGACCGCGGGCACCGTCTTCTATACCGCGCTCGTACCAGAGCCCGGCCTGGCATTCGTTTTCGGAAATTACCGCGCAGCCGCTGGAGAGGGCCAGGGCTGTGGGGAGGGCGAGTAGTGTGAGTAATTTCCAGAGTTTCATATCCGGCCTGTGATGCGAAGTAACGAGGTAGACGTGAAGGCAAAGTGCCGGGTACAGGTTTTCAGGA
>NZ_LZDE01000169.1 GCF_002009015.1 Microbulbifer mangrovi | reverse complement strand
TTCCAGTTTGGTGGCCAGCTGTTCTATGAAATCGAGGACGGCAAGATTACCGGTATGCTGGAGGACGTGGCCTACCAGTCCAACACCCAGGAATTCTGGAACTCCTGTTCACAAATCTGTGACAAGCGCGATTATCGCCTGGGCGGCTCTTTCTTTGACGGTAAGGGGCAGCCGATGCAGGTAAGCGCCGTTTCTCACGGTAGCTCAACCACGCGTTTTGATGGGGTGAATGTCATCAATACCAAGCGCAAGCTGGGTTAATTGGCGCAAGTACTTTCCAACTAGAAAAGCCCGGTGGCGGTGCGATACCGGGTATCGCTTTGTGAGACCTTCACGGCCATGGAAGGCGGTGAGCCCCAGGGATGGGTTAAGTGGGGACACCTGGTCCGTGTCTCGCAAAGCCAAACCCGGTAGCGTCACCGCCACTGAATTGCATCAGTGCACAGTAGGCACATTTCAATCCGCAACAATTTGAAGTTTCAGAGCAGTATCCGTGTCCCTTACCCGAAAACAGTTCCTGCAGCGTCTTTTGTTCGCCGGTGCCGGTTGCGCACTGCCGGCAACACTGCGCGCGCAAACTGCGGGTGAGCCACACTACGATTTTTATTTCACTCGCCTGATGTACGAATCGGGGGACTGGGATGTGGATCAGCGGATGCCGTCCAATGTACTGAACTCCCTGATCGAGTACACCAACCTCAAGGTCGATCCCAAAGAACATATTGTGCCGCTGGCTGACCCGGAAATGCTGCTGGCACCCTTCTGCTATATGGCCGGACACAAGCTGGTGGAGTTCACCGAGGCAGAGGCGCGTAATTTCCGCGATTACGTCAATCGCGGTGGTTTTGTTTTTGTCGACGACTGCAACCACGATATCGACGGTCTGTTTGCCAAATCTTTTGAAGCGCAGATGATCAAGCTATTCGGTGAAGGCTGTCTGCAAAAGCTGCCGGACGATCACGATCTGTATCGCTGCTTTTTCCAGTTCGACGAACTGCCGGTTACCAGCTTCGAACTGAATGGCTGGGGGGACGACCTGGTGCACGATTACCTGAAGGCGATCGTGATCAATGGCCGTATCGCCGTTCTGTACAGCAACAAGGACTTTGGCTGCGAGTGGGATTACGACTACCGCAACAAGCGCTGGCTCGCCATCGACAACACCAAATTCGCCATCAACATTGTTATTTACGCACTCACTACCTGAATCGCCATGCATACCACCACACCGGAAAGAACCGAACAGATGATCGAACAACAGCAGCAGGCGCTGGCAACATTGCGCGCAGAGATCGGCAAGGTCATTGTCGGGCAGCAGGAAGTCGTGGAGCAGATGTTGATCTGTCTGCTGGCGAAAGGTCACGCGCTGCTCGAAGGTGTTCCCGGCCTGGGAAAAACGCTGCTGGTAAAAACTCTGGCAGACGCGTCCAGCCTCGCGTTCAAGCGGGTGCAGTTCACTCCCGACCTGATGCCCGGCGATATTCTCGGCAGTGAAATCCTGGAAGAGGATCACTCCACTGGAAAACGCTTTTTCAAGTTTCAGGCCGGGCCAATTTTCACCAATATTTTACTGGCAGACGAAATCAACCGCACCCCGCCCAAAACCCAGGCGGCTCTACTGGAATCCATGCAGGAATATTCCGTGACCGTGGGCGGGGAAACCATGGCGCTGCCGGACCCCTATTTTGTGCTCGCCACCCAGAACCCGATTGAACAGGCGGGCACCTATCCACTGCCGGAGGCGCAACTGGACCGCTTTCTGCTGAATATCCATATTGATTATCCGGACGAACAGGATGAAGTGGAGATTCTGCGCGCGACCACCGGTGGCGCGCGGGAGAAACCACAGCCGTGCATGGATGCCGCACAGCTGCAGGCACTGCAGAAGCTGGTGCGGGAGGTTTCGGTAAGCGACGCGCTCTACCAGTATGTGGCGCAGCTGGTGCGCGCCACGCGTGCGACAGACACACCGGATTCCGCACTGGGCCAGTGGATCAAGTGGGGCGCAGGGCCACGTGCCGGACAGGCGTTGATTCTTGCCGCCAAGGCGCGCGCCTTCCTGCAACAGCGTCTCGCGGTCACCCGTGAAGATATTCGCGCGTTACTGCTGCCGGTGTTGCGTCACCGTATTTTGCTCAGCTTCCATGCGCAGGCTGACGGCGTGAGTGTCGAGCAGGTAATCCAGGAGCTGGTGCAGACTGTAGCCGAACCCGGTACAGACTGACCGCAGCGGAGTTCAGGCGTGCAACTGATCGACCCACTGACACTGGCGGCAACCCGCGATCTCGCGTGGCTGTCACGACATATCGCCGAAGGCATGTTGCTGGGTATGCAACACAGCCAGCGGCGCGGCGCCGGTATCGAATTCCAGCAGTACCGGAGCTACGAACCAGGGGATTCCATTCGCAATATCGACTGGAAGCTGTTCGCGCGCTCGGATCGCTACTATGTGCGCGAGGCAGACCAGGAAAGCCAGATGCATGTGTGTGTCGTGCTGGATGCCAGCGCGTCAATGCAGCAACCGAGTTTCACTTGTCCCGAATTGAACAAGCTTCAATATGCGAAGTGCTGGGTGGCCACGCTGTGCTGGCTGCTTTACCGGCAGGGGGATCGGTTCTCGCTACTGGTTCTGAACGATGCTGGCCATCGCTACGTACCTGCCGGTCAGGGGGAAAGCCATCACCGCCGAACCGCCCTGGAGCTTGAACGCACACAGGCACGTGGACACTGGCCGGATGCGTCACAGCTGTCAGCGGTATGGCAATATTTCGAGCAACCCTGCCAGACCGTGCTGGTGAGTGATTTTTTCGAAGCGCCGCAGGACGGCGGTATGTCCGGCTTTGCCGCACGCCTGCACGCAGCCGACCGGCCCTGCCTGCCACTGCAGATACTGGTGGAGGCGGAGCAGACATTTCCGTTTGACGGCGAATTGAAAATTGTCGATCCCGAGGGCGGCGATATTCCCGAGCTGGGCGCGCACCAGCAGCGCGATGACTATCTGCGTGCGTTCAACGCCGCACAGCGCGCGCTGGTTGCGCGGTTTGCCGCGCGCGCGTGTCCGCTGACAGTGGCCACCGTGGAAACACCGGTAGAGCAAACGCTGCGCGCGTTTATTGCCGCACACGGGAGGATCGGCTGATATGCCCCTGTCGATTCCTCCTCTACTGCCGTTGCAGTGGTTACAACCAACCTGGCTGTGGCTGCTGTTCGCGCTCGCCATTCCCCTGCTCATTCACCTGATACGCCGCAGCAGGCCGCGGGAAATCACTTTTGCTGCCGCGCAATGGCTGCTTCCTCGCCAGCAGCGTCACTGGAACCGGTTTGTGTTGCGCGACCGCTTGTTACTGCTGCTGCGCCTGTTACTGGTGACACTACTCGCGCTCTTGCTGGCGCAACCGCTGCTTAAAAGTGATACCGAGGCACAGGAAAATGTGCTGCTGGTCGATCCGCGGATTCAGGCTGCGGAGCTCGATGACTTTCTCCAGCGACATCCGGAGCTGCAGCAGGTGTTCTGGCTCCAATCAGCGCCGCGCGAGGTATCAGCGCCCCGCCCCGAGCCCCAGGATAACTGGCGAGTACTTTCTCGCCTGTCCACAAACGGGACATTCCGACGGGCGCACATCCTGTTGCTGGACACGGAAAACCCCAGCGGGCATCAATCCCTGCGGGTGAGCCCGGACTGGCAATGGCACCGGATCGAGGATACTGCCGCGCCTGCCGTGCCCGACCTGCCGCGAATCGCGGTAGCCGGTGACGGGCCCGCGTGGCTACAACCAGTGATGGAACAGTTGCGCGAGCAGCTGGGCACCGGTTTTTCCTTTACACCTCTCACCGATATCAACGAGCTCGCTGCGCACTCCACTGCAAATACAGCGCAAGCGGATTGGCTGATTTACGATACTGCCGGCCCGCTACCCGCGGCGCTGCAAACCTTTGTTCAACAGGGCGGCCTGCTGATTACCGGCCAGGGAGTGCAGTGGGACGAGGTGAATAAATTCACCGCGTTGGATTCACAACCTGCTGCTGAGGCGGCGTCTGTCGGCCGCGGTAGCTGGCTACGCTACACGCAGGACTGGCACAGCGCACCGTTTTATCAACGGGCAGCGCTGCCGGAATTATTGTGGCAGCAGTGGTCACTTCAGGACTGGCACTTCCAGTTCCACAGCCGCAGTCACTGGTCCATCGACAGCAGGCCCGAAACACCGGTGCCGGACAGTCAGGTGGTGCGTCTTCGGAAAATTCCCCTGGACCGCTGGTTGATGTTGTTGATTGCGCTTCTGCTGTTGGTCGAGCGCAGTATCGCACTTTCGCGGCGCGAAGCCGGGATGGTCCATACAGCGGGAGAAAAGCGCCATGCATAAAGTATCGCTGCCTCTCGCACAGGCCCGCCAACACTGGCGTCTCGCCAGCTTGATACCCTATTTCGTTGTCGCGTTTGCAATGGTGCTGGTAATTCTGGGGATGTCAGCGTTGTTGGCGCTGCCGCTCTGGCTGGCCGTCGTGACCGCGGGATTTTTTGTGATTGCGGCGTTAATCGATAAACAGTGGCGACTGTCACTCGCGGAGACCTGCAGCAAACTGGATGCCCGGTTCCCTGAATTGCAAGACAGTAGCGCGCTACTGTTACAAGCTCCCGAGCAACTTTCTTCGCTGGCGCAACTTCAACGCAGTCGCACCGCGGATACGCTGCAACAATTGCTTGATGCCGATAAACTCAAGGCATTTCGCCCGACGCGTTTGCGCAGCCCGTTGCTCGCCGCCATCGGCGCCGGCCTGGGATTGTTTACTTACTTTTCCCTCGGCCAGCTCCAGGACATGGGTAGTGCCGCTATACAAACGAGCGCTGGCCAGCGCGGGATCGAGCAACAACCATTAACGGAACTCATCGCGGAAGCAGTGACCACCATAGAGCCACCCGCGTACACCAACCTGTCCAGACGTACACAGTCCCTGGATGTGCGGGCCCCGGAGGGTTCGCGGATCACCTGGCAAGTTACTCTGCAGAGACCAGCTTATGCCCTGCGTATGGTCGCTGCGGAAACTGAATTCGCCTTTTCCGCCCAGGACACGCTGCCGAGCCGAACCTGGAACCTCACTCGCACGGTTTTCGATACCGACTTCTACCAGCTCAGCCTGCTTGAAAACAAACAGGAAAATGTCGAGGGAAATTTCCGTCTGCAGACGGAAA
>NZ_LZDE01000168.1 GCF_002009015.1 Microbulbifer mangrovi | reverse complement strand
GGGTTCACAGCGGTCCTGAAACCCCGCTCCCGGTGCCTGGCCGCCAAGGGGCTAGCTTCCAGGCCACAAATACCACCGGAGGTTAGGTTTACACCGAGGCGCGTTTAATTTTCCGCTTCCGCCGCCGCCCGCTACGCAACCGCTCTAATGCCCACTCAATATGCTCCGCAACCAGTGGTGAGGCAGAGTCCAGCGAACTTTCCAATACCTCGAAAATCTCCGGTACAGGATCGGCGTTACCCAAAGCAACCGCCAGATTCCGCTGCCACCGCTCAAACCCAATCCGTCGAATCGCCGAGCCCTCGGTTTTCTTCAGAAACTCCTCTTCCGACCAGCGGAATAGATCCGCGAGGGCGCCGCTGTCCAGCCCGTGGCGGGGGTGGAAATCATATTCGCCGGTGGGTTTGGCGAACTTGTTCCAGGGGCAGATGATCTGGCAATCGTCGCAGCCAAACACCCGGTTACCCATGGGTTCGCGGAACTCTTCCGGGATCGGGCCCTTGTTCTCGATGGTCAGATAGGAAATGCAGCGGCGCGCATCCAGGGTGTAAGGGCCGACAAAAGCATCCGTGGGGCATACCTTCAGACAAGCTGAGCACTCGCCACACTGATTGGGCTCCTCGCTCACATCCACCGGCAATGGCAGGTTGGTGTAAATCTCACCGAGAAAAAACCAGCTCCCTGCCGCGCTGTTGATCACCATACAGTTCTTGCCGATCCACCCCAGCCCTGCCTTTTCCGCCAGAGCTCGTTCCATCACCGGCGCACTGTCGGTGAATGCGCGGCCGCTGGCGGCGATGCCGCGCTCTTCGCAGTAGCGGTCGATCTGTTGCGCCAGTTGCGCCAGGCGCTTGCGGATCAGTTTGTGGTAGTCGCGGCCGTTGGCATAGCGGGACACATAGGCCTTGCTGGAATCCTTCAGTACCTGCACCGGCTGCGTGTCGGGGGGCAGGTAATCGAGGCGTACACTGATCACGCGCAGGGTACCTTCCTCCAGCAATTCCGGCCGCCAGCGCTTGTCCCCGTGGGCTCCCATCCACTCCATATCGCCGTTGTAGCCCGCATCCAGCCATTGCTGCAGGCGCTCCCCGTGCTGTTGTAACTGGCAATCGGTGATGCCCACCTGCTGGAACCCCAGCTCCCGCCCCCACACTCGGATCTGTGCGGCCAGGTCTTGCAGGACGGAAGAATCAGGGGAGGAACTCATGGGAGATAGGGTGACCCTGTGTGCGGCGGTTCGTGGGTTGAAGCGGTATAATCATCGGTATTTTGCCACAGTTTAAAAATTGACCACAGCTGGAACGCAGTACATACCATGGATAGTCAGAATTCTTCACCACTTTCGGCACCGCAAAACCTCTATACCGCCGAGGCCGTGCGTCGCCTGGACCAGCTGGTGATCAGCCAGCAGCAAATTCCCGGTCTCGCGTTGATGAAGCGCGCCGGACGCGCTGCGTACGATTGCCTGCGCCAGCGCTGGCCAGATGTGAGTAGTATTCAAGTGTTCTGTGGTGGCGGCAATAACGGTGGTGATGGCTATGTGATTGCCGGTCTGGCCGCCCAGCGCCAGATCCCGGTCACGGTGTTTGTGGCGGTGCCTGTGGATAAGCTCAAGGGCGACGCCCTGGAAGCCTATCGCTTCGCTGAACGCGAGGGTGCGACGCTCGTTTCCAGCCTGGCGGAGCTGCCCGCCCCGGAAAAGCACACCGTGCTGGTGGACGCACTGCTCGGTACCGGTTTCAGCGGTGCATTGCGCGCGCCCATGGACTCTGTGATCGCCCACATCAATAACTCTCCCTGCCCGGTACTTGCGGTGGACCTGCCGTCGGGCCTCAACGCAGATACCGGTGTGGCTGGAGAGGGTGCCGCGGTTGGGGCGGATGCAACGGTGACCTTTATCGGACGCAAGACAGGCCTGTACTTGGGGCGCGGACCGGCGCTTACCGGTGAAGTGATTTTTGACGACCTCGGCGCGGCTCCGGAGATTTATCCACAGGTGCCTGTGGCGCTGGTCCGCCATCCCGGCAGTTCCCTCGAGCGATTGCCGCCGCGCCCCGCAGACAGCTACAAAAACCAGTTTGGTCACGTGATGGTGGTCGGTGGCGATCATGGCTTCGGTGGCGCCGCGCTGATGGCATCGGAAGCGGCTGCCCGTGCCGGTGCCGGCCTGATTTCTCTCGCATCGCGTCCTGAACATGTAGCGGCAGCGCTGACACGCTGTCCGGAAGTGATGGCACAGCCGGTCGTTTCTGGTCAGGAACTGGAGCCACTGCTGGAGGCGCCGGACGTGATTGCGGTGGGTCCCGGACTGGGCCGGAGTCCCTGGAGCGAACAGTTGCTGGCCCGCGCCGGCCGCGCAACGGCGAAACTGGTGCTGGACGCAGATGCACTGAATATCCTGGCCGGCGGCCGGGTGCTCGCCGGTGTGCAGCGGGACGACTGGGTGCTTACTCCGCACGTGGGTGAGGCGGCGCGGCTCCTCGGTATTTCCAATGAAGAGGTCGTTGCCGATCGCGTCGCAGCAGCGAGGGCGATTCAGCAGAAATTCAGCGGCGTAGTGATACTTAAGGGCGCAGGCACCCTGATTGCACACAGTGACGGGGTCGACCTGATCAACAGCGGCAATCCGGGCATGGCCTCCGGTGGTATGGGCGACCTGCTCACCGGAATTATTGCCGCGTTGCTCGGTCAGGGAATGCAGCCCGCGGCTGCGGCGCGCCTTGCGGTGTGGCTGCACGGCGCCGCCGGCGATCGCGCGGCAGAAAATGGCCAGCGCGGCCTGCTGGCGACGGACCTGCTACCGCATGTGCGCGCCCTGGTGGATTGAGGAATCGATGTGAGCGAACAGCCTGTGGATAAAACCCTGTATCTTGCCGATGAGGCCGCCACCGTCGCCGCCGGTGAGTCGCTGGGGCGGGCGTGCATCGATAGTGGCATGGCATCCGGTCTGGTGTTTTTTCTCGGCGGACAGCTGGGCGCCGGCAAGACCACCTTCAGCCGCGGCGTGCTGCGCGCATTCGGCCATCGCGGCGCGGTAAAAAGTCCCACCTATACGCTGGTGGAACCTTACGAGTTTGGCGTTGGCAGCGAACGGGAGCAGCGGGTCTACCACTTCGACCTTTACCGGCTGGGCGATGCGGAAGAACTGGAATACATGGGGGTGCGGGATTATTTCGGCCCCGGCAGTCTGAGCCTGGTGGAGTGGTCCGAGCGCGGTATCGGCGTACTGCCGTCGCCGGATATCGAATTGAGTCTGCAACTGCAGGGGGAAGGCCGCGCGCTGACCCTGAAGGCACTGAGTGAGGCGGGTAGTGAAGTTCTGGCAAAAGCGGTATTCGCTGGCTAGGAGTTATTAACATCATCATATAGATGTGTGGTCAGGGACGGACGACAAGGGAATCGACAGGGCAATAATAATGATTGGAGCAGGATTGTCGGTGCGACTGAAAATGAAATTGATGGGCTCGGTGCTGGCGGCGATGGCGATGCTGCCAGCCTTTCAGGCGAGCAGCGCAGATGTTGAAGGCGTGCGCCTGTGGCGTGCCCCTGATCACACCCGTCTGGTGTTCGATCTGAACGGTCCCGCCGAGCACAAGCTGTTTATGCTGAGTAATCCAGATCGCGTGGTGATTGATGTAAGCGGCGCGAAGCTGGTTACCGGGATCGACGGACTGCCGCTGACGGATACGCCGATCGCCGGTGTCCGCCATGCGGTGAAAGACAAACGCGACCTGCGTGTGGTGCTGGATCTGAAGCAGCCGGTCAACCCGCGCAGCTTTGCCCTGCGCCGGCATGAACAGCTCCCGGATCGCCTGGTGATCGATCTGCACGACCGCGACAAGGTGGAAGAGAAAACCATCGAGCAGGTACAGGTGAGCGGCAAGCGGAAGATCGTCATCGCCATCGATGCCGGCCACGGCGGCGAGGATCCCGGTGCGCTCGGTCCCGGCGGCCTGCGGGAAAAGGACGTAGTGCTCGCTATCTCGCGCTACCTGCAGAAATCTATCGACCGCCAGTCCGGCTTCTCCGCCAAGCTGGTGCGTACCGGTGATTACTACATTCCCCTGCGCGAGCGGGTGAAGAAGGGGCGCCAGCTGCGCGCAGACCTGTTCGTATCTATTCACGCGGATGCGTTTACCCGCAAGGATGCGCGTGGAGCCGGGATCTACGCGGTGTCTTCCCGCGGCGCTACCAGTGAAACCGCGCGCTTTCTGGCGCAACGGGAGAATGAGTCTGACCTTATCGGTGGCGCCGGTAGCCTGAGCCTCAGTGACAAGGACGATACCCTGGCCGGGGTTTTGCTGGATCTGGCGATGACGGCGACCATGAACGCGAGCCTGGATATTGGCGGCAGCGTATTGCGCTCTCTGGGTTCCTTTACCCATTTGCATAAAAAGAAAGTGGAGCAGGCCAACTTCTCGGTGCTGCGCAACCCGGATGTGCCGTCGATTCTGGTGGAGACCGGCTTTATCACCAATCCCCAGGAGGCCCGCCGGCTGCGTGACCCGTCATTCCAGAAGAGAATGGCGGAAAAACTCAGCGAGGGTATAGTGGCCCACTTTACTTCCCGCCCACCGGCGGGCAGCTGGCTCGCCGCCAACGGTGATCGCATCGACCGCAAGCACACCATCTCTCGGGGTGATACCCTGTCTGGCATCGCTGCGCGCTACAACATTTCCGTGGCGGACCTGAAGAAGGCCAACGGGATGCAGACATCCATGATCCGGGTGGGCCAGACGCTGACCATACCGTCTGGTTGAGATCTGTGGACCCGTGCTGCAGAAATTGGGCTTTAGATTTTGCCCGGAGGCGCCAAAACACTGGGTATGGGTTTTCAAAACCGCTGTGAATAC
>NZ_LZDE01000167.1 GCF_002009015.1 Microbulbifer mangrovi | reverse complement strand
AACCCATCCCTGGGGGCTCTGCAAAAACATCCTGTTTTTGAAGGTCTCGAAACCGTTTATCGGCGCATCGCTTAACTTCGAACCCCATACTGTTACCGACACTACTTTGAACCAAACCTGCGAAACCACCATCGTGCCAGATTCCGAACTACAGGCTTCCAACTCGGAAAACCTGGAATTCGCCACAGCGACCGAGTGCGGCCCGCGCGCGTATAACGACGATGCGGTGGCCGTATATCGGGCCACCGGCAGTGAGCGGCGTTATCGCGGTTCGCTGGCGGCGATTGCCGACGGTGTGGGCAGTGCGGAGGCCGGAGGGGCGGCGGCGCGGGCGGCGATCAGTGGGTTTATTTCCGATTATTACAGCACGCCGGATTCCTGGTCGGTAAAGCAGGCGGCGGCGCGGGTGTTGCACGCGCTGAACGGTTGGCTTTACCGGCAGAGTGGCGGTGCGGATGAGGTACAGCGCGGTTGGCTGACGACCTTTTCGGCGGTGGTGTTGAAGGGCGCTACGGCACACCTGATTCATATCGGCGATTCGCGGATTTATCGTTTGCGCGAGGGCAGGCTGGAGTGTCTGACCCGGGATCACAGTCGCGCTCTGGGACCGGGACGGACTTTTTTGAGCCGGGCGCTGGGGATGGATGCGCATATCGAGGTGGATTACCGGCAGGAGCCTTTGCAGGCGGGTGATCTGTTCTGTGTAACTACCGATGGTGTTCACGATTTCCTGCCACAGGCACAGTTCGCGGAGATCCTTTCCACCCACGGTCTGCAGGCGGCGCAGCCGCTGATTGCGGCGGCGCTGGGAAATGGCAGTGAAGATAATCTGAGCCTCGCACTGTGTCAGGTAAATGCGCTGGAGTCTCTGGACACCGACGATCTGATGCTGGCCACCGGCGACCTGCCCTTCCCCCCTCCCCTGCAGCCCGGCAACAGGATTGAAGGTTACGAGGTTTTGCAGGAGCTGCACGCAAGCAGTCGCAGTTATCTGTATCTGGTGCGGGATATGGAGTCTCAGGAGCTGCGCGCGCTCAAGGCGCCTTCGGAAAACTACTCTGATGACCCGGCCTATATAGAGCGTTTTATTGCCGAGGAGTGGACCGGGCGCAGGCTGGAGCATCCGACGGTGGTCAAAGTGTTTCCGCCGCGCATGGAACGCAAGTTTCTCTACCACATCATGGAATATGTGGATGGCCAGAACCTGCGCCAGTGGATGCAGCTGAATCCCGAGCCGCCGCTGGATCAGGTCCGCAATCTGGTACAACAGCTGGTAAGTGCGCTGCGTCGCTTGCAGCGACTGGAAATCGTGCACGGGGATCTGAAACCCGAAAACATCATGGTGGACAGCGACGGTCGTCTGAAGCTGATCGATCTCGGTGGCGCCAATGCGGCGGGCCTGCAGGAGTTGCTGCGCTATCAGGACAGCGCCCCGCCAGGCAGCAAGAATTACTGCGCGCCCGAGTACTTTATGGGAGACGCGGCGAGTCATCGTTCGGATATCTTTTCCCTCGGGGTAATCGCCTATGAGTTACTGACCGGCCACTACCCTTATAAAGAGCGCTTTGGCAGCAGCCACTACCATCTGAAAAGTTACGCCAACATGCGTTACCTCAGCGCGCGCCGGCACCGGGAGGATCTACCGGAATGGATCGATGGTGCCCTGCGCCGTGCGTGTGCGCCGGATCCGAGGAACCGCTACCCGGCACTGTCGGAATTCGTGCACGATCTCAGCACGCCGAATAGCAAGTTCATCAATCGTGAGAAACCGCCGCTGATGGAGCGCAATCCCTTGCTGTTCTGGCAGGTGGTGGCTGTACTGGCGATCCTGTCGCACCTGCTGTACTTCCTATGACCATCCCGCTGTGATCACCTCACTGTGACCACCCACCTGGGTCCGCGTGCCAACTTGGGGCGCAAACTCAGGATTCGCACCAATTTGTCGCGCCCGATTCCGCGAGATATTTCGCAGAAAGCATAAATCCAGTGTTTTCCCCGTGTCTGGCGGCCTTCCGCAAGTTGGCACAGAGATTGAATGTTATTTGTCACAATCTGAAATTCTTTTAGCAAGGCAACGGCGCCTGACACTCTTCGACAGAAGAGGGGATGCCCGTGCAGCCTTCCGCTTCCCCGGTCCACCCCGCTTTCCTTCTGTCGCGAGTCTCAGGCACCACCACTTGGTACCAGACTTAGTTAAATACGGCAGAGATCATGGTTAAGCAAAAAATCGTCGTCATCGGCAACGGCATGGTGGGTCACCACTTCCTGGAACAACTGGCAAACCGTCCCGAACGGGAAATGTTCGACGTGCTGGTATTCTGTGCCGAACCCCGTCCCGCTTATGACCGGGTTCACCTCTCCGAATACTTCGGCGGCCGCACTGCGGACGACCTGGCCATGGGCAAGGTTGAACAGTACCGCGAGTGGGGCTACGACCTGCGCCTGAACGATGCCGCCATCAGCATCGACCGCGAAGCCAAAATAATCACTTCTGCGAGCGGTGCCTCCGAGTCTTACGATCACCTGGTGCTTGCCACTGGTTCCTATCCGTTTGTTCCGCCAATTCCCGGCCATCAACACGACAAGTGCTTTGTTTACCGCACCCTGGAAGACCTGGACAAAATCCAGGCCGCTGCCAAAGAAGGCAAGGTGGGTGTGGTAGTGGGCGGTGGCCTGCTGGGTCTGGAAGCGGCAAACGCACTGAAACAGCTGGGGCTGGAAGCCCACGTGGTGGAATTCGCCCCCGGCCTGATGTCGGTACAGCTGGACGAGGGTGGCTCCAAGCTACTGCGCGAAAAAATTGAAGAACTGGGCGTGACCGTACACACCAGTACCGCCACCGAGCTGATCGAAGAAGTGGATGGTGGTCGCCTGCGCATGAACTTCAAGGGCGACAAGTCTCTGGATACCGATCTGATCGTGTTCTCCGCCGGTATCCGCCCGGAAGACAGTCTGGCGAAATCTGCCGGTATCGAACTGGGTGAGCGCGGCGGTATCGTGATCGACAACCACTGTCGCACCTCCGACAAGAATATTTTCGCCATCGGCGAATGTGCTCTGTTCAACAACTTCATCTTCGGCCTGGTTGCTCCCGGCTACACCATGGCGCGTACGGCGGTTTCCCTGCTGTGTGGCGAAGCGGCGGAGTTCAACGGCGCGGATATGAGCACCAAGCTGAAACTGCTGGGTGTTGAAGTGGGCTCTATCGGCGACGCCCACGGCCGCGCGGAAGGTTCTGCAGCAATCACTTTTGTGGACGAGCAGACCGGCGTCTACAAGCGCATGATCACCGACAGCGAGGGCAAGAAGCTGCGCGGTGCGGTGTTGGTGGGCGACACCGGCGATTACGACACCCTGCTGCAATACCACCTGAATGATATGGATCTGCCGGAGCACCCGGAGCAGTTGATCCTGCCCTCCCTGGACGGTGCGGCACCGGCGCTCGGTGCAGACGCGCTGCCGGATACGGCCACCATCTGTTCCTGCCACAACGTGAGCAAGGGCGACATTGTCGGTGCGGTGCAGGGCGGCTGCTGCTCACTGGGCGATGTAAAAGATGCAACCAAGGCATCCACCGGCTGTGGCGGCTGTGCGGCGCTGCTGAAAAACGTGGTGGACACCGAACTGGCGGCACTGGGGATGGAGGTCAACAACGACCTGTGCCCGCACTTCCCCTATACCCGCCAGGAAATTTTCCACATGGTGCAGGTAGAAGAGATCAAGACCTTCGACGAGCTGCTGCACAAGCACGGTTCCGGCAAGGGCTGTGAAATCTGCAAGCCTACTGCCGCGTCGATTTTTGCTTCCCTGTGGAACGAGCACATCCACGAGAAGCCGCATGTTGGCCTGCAGGATACCAACGATACCTTTATGGCGAATATGCAGAAGAACGGTACCTACTCAGTCGTACCGCGTATCGCCGGTGGTGAGATCACTCCTGAGAAGTTGATTGTGCTCGGCGAGGTGGCGAAGAAGTACGACCTGTACACCAAGATCACCGGCGGTCAGCGTATCGATTTGTTTGGTGCACGCCTGGAAGAGCTGCCGGAGATCTGGCGCGAGCTGACGGATGCGGGCTTTGAGACGGGACACGCTTACGGTAAGTCGCTGCGTACGGTGAAGTCCTGTGTGGGTAGTACCTGGTGTCGCTTCGGGGTGCAGGACAGTGTGGGCATGGCGCTGACTGTTGAGAATCGCTACAAGGGTCTGCGTTCGCCACACAAGATAAAGATGGCGGTTTCCGGTTGCACCCGCGAGTGTGCGGAGGCGCAGAGTAAAGATATCGGTGTGATTGCGACGGAGAACGGCTGGAACCTGTATGTATGCGGTAACGGCGGTATGCGTCCGCGTCACGCGGATCTGTTTGCGACGGATCTGGATGATGTGACGCTGATTAAATATATCGACCGGGTGCTGATGTTCTACGTGCGCACGGCGGATAAGTTGCAGCGTACTTCGGTGTGGCTGGAGAACCTGGAAGGTGGCCTGGATTACCTGCGCGAGGTGGTGATCGAGGACAAGCTGGGTATCTGTGAGGAGCTGGAGCGCCAGATGGGCAATGTGGTTGGCACTTACCAGTGTGAGTGGAAAACCGCGATCAATGATCCAGAGATGCTGAAGCGCTTCCGCCAGTTTGTGAACACCGAAGAGAAAGACGAAAAAATCGTGTTCGTGGAAGAGCGCAAGCAGCGCCGCCCGGCCACCCAGGAAGAAATCGTCAAGATTGCCGAACCGGCGTAAGGAGAATTTCCCCGGTGGCGACGAGGCACCGGGGGCGGGTTTTCAGGACCACTGTAAACC